>JAICKR010000100.1 GCA_025927835.1 Jatrophihabitans sp. | reverse complement strand
CGTCAAGTCGACGGAATTGCTCACCCGGATCGGCGACGTGGCCTACCGCGACCTGCGCGCCGCGCACGAGCGTCAGGTCCGGCTCGTCGTCGAGCGCGGCGGCGGCCGGTTGGTCAACGTGATCGGTGACGGCACGCTGAGCATCTTCGACCGGGCGAGCGACGCGGTCCGCTGTGCCGAGTCGATCTGTGCGCAGTCGAACGCGGAGCAGGTCGCGGTGCGCGCCGGGGTGCACACCGGTGAGCTCGAGCGCACCGGCATGGACATCACCGGGATGACCGTCCACGTCGGCGCACGGGTCGCGGCGCTGGCCGGCCCTGGTGAGGTGCTGGTGTCGCGCACCGTCAAGGACCTGCTGCTCGGCTCGGGCATCCAGTTCCGGGAGCGCGGCACCAAGGCGCTCAAGGGCGTCCCGGGCAAGTGGGATCTGTACGCGCTAGCCGGCCACCGACCACCTGTGGCGGGCGCTTCCGATGACTCGCTCGCCACGCCGGCCGACCGGCTGGCCCTGCGCGTGGCGCAACGCACGCCACGACTCGCGCGCGGCGCGGTGGCGGTGGGCAATGCCTGGCAGCGCCGCCGCGCCGGTGCTCACTGAGTGGCGAGGTAGGCCGCGCCGAGACGGATGTGTTGCTCCATCGCCTCGTCGCAGGCCTTGCGGTCCCCGGTGGCCAGCAGGTCGAGCAGCAGCCCGCGAGTGACGGCGAGGCCGAGCCGCGCCTGCGCAGCGGCGTGCTCGTCGGGAAAGCCGAGGCGGTGCAGCAGCGCCACGACGGGCACCAGCCAGTTGTCGACGATGCCCTCGAGCAGTTCGACCGCCCCTGGACGGCCTTGCAGCGCCTGGCCGTAGATCTCGAAGAAGAGCCGCTCGTTCTGTGCCAGGTCCGGGGCACTGAGCCGCTGCCAGAAGGCGCGGGTGATGCCCGCGGCGTCCAGCCCGTCCAGCTCGAGGTCGGCGAGCGCCGCGCGCGGTCGATATCACCTTGCGCTCAGCCTGTCGTCAGCGACCGCCGCTTCGGCTACGTCCACCTGCGCGGCCTACCCGTCCGCGACTACCGCGCCGACGTCGACCTCGAGCCCGCTGCGGGCGGGACGAAGATCCACTGGCAGGCGACCTTCCGGCCCAAGACGCCGGGCACCGGCTGGCTGCTGCGCATCGGCCTGCGCAAGTTCCTGCAGGAGCTGACCGACAACCTGGCGAGCTACGCGGCGCGCACCGCCGCGTGAGATCAGGTCAGACGGCCAGGTGCGGCAGCACCTCGGCGGCGCACTCGTCGCCGTAGGACTCGGCGAGCCTGTCGGCGAAGTCGTTGGGCTTCACCACGTACTCCTGCGTGCCGACGGTCTCGAGCACGAGCGTGGCGAGCAATGAGCCGACCTGCGCGGCGCGCTCCCACGACATGCCCCACTCGCGCGCGGTGAGGAAGCCGGCACGGAAGCCGTCGCCGACGCCGGTGGGGTCGGCCTTGAGCCGCTCCTTCGCGACCGGCACGTGGACGGGCTCGACATCGCGCCCGACGATCTCGACGCCCTTCTTGCCCAGCGTGGTGACCCGGACGTTGATGCGCGCCATGACCTCGGCCTCGGACAGACCGGTCTTGGACTCGAGCAGGCTCTTCTCGTAGTCGTTCGTGAACAGCAGGTCTGCGCCCTCGATGAGCCCGTGCAGTTCCTCGCCCGTCATCCGCGCGATCTGCTGCGACGGGTCGGCGGCGAAGCGGTAGCCACGGTCGCGGCATTCCCCGCTGTGGCGCACCATCGCCTGCGGGTCGTCGGCGCTGATGATCGCCAGGTTGGCGTCGGTGGCGTCCCAGGCCGGTGCCAGTTCGATGTTGCGTGCCTCGCTCATCGCGCCCGCGTAGAACGAGGCGATCTGGCACATCTCCTCGTCCGTGGTGCAGACGAACCGAGCCGTGTGATGGATGCCGGAGACGTGGACGTAGTCGCAGTTGACGCCGTTGCGGGTCAGCCAGGCGCGGTAGTCGTCGAAGTCGGAGCCGACCGCGCCCATGAGGACGGCGTCGCCGCCGAGCTGGCCCATGCCGAACGCGATGTTCGCCGCGACCCCGCCGCGGCGCACGACGAGTTCGTCCACGAGGAAGGACAGCGACACCTTGTGCAGGTGCTCAGCGAGCAGCTGCTCGGAGAACTTCCCAGGGAAGCTCATCAGATGGTCGGTCGCGATGGACCCTGCTACGAGTACCGGCACCGGGAGAGGCTAACCCACGCAAATGGGTTCTGCGGGTTGAGCCGCGCTTACCCGCAGAAGCTGTTACCGCAGGCGCAGCCGCCGCCGGCGTTCGGGTTGTCGATCGTGAAACCCTGCTGCTCGATCGTGTCGGTGAAGTCGACGGTCGCGCCGCCGAGGTACGGCGCGCTCATCCGGTCGACGACGAGCGGCACGCCGTGCAGGTCGAGCTCGATGTCGCCGTCGAGGCTGCGCTCGTCGAAGAACAGCTGGTACTGCAGGCCCGAGCAGCCGCCAGGCTGGACGGCGATGCGCAGCCGCAGGTCGTCGCGCCCCTCCTGGTCGAGCAGCGCGCGGACCTTGACCGCGGCCGCCTCGGTGAGCGCCACGTCCTTGGCCGGCGCGTCGGCCGGTGCGGAGGTCAGCTCTACGGGGGTTTCGGTGGTCGTCATGTCGCTCCCAGCACGATTCGGGTTCAGCTGTTCGGCGCAACCGCCATATCTCGGCGCCTATTCCATGGTACCCATCATCACGACCGCGGCAGAGGCGGCGGCACGCCAATTAGGCTCATTCGCGTGACGTTCACCGAGCCGGCGCAGACCCCGTCGGCCCTGTTGTTGCTGGGCCGGGGCGCCGACGCCGCGTCCGAGCGCGGGGTCGACTGCCCGGGCGAGTTGCCGCCCGCATCCGACCCGTCGCTGGTCGCGCGGGCCCGCGCCGCGCGCGACACCCTCGGCGAGCGTGCTTTCGTGCTCGGGCACCACTACCAACGCGACGAGGTCATCCAGTTCGCCGACGTCACGGGCGATTCGTTCAAGCTCGCCCGCGACGCCGCGGCCAAGCCCGACGCCGAGTACATCGTGTTCTGCGGCGTCCACTTCATGGCCGAGTCGGCCGACATCCTCACCGCGGACACCCAGGCCGTGGTGCTGCCCGATCTCGCCGCGGGCTGCTCGATGGCCGACATGGCGAACTACCAGCAGGTTGTCGAGGCGTGGGACGTGCTTGCCGACGCCGGTGTGGCCGACGTCACCATCCCGATCACCTACATGAACTCGTCCGCCGCGATCAAAGGCTTCACCGGAGAGCACGGCGGCGCGGTCTGCACCTCCTCGAACGCCGAACGCGCGCTGCGCTGGGCGTTCGACCAGGCCGACAAGGTCTTGTTCCTGCCCGACCAGCACCTGGGCCGCAACACCGCCGTGCTGCAGTTGGGCATCCCGCTCGACGAGTGCGTCGTGTTCAACCCGCACAAGCGCGACGGTGGCCTCACCGTCCAGCAGCTGCGCGACGCGAAGATGATCCTCTGGCAGGGGCACTGCTCGGTGCACGGCCGGTTCACCGCTGACAACGTCGCGGACGTGCGCCGCCGCATCCCGGACGTGAACATCCTCGTACACCCCGAGTGCCGCCACGACGTCGTGCTCGCGGCCGACCTGGTCGGCTCCACCGAGTTCATCATCCGCACCCTCGACGCGGCGCCGCCCGGGTCGTCCTGGGCGGTGGGCACCGAGCTCAACCTGGTGCGCCGGCTGGCCGACCGGCACCGAGACAAGCAGGTCGTGTTCCTCGAGAAGACGGTCTGCTACTGCTCAACGATGAACCGCATCGATTTGCCCCACCTTGTGCACTCCCTCGAGTCGCTCGCGCGCGGCGAGGTCGTCAACCGCATCACCGTCGAGCGGCGCATTGCCGAGCATGCGCGACAGGCGCTCGATCGGATGCTCGCTCTGCCCTGACAATGCGTGCCACGCGCTTCGTGGCCCATCACCTGCCCCGTTGCGTGTCGTTGATCAGGTACTCGGATCGGGGATCCGGGGTGGTGCATCCGCATCAGGACACTCACGGCGGAGGAGCAGAAGTGGGCATTAGGGGGAAACACCGCAAGACGCACCGCGTACGCAACATGATCGTCGCGGGAGCCGCGACAGCACTCGCCGGCGGCGTGATGGCGCCGGCCGCCCACGCGTGGGACAACGACCCGAACGTCACCGTCAAGGGCGGCGCCGGGTGCAAGCAACTGTTCTACAAAGTGGCGTTCGTCCAGTTCCACCTGTTCAACGGCGAGAACGCCCAGAGTGCGCTCGTGCAGGGGTACTACAAGGTCGACTTCCACAACATCCCCGGCTCGACGGTCACGAACGCCGGGACGTTCAACGGCGTCGGCGGCAACGCGGTCGTGTACTGCCAGAGCGTGCTCAACCCGGCCAGCATCTACGCCTGGGCACGCAGCGTGACCATCCAGCGGCCGCGGATCGGCAACATCCAGAGCCTGAACCTCGGCGGCGGGTGACCTGATCCGGCGCTCGGTATCCTGGGCGGGATGAAACTTTCCCGCCGCGACAAGGCTGCCGACGTAGAGTCCGAGGCCGGCCCTGCAGTCGACGACGCAGTCGACGACCTTGCCAGTGAGCGCAAGGGGCGTCCGACGCCGAAGCGGCGCGATTCGCAGGGCCGGCGCGGGCCGCAGAGCGCGCCCAAGACGCGCAAAGAGGCCTACGCCCGGCAGAAGCAGCTGTCCAAGAGTCAGCGCAAGACGACGCAGCCGACAGCCAAGACGCGCACCGTCGCCGAACAGCGCGCTGCGCTGCGCGCCGGTGACCCGACCGCGCTGCCGCGCCGCGACCAGGGCAAGACGCGCAAGCTCGCGCGCGACTATGTCGACTCGAAGCGGATGTTGAGCAACTACCTGCTCTGGCTGTTCCCGATCATGATCGTCGGCATCATCATCCCGACGATGCAGCTCATCGTGCTCGTCGTCTTCCTCACCCTGCTAGTCGAGTGGTACATCGTCGGCAAGCGCATCCGCGCGCTCGCGCTCGCGCGTTTCGGCGAGGCGCAGGGCGGCAACATGTCGATCGGCTTCTACGCCGGCAGCCGGGCATATCTCCCCCGCCGCTGGCGACTGCCCGGCCCGCAGCTGGAGCGCGGCGACCCGATCTGAGCCGTCAGCCCTCGGCGAGCGACATCGGTCCGTAGACCTTGCGCTCGTCGTCGAAGAGGGTGGCTTGCGCGACGCCGGCGGTCGCGAGTTCGCGCCAATGCTCACCCAGCCAGCTCTCGGCATCGGACTGGTTCGAGTGCCCGGGTGACGTCGGCTTGGTGAGCTCGGCGCCCTTCGTGTCTTCGAGGCGCCACGTCCAGGTCATGGCTTCGGAGCGTACATACTGGCCCGGTGACCGCCCTGCTCGAACTCGGCGCAGAGGTCGGCTGGGTCGATGCCGAGGCCGCCGATGCCGCGCGCGAGCACGCCGATCCGCGAGCCGGCCGGCTCGGCGAATTGATCGAGTGGATCGCCGCGACCCAGGGCCACTATCCGCCGCGCGGGCTCCGCCGCATCCGCTGCGTGATCGTCGGCGCGGCCGAACCCACCGTCACCGATCTCGCTGCCGGCCTCGGCATCGGCGTCCACGCACTCACCCCACCCGCGGACCCGGCAGCCGCATTCAGTGCCGGTACCGAACTCACCGACACCGAGATCGAGAGCGGCGTCGATCTCCTCGTGCTCGCCACGGCGGGGCAGTCACCGTCGCCCGCAGCAGCCACGCTCGTCGGGCTGCTCACCGGCACCGAACCCGTCGCGCTGCTGCCCCGTGGTGTGGCGGCGCTCGACTCGGCGGCGTGGATCGCGCGCGCCGAGGCGCTGCGCGACGCGCGCCGCGCGGTGCAGCGGGTCCGCACCCGTCCCGACGACCTGCTCACGGCGCTCGACAGCCCCGCGATCGCGGCCGCGGCCGGTGTCGCGCTGCGCGCGGCGGCGCGGCGCACCCCCGTCGTCCTGGACGCGACCGCGACGCTGGCCGCCGCGTTGCTCTGCGTGGACATCCAGCCGCGCGCGACCCAGTGGTGGCAGGTTGCGGACACGTCGCCGCAACGGGCGCACCGGCGAGCCGTCGAGCGGTTGGAGCTGCGTCCGCTGTTGGATCTGGGTACGGATCTCGCGGACGGGTCGGCGGGGCTGCTCGCCGCCGGGTTGGTGCGGGCGGCAGTGGCGATGGGAGGACGCGATGGCTGACGACGATGAGCGGCCCCGGCCGCGGCCACATCGACCGCCCTCGGCCGACAGCGCCGTCGACGCGGTGACCTGGCCGGTGCGCGTCGCCGCGGCCTGGACCTGGCGGCTGCTGGTCATCGGTTTGGGCGTGTACGTGCTCGCCCGGATCTTCCTGCGCATCGAGCTCGTCGCGTTCTCCTTCGTCATCGCCCTGTTCCTCACCGCCGTGCTGCACCCGCTCGAGGTCCTGTTCCGGCGCATCCCCGGGTCACGGTCGATCTCCTCAGCCTTGGCCCTGCTCATCGGCATCGCCATCCTCGTCGGGATCGGGTGGTTCGTCGGCTGGCAGATCTCCAACCACTCGAACGAGCTGGGCGACCAGATCTCGAACTTCGTGACCAAGTTCCGCAACTGGCTGCGGGACGGGCCGCTGCATCTGAAGTCGTCGGACATCGACAAGATCGCGAACAACATCACCGACACGGTCAAGAAGCATCAGGGGCAGCTGATCAGCGGCGCCATCGAAACCGTGCGCGCGGTGGTCGAGGCGCTCGGCGCGTTGCTGCTGATCCTGCTGTCGACGTTCTTCCTGCTGCGTGACGGTGCGCAGATCTGGGGCTGGGTCCTGCGGCTCTTCCCGCGCGCCGCTCAGCCGCGCGTCGACTTCGCAGGACGGGCCGGCTGGCGGACCTTCGGTGGCTACATGCGCGGGCAGGTGTTGATCGCGCTGTTCCACGGCGTCTCGGTGATGATCGTGCTGTTCGTGCTGCAGGTGCCCTTGGCCGCCGCCCTCGGCGTGCTCATCTTCCTGGGTTCGTTCGTGCCGTTGATCGGCCTCACCGTCACCGGCGCGCTGTGCGTCGCGGTCGCCGGGCTCGAGCACGGCCTCACCGCGGCGATCGTGGTCGCCGTCGCGATCATCGTGCTCGTGCAACTCGAGGCGCACCTGCTGCAGCCGTTCATCATGAGCCGCAGTGTCGAGGTCCACCCGCTGGCGATCGCGCTGTCCGTGCTGACGGGCACGATCGTCGCCGGCATCGTGGGCGCGCTGCTCGCCGTCCCGTTCGTGGCCTTCGTGAACTCGACGGCGCTCGCGCTGCGCAGGTACGAGCCGGACGAGATCGAGCCCGAGCCCGAGCCCGCCGACATCCTCGTCAAGGAAGAGGAGACCTGAAACGTCCCCCGGCGAACTACCGGACGTGCGACGCCACGAACGGCGGCCGCACCACCCGCACCTTGCTGCGCCGACCGCGCACGTCGAGTTCGAGCTCGTCACCGTCCTCGACGCCGGCGTCTGTCGAGATCAGCGCCAGCCCGATGCCGACCCGGCGGGTGGGTGAGAACGTCCCGCTGGTCACCTCGCCGACCGTGTCGCCGCGGGAGGTGAGGACGGGCATGTGCGCACGCGGGATCCCGCGATCGACGGCCTCGAGCCCGCGCAGCACCCGCGCCGGTCCGGACGCCTTCTCCGCGAGCAGTGCGTCCCGTCCCCAGAAGGCGGGCTTCTTCCAGCCGACCGCCCAGCCCGCGCGCGCCTGCAGCGGGGAGATGTCGAGCGAGAGGTCCTGACCGTGCAGCGGGTAGCCCATCTCGGTGCGCAACGTGTCGCGCGCGCCGAGGCCGGCCGGCATCCCGCCGGCGGCGCGCACCTCCTCGACGATCGCGTCCCACAGCGCGGACACGTCGCCCCAGCGGGGGACGAGTTCGTAGCCGTGCTCGCCGGTGTAGCCGGTGCGGCAGATGCGCACCGGACGTCCGTCCCACGATGCGTCGGCGTAGGCCATGTAGTCCTGGTCGACGGGCAGCCCGAGCCGGCCGAGCACCTCGGCGGAGCGCGGGCCTTGCACGGCGAGCACGCCGAAGTCGCGATGCTGGCCCTCGACGCTGATGCGGTCGGGAGCAGCCGCGGTCAGGCGGCGCACCACCTCTGCCGTGTTCGCCGCGTTCGGGACGAGGAACACCTCGTCGTCGCCGACGAGGTAGGCGATGAGGTCGTCGACGACACCGCCGGACTCGTCACAGCACAACGTGTACTGCGCCTGCCCGGACGCGATGCGGCCGAGATCGTTCGACAGGCACGCGTTGACGAAGTCGCGCGCACCCGCGCCGCGCACGGTGGCCTTGCCCAGGTGCGAGACGTCGAAGACGCCCACCGCATCGCGCACCGCGGCGTGCTCCTTGAGTACGCCGCCGCCGCTGGCGGTGTACTCGATCGGCATCTCCCAGCCGCCGAAGTCGGCCAGCTTGGCACCCAGCGCGGCGTGTCGGTCGTAGAGCGGCGAGCGCAGCAGGTCGGCCATGCCGCAGAACCTACCGACCGGGCACATAACATCGCGGGATGCCTTCCGTCTCGATCGTCTCGCCGTCCGCCCCGCCGCGCGCGGACGCCGTCGTCGTCGGCGTCACCCGCGGCAAGGACGGGCCGCGGCTCGCGCCCGGCGGCGACGTGATCGACGAGGCACTCGGCGGGCAGCTGAGCAAGGCGCTGCGCGCACTGAACGCGAAGGGCAGCCCGGACGAGGTGATCACGCTGCCCACGCTCGGGCTCGCCGACTTCCCGATCGTGGTCGCCGCCGGCCTCGGACCCGCCCCGTTCGACGCCGAGGCGGCCCGCCGCGGCGTCGGCGCCGCGCTGCGCGGGCTGACCCGGCGCCAGCGCGTCCACGTGGCGCTCGAGGCGCCGGCCGGCGCGCTCGCCGAGGGCGTGCTGCTCGGCGCGTACGCGTTCACCGCGTACAAGTCGAAGCCGGCCAAGGCCGCACTGCGGACGGTCACCCTCGGCACCGCCACCGGCGAGCGGGCCGACGTGCGCCGCGCGGCGACCGTCGTGCAAGCGGTCAACCTCACCCGCGACCTCGTCAATACCCCACCGAACGACCTGTACCCGCAGACCTTCGCCGAGCGCGCCGCAGCGCTCGCCGCCGAGGGCGGGCTCGACGTCGAGGTGCTCGACGAGCGGGCCCTCAAGCGCGGCAAGTACGGCGGCATCCTCGCGGTCGGCCGGGGCAGTGCCCGTCCGCCGCGGCTCGTCCGGATCAGCTACCGGCCCAAGCGGGCCCGCGCGCACGTGGCACTCGTGGGCAAGGGCATCACGTTCGACTCCGGCGGGCTGAACCTCAAGACCGCCAACCTCACCTGGATGAAGTCCGACATGGGCGGGGCGGCCGCCGCCATCGCCGCCACTCTCGCGCTCGCGGCGCTCAAGGTGCCGGTCGCGCTGACCGCGACGGTGCCGATGGCGGAGAACATGCCGTCAGGCACGTCCTACCGACCCTCCGACATCCTCACGATGCGCGACGGCAGCACGGTCGAGGTCACCGACACCGACGCCGAGGGGCGGCTCGTGCTCGCCGACGCGATCACCCGGGCCGCCGAGGACGAGCCAGATCGGCTCATCGAACTGTCCACGCTCACCGGCGCGCAGCTCATCGCGCTCGGCAATCGCGTCATCGGCGCGATGGGCGAGCCGGGCTGGCGCGACGAGGTGGTCGCCGCGGCCAACGCGACCGGCGAGGCGGCGTGGGCGATGCCGCTGCCCGACGCCCTGCGCAAGGATCTCGACTCCCCCGTCGCCGACATCGCGAACGTGCCGGCCGACCGGTTCGCCGGCATGCTCATCGGCGGGCGCTTCATCGGCGAGTTCGTGCCGGACGGGCTGCCGTGGGTGCATCTCGACATCGCCGGGCCCGCGTTCAACACCGGCCGGCCGCGCGACTACACGCCGAAGGGCGGCACCGGCGCGGGCGTGCGGACGATCATCGCGGCCGTGGAGCAGCTGGCCGCCGGCTGACCCGCCAGCGCATCCCGGGCGTCGGCTCAGGAGGCCGATTCGGCCAGGCCCGGGCCGACGCCGCCCGCCTTCTGGCGCGCGCTCCAGTCGCGCATGCGCTGCGGGTACCCGACCCGGGTCGCGTCGTAGAGCGGTATGCCCTGCTTCTTCGTGAACGACGCCGCTGCGTCGGGCCCGCTCACCCGCCGGCGCGTCCATTCGCCATTCGAGGCGACGAGCACGACGGTGGTGTCGGTGACCGTGGTGCGCGGCTCGAGGTAGGCCTCGACGCCCTCGCGCGTGCGCACGAAGTCGGCGAGATGATCGAGGTCGGCCGACGTGCCCCCGCGCAACGTGCCCGGGCGCGCCTTGTTGCGGAACAGCTTCCCCACTGCCCGTCTCCCGTTCTGCTCAGCGCCCCCGCGCAGGAATCCGGCAATGATCGCATCGCTGCCTCAGAACCGGCACAGCAGCGCCGCTACCGACCGGTATGCCACTGCCGCTGCAGCGCATTCCCCGACAGTGCCAAGATGGAACGGGCTCGGCCGAGCCATCGACGAAAGCAGGAGCAGCAGTGGCAGACAACCAGTCCGACCTCGTCATCCTCGGCGGCGGCAGCGGCGGTTACGCCGCGGCGCTACGGGCGGCCGAGCTGGGCAAGTCGGTCGTGCTGATCGAGAAGGACCGGGTCGGCGGCACCTGCCTGCACCGCGGGTGCATCCCGACCAAGGCGCTCCTGCACGCCGGGGAGATCGCCGACCAGGCCCGCGAGAGCGCCACCTTCGGCGTGAACGCCACCTTCGAAGGCATCGACATTGCCGGCGTCCACAAGTACAAGGACGGCGTCGTCGGCAAGAACTGGAAGGGATTGCAGGGCCTCATCAAGGCCCGCGGCATCCAGACCATCGAGGGCGAGGGCAAGCTCGCCGGCCCGAAGACGGTGTCGGTCAACGGCGACACCTACACCGGTACGAACCTGATCCTGGCCACCGGTTCCTACTCGCGCACGCTGCCCGGGCTCGACGTCGACGGCCAGCGTGTCATCACCAGCGAGCACGCGCTGCAGCTCGACCGGGTGCCCGAGACCGCGATCGTGCTCGGCGGCGGCGTCATCGGTGTCGAGTTCGCATCGGTGTGGACGTCCTTCGGCACGAAGGTGACCATCGTCGAGGCGCTGCCGCACCTCGTCCCCACCGAGGACGAAGCGAACTCCAAGCAGCTGGAGCGCGCATTCCGCCGCCGCGGCATCGGCTTCAAGGTGGGCGCCCGGTTCGAGGGCGTCGAGCACACCGACGCCGGCGTGCGGGTCACGCTCGAGGGCGGCGAGACGCTCGAGGCCGAGATCCTGCTGGTGGCCGTAGGGCGCGGCCCGACATCGGCCGATCTCGGCTACGAGGAGCAGGGCATCACGATCGAACGCGGCTTCGTGATCACCGACGAGTTCTGCCGCACCTCGGTCGACGGCGTGTACGCGGTCGGCGACCTCATCTCCATCGGCGGCGCCCCGCATCTGCAACTCGCGCACGTCGGGTTCGGTGAGGGCATCCTTGTCGCCGAGCACATCGCGGGGCTGCCTGTCGTCCCGATCGACTACCTCGGCGTCCCGCGCATCACCTACAGCCAGCCCGAGGTCGCCTCGGTCGGCTACACCGAGGCGCAGGCAGCGGAGAAGTTCGGCGCCGACAACATCAAGACCGTCACCTACGACCTGTCGGGCAACGGCCGCAGCGCGATCCTGAACACGAAGGGCGCGGTGAAACTGGTCGCGCAGCAGGACGGGCCGGTGGTCGGCATCCACATCGTCGGCGACCGCGTCGGCGAGCTGATCGCCGAGGCGCAGCTGATCTACAACTGGGAGGCCCTGCCGGGTGAAGTGGCCCAGCTGATCCACCCGCACCCGACCCAGTCCGAGGCGCTCGGTGAGGCGCACCTGCTGCTCGCCGGCAAGCCACTGCACGTCCACGAGTGATCCCGCGCTCGCCCACTCCATTGCCCTTGTAAGGAGCTTGAAGCAACCATGCCGACGTCCGTGAAGATG
>JAICKR010000200.1 GCA_025927835.1 Jatrophihabitans sp. | reverse complement strand
GAGATCGCCCACCCGTTGGAAGCCGAACATCGAGTAATAGGTGAAGAACGGGATGACCGCGGTGTCCCAGGTGTGGCCGGCAGTTGCCGCGGCAGTGAGCTCGGCGAGGCCACCGGCTTCGGTGATGCCTTCCTGCAGCACCTGCCCGGCCGCGGTTTCCTTGTAGGACAGGGGGAGGTCGGCGTCGACGGGCGTGTATTGCTGCCCGTCCGGGGCGTAGATGCCGAACTCGCTGTAGAGCACCTCGAAGCCGAACGTGCGGCCCTCGTCCGGCACGATCGGCACGACGCGCGCACCGATTACCGGGTCGCGCATGAGCGAGCGCAGCAGCCGGGTGTAGGCGACGGTGGTCGACACGGCGTGCTTGCCGGAGCCGGCGTCGAACTCGGTGAAGACCGTGTCGGCGGGCTGTGCGGGCAACGATGCGGGCGTCATCGGGCGGCGTGGCAACACACCTCCGAGCGCGCGACTGCGCTCGTGCAGGTAGCGCTGCTCGGGGGACCCGTCCGGCAGTTGCAGGTACGGCGGCAACCCGTCCGCCAGTTCGGCGTCGGTGACCGGTAGGTCGAGGATGTCGCGGAAGATTCGCAGCTGCTCTGCTGTCATCTTCTTCATCTGGTGCGTTGCGTTGCGTCCTTCGAAGTTCGGGCCGAGCGCGTAGCCCTTGATCGTCGCGGCGAGCACCACTGTCGGTGCGCCGCGGTGCGCGACCGCGTCGGCGTAGGCGGCGTAGACGGTGCGCGGGTCGTGTCCGCCGCGGCGGAGCGCGAGCAGTTCGGTGTCGGTAAGGTTGTCACCGAGAGCACGAAGGCTGGAGTCGACCCCGCCGAACAGCGTGTCGCGCAGTTCGCCGGCGTCGAGGATCGTCAGCCGCTGCAGGTCGCCGTCGTTCATCGCCTCTAGCCGCTCGACCAGCGCGTTACCGCCGGGTGCGGTGAACAGTGGCTCCCACTCGCTGGCCCACAGCACCTTGACGACGTGCCAGCCGGCGCCGGTGAAAACACCCTCGAGCTCGTCGAGGATGCGACTGTTGCCGCGCACTGGTCCGTCGAGGCGTTGCAGGTTGCCGTTGACGACGAAGGTCAGGTTGTCCAGGTGCTCCCGGGCGGCGAGGCGGATCGCCGCGAGCGTCTCCGGTTCGTCGGTCTCACCGTCGCCGATGAAGCACCACACTCGGGCCGCGGATGTGTCGACGAGGCCACGAGCGGCCAGGTAGCGGTTGAACCGTGCCTGGTAGACGGCGTGCAGCGGGCCGATGCCGAGGCTGACGGTCGGGAACTCCCAGAATCCGGCCATGCTGCGCGGATGCGGGTAGGACGGTAGGCCGCGTCCGGCACCGGCGACTTCGCGGCGGAACAGGTCGAGCTGGTCGGCGGGCAACCGGCCCTCGAGGAACGCGCGGGCGTAGATGCCGGGTGAGGCGTGGCCCTGGAAGAACACCTGGTCTCCGGCGACAACCGGAGCATCGGCCGTGCCACGGCCGCGGAAGAAGTGCCGGAACCCGACCTCCCACAAGGTGAGCGCCGAGGCGTACGTCGACAGGTGACCACCGAGCCCGGCATGACGCTTGTTGGCCCGGACCACCATCGCCATGGCGTTCCAGCGCAGGTAGGCGTCGATCCGGTCTTCCACCGTCAGGTCGCCGGGATAGCCGCGGGTTTGCTCTGCGGGGATCGTGTTTCGGTAGGGCGAGACGCCGCTAGGGCGTGCACCGCGAGCCCGTGCGTGCGCGGTCATCTCATCGAGGATGCGCGCCGCGACGTCGAGCCCGTGCACGGTGATCAGCCCATCGACGGACTCGCGCCACTCGTCGCGTTCCTCGCGCAGGTCCAGCAGTTCAGTTCGAACGTCTGACGTCACAACCCATTATCACGCCGTGAGTCAGTAAAAACAATAGGCATCGGTAAATCACTCAGCGCTTCGCGACAGTGAGCAGCACCACTGCGTCCTCGACCGCGTGCAGGTCATGCCGCGCCGGTGGGATGACGATGAGATCTCCCTGCCGACCCTCCCAGGCATCGCCGCCTGCGCCGAGGCGGACCCGGCCGGACAGCACATGCACGGTCGCCTCGCCAGGATTCTCGTGCTCGCCGAGCGTGGTGCCACCGGTGAGCGCGACGACGGTCTGCCGCAGGGTGTGCTCGTGCCCGCCGACCACGGTCTCGGAGCTGCGGCCGGAGGACTCGGCACGGGCACGCTGCAAGTGTTCGCGGGCAAGCGCGTCGAGCGAGAGCTTCTGCATGGTCAGCCCTTCTTTGTGTGAGCGAAGAGGTAATCGCGCAGCACGATCGCGTTGTTGTGCTCGCGGTCGCGTGAGCTGTACAGCAGGGTGAGCCGGCCGCGGCGAGCGGCTGCGGCGAGGGGCTGCCAGGCGTCCGGGTTCGCGTCGAGCTCGGCGGTGTAGCGGCGGCGGAACTCGGTCCACTTCGCCGGGTCGTGGCTGAACCATTTGCGTAGCTCGGTTGAGGGTGCGGCGTCCTTGCACCAGCTGTCGATGGTCAGTGCGTCGCGGCGCACGCCGCGTGGCCACAGCCGTTCGACGAGGAACACCCGGCCGGATCCGTGCGGGTCATGGTCGTAGACGCGCGACAGCCGGATTTCACTCACGGCGGCCTCCCGGTTGGACATGTATCGGTATACGAGACGAGTATGGCGACATGCCTCATGACGTCTTTCCCCCGGCGACGGCAGCGATGAGCGCGCGGCGTAAAGCGTTGGCGCCGCAGATCCATGACGCGTTCACGGCGTTTAGCGAGCAGGTGTTTGCCGAGGGTGCGTTGCCGGAGGTGACCAAGCAATTGATCGCCGTCGCGGTCGCGCACACCACGCAGTGCCCTTATTGCATCCGCGGGCACACCAAGCTGGCCCGGCGCAAGGGCGCGAGCGACGAGCAGATCATGGAAGCGATCTGGGTTGCTGCGGAGATGCGCGCCGGCGGCGCCTACGCGCACGCCGCGATCGCGTTGGACGCCCTCGACGACGGCGCGTCGCACTAGGCGGGTTCCGCGCAGACGCCGCACAAACAGCGTCCTGTGTGGAGAGCTGCCCGGGCTCAGTGGGGGACCCGAGCCCGGGCAGGTGCAGCCTGGCGGACGACGGCGACCGCCGTCCGCCACAGCTCGGCGGCGATACGCGGCATCGGCGCCGCCACACCGAGGTAGGTCGCTGGCCCGTGGTGCACGAGCCGGTGCCACTGTCTGGCTCGCGCCACGGCTTGCGGGATGCTGTCGCCGCGGTCGACAACGGCGAGCCACTGCTTGCGGTTCAGGCAGCTGCGCGTGGCCTGCTCGAGCGCCTGGCGAGTGTCGGCGCCGAGGGCACCGTTGGCGCGCACGTCGAGCAACAGTGCCGGATAGCTCGCGAACGCTGCTCCGGACGTCAGCGATCGGCACAAGAACTTGAGAGACCGTTCCCCGCTCATCGTGACGACGGCGACGTCGCCGGTCCGGCTGCGGGTGAGGGTTACGGGCATGACCGAACCACTCAGGCTGCGGCGGCCTGATAGGTGGCGAAGCGTTGCTCCATGACCGGCAGCAAGGCGGGCAGGTCGACGTCGGGGTCGGCAGCGAGCGCGGGCAACAACAGTTCGTTCTCGCGACGGACGTGTCCGATGAAGACGGCTTCGATCGCATAGGCAGTCGCGGCCGCGTCGACCGCAGTGGTGACGGCAGCGAGCCGGTCGGCGAGCCCGAGCAGGGTCTCGTGCTCGAAGATCATGCCGGCAACGAGTGGCCGCAGTGTGTCGGCGGTGGCGGCGGCGTAAAGCACGTCCTCTTCAGCGCGTGCATGCGGAACGATGTCGTGGGCGAGCAGCCCGCGCAGCTCCGCGACCGGGTCGTCGCAGGACCCGTTGGTACGGGCGGCCGTGACGACCGCGCCGACCCGCGTCGTGAGCGCGTCCTGCAGTTCGGTGTGGTGGTGCGTGATGGCGTTGATGATGTCGGCGGTGACAGGCATTGCGTCCTCCTTGAACGAACTGGCTAGCGACGCCAGCCCAGCATCTGCTTGGCGTGCTCGGCCATGTCGCGGTCTGCGTCCCATGGCGGGGACCAGACGACCTCGACCTCGACGTCGGTGATGGTGGTGACCTGGCTGAGCAGATCGGTGATCTCCTCGCTGATGTAGGGCCCGAGCGGACAGGCCGGCGTGGTGAGGGTGGTGACAACACGCACGGCGCCGCCGGGGGCGACGGCGACACCGCGGAGAAGCCCGAGATCGACGATGTTGATGCCGAGCTCAGGGTCGATGACCTCGCGCAGCAGCTCGGTCACGCTCGCCTCTGTCGGCTCGCTGAACAGCAACTCGATGACGTGCACGGCTACTCGACCTCGGCGCGAACCGGCAGGCTGGCGACGAGCGGTGTGTCGACGCCGAGTGCGCCGACCTTCGCAGCGCCACCGGGGGAGCCGAGCGGGCCGTCTCGGCCGGGCAGAGTGTCATTGAAGAAGGTGGCGTTGTCGGCGGTGAACATCGTCCATTGCGTCGGCACGTCGTCTTCGTAGAAGATCGCTTCGACCGGACACACCGGCTCGCACGCGCCGCAGTCGACGCATTCGTCCGGGTGGATGTAGAGCGCGCGCTCGCCCTCGTAGATGCAGTCGACCGGACACTCCTCGACACAGGCACGGTCAAGAACATCGACGCACGGTTCGGCGATCACGTAGGTCATGGTTGGGTTCCTCTCGCGGGTGTTGCAGCCACGAGCTGCCGCTCGCGGAACGTGGAAGACACGGCGGACAACGGCACACGACGACCGCTGCGGACCGCGACGACAGTGACGGCGAGGAAGCAGAGCAGCGCGACCTCGTTGAGCACGCCGCCGACCTGCCAGGCGGTGTGGTTGCCCGCCAGATCACCGCCGACTACGCGCAGCACCAGCGAGGCGTGCAACAGGATCAGGGGAGCGTAGAAGTGGCGGCGGTAGGGCACGGCCGCGCGGAACACGGCCGGCACGATGACCGGTGCGTGCGCCATCACCATGCCGATGACGAAACCGAGGAACACAGCGTGCAGGGCGGCGTCGAAACCCGGCCCCTCGGACGACAGCCCGGTTCGCAACCACAGCACTCCGGCGACGGCCAGCCAGCCGTAGCCGGCGAGCAGG
>JAICKR010000250.1 GCA_025927835.1 Jatrophihabitans sp. | reverse complement strand
GAAGAACTCGGCGGCCTCCTCGATCGGCATCTCGAGCACTTCGCTGATCGTCTTGCCCTTGTAGTGCACCTCGAGCGTCTCGCGGTTGTAGCGCGCGCCCTTGCAGACCTCGCACGGCACGTAGACGTCGGGCAGGAAGTTCATCTCGATCTTGATCGTGCCGTCGCCGGCGCAGTTCTCGCAGCGGCCGCCCTTGACGTTGAAGGAGAAGCGGCCCTGCGTGTAGCCGCGCACCTTCGCCTCGGTGGTCTCGCTGAAGAGCTTGCGGATGTGGTCGAACACACCCGTGTAGGTGGCCGGGTTCGAGCGCGGCGTGCGCCCGATCGGCGACTGGTCGACGCCGACCACCTTGTCGACGAACTCGACGCCGCGCACGCGCTTGTGCCGCCCGACCGGGTGTTTCGCGCCGTTGACCCGGTTGGCCAACGAGGCATAGAGGATGTCGTTGACGAGGCTCGACTTGCCCGAACCGCTGACGCCGGTCACCGAGACGAAGCAACCGAGCGGGAACGCGACATCGATGTTGCGCAGATTGTGCTCACGCGCACCCTCGACGACGAGTTCGCGATCCGGCTGCGGCGGGCGACGCAGCGCCGGCACCGGGATCTCGCGTCGGCCGGACAGATATGCCCCGGTGATGGACTCCTCCGAGGCCCGGAGGTCGTCGACGGTGCCGCTCACCACGATGCGGCCGCCGTGCTCGCCGGCCCGCGGCCCGATGTCGACGACCCAGTCGGCGGTGCGGATGGTGTCCTCGTCGTGCTCGACCACGATCAGGGTGTTGCCGAGCTTCTTGAGCCGGACGAGCGTCTCGATGAGCCGGTGGTTGTCGCGCTGGTGCAACCCGATCGACGGCTCGTCGAGCACGTACAGCACGCCCACCAGGCCGGAACCGATCTGGGTGGCGAGCCGGATGCGTTGCGCCTCGCCGCCGGCCAGCGTCGCCGCGGCCCGGTCGAGTGAGAGGTAGTGCAGCCCGACGTCGACCAGGAAGCCGAGCCGCGCGTTGATCTCCTTGAGCACCCGCTCGCCGATCATCTTGTCGCGGTCGGAGAGCGTGAGGTTCAGCAGCCATTCGGATGCCTCGCCGATGGACAGCGCGGCGATCTCGGCGATCGAGCGGCCGTCGACCGTGACGGCGAGGATCTCCGGCTTGAGCCGGGTGCCCTCGCACGCCGGGCACGGCACCTCGCGCATGTAGCCCTCGTACTTCTCGCGCGAGTAGTCGCTGTCGGTCTCGGCGTAGCGTCGCTCGATCCACGGGACGACGCCCTCGTAGCTCGCGTAGTAGGAGCGGTCGCGCCCGTACCGGTTGCGGTAGCTGACGTGGACCTGCTCGTCGAGGCCGTGCAGCACCGCCTTCTGCGCGCGGGCGGACAGCCCCTCCCAGGGGGTGTCGAGGTCGAAGCCGATGCTGTCGCCCACCCCCTGCAACAGCCGGAGGAAGTACTCACTGGTTTGCGCTCCGGCCCACGGTGCGATCGCGCCCTCGTTGAGCGTGGCCTCGGGGTCGGGCACGACAAGCTCGGGGTCGACCTCCTTGCGGGTGCCGAGCCCGGTGCACACCGGGCAGGCGCCGAACGGCGAGTTGAACGAGAACGAGCGCGGCTCCAGCTCGTCGATCGCGAGCGGGTGGTCGTTCGGGCACGCCAGCCGCTCGGAGAAGCGGCGCTCGCGGTGCGGGTCGTCCTCGGCGAGATCGACGAAGTCGAGGATCACGACGCCGCCGGCCAGGCCGAGCGCGGTCTCGATCGAGTCGGTGATGCGCTGCTTGCTGGACGGTTTCACCGAGAGGCGGTCGACGACCGCCTCGATCGTGTGCTTCTCCTGCTTCTTGAGCTTCGGCGGGTCGCTGAGCGAGTGCACGACGCCGTCGACGCGGGCTCGTGCGTAGCCCTTGATCTGCAGGTCGTTGAGCAGGTCGACGTACTCGCCCTTGCGCTCGCGGATGACCGGCGCGAGCACTTGGAATCGAGTACCGGGCGCCAATTCCAG
>JAICKR010000232.1 GCA_025927835.1 Jatrophihabitans sp. | reverse complement strand
GGGCACTCGCCACCCTTGTCGCAGATCGGGCAGTCGAGCGGGTGGTTGATCAGCAGCATCTCCATGATGCCCTGCTGGGCCTTGTCGGCGACCACCGAGGTGAGCTGGGTCTTCACCACCATGCCGGGCATGACCGTGGTGGTGCACGACGCCGCGGGCTTGGGCATGCCACGCCCGTTGCCCGTGTCGGTGACCTCGACGAGGCACTGCCGGCATGCGCCCGCGGGGTCGAGCAGGGGGTGGTCGCAGAAGCGCGGGATCGAGATGCCGAGTTGCTCCGCAGCGCGGATGACCAGCGTCCCCTTGGGCACGGAGATCTCGAGACCGTCGATGGTGACGGTGACGAGGTCTTCCTTGTTCTCCACGGCGGTCATATCACTCTGCTCCGTCGTTCTTCGCGCGAGCGCTCATCAATGAGCTCCTGCCAGCACGCGGCTGCCGCCGAACGGACACCCGCGTCCGGTTACGTGGGCCAGGTACTCGTCGCGGAAGTACTTGATGGACGAGGTCACGGCGCTGACCGCGCCGTCGCCGAGCGCGCAGAACGCGCGGCCGAGGATGTTGTCGGACAGGTCGAGCAGCGTCTCGAGATCCTCTTCGGTGCCTTCGCCACGCTCGAGCCGCTCGTACACGCCGACGTACCAGTACGTCCCCTCGCGGCACGGCGTGCACTTGCCGCACGACTCGTGCGCGAAGAACTGCTCCCACTGCAGCGTGGCGCGCACGACGCAGTCGTCCTCGTCGAAGATCTGCACCGCGGACGTGCCGTTCATCGAGCCGGCCTTGACGACCGAGTCGAAGTCGAGCGGCAGGTCGAGGTGCTCCTGCGTCAGCAGCGGGCAGGACGCGCCACCGGGCGTCCAGAACTTCAGGTCGCGGCCGCGGCTCATCCCGCCGGCGAGCTCGAGCAGCTCACGCAGCGTGGTGCCCATCGGCGCCTCGTACTGCCCGGGGTGCTGCACCCGTCCGGACAACGAGTAGATGGACGTGCCGGGCGAGCCCTCGGGACCGAGCGCCTTGTACCAGTCGGCCCCGCCCAACACGATGTACGGGACGCTGGCGAGCGTGCCCACGTTGTTCACCACGGTCGGGCAGTCGTAGAGGCCGTTCGTCGCCGGGAACGGCGGCTTGAGCCGCGGCTGGCCGCGGCGGCCCTCGAGCGAGTCGAGCAACGCGGTCTCTTCGCCGCAGATGTAGGCGCCGGCACCGCCGTGCACCACGATGTCGCAGTTGAAGCCGCTGCCGAGGATGTTCGTGCCGAGATAGCCCTTGGCCCGCGCCTCGTTGACCGCGCCGACGACGCGGCGGATCGCGTGCACGGCCTCGCCGCGGATGTAGACGAACGCTCTCTCGGCGCGCACCGCGAAGCAGGCGATGATGATGCCTTCGATCATCGAGTGCGGGTCGTTCATCATCAGCGGCAGGTCACGGCAGGTGCCCGGCTCGCCCTCGTCCGCGTTCACCACGACGTATTTCGGCTTCGGGCTGTTCTGGGGAATGAACTGCCACTTCATGCCGGTCGGGAAGCCCGCGCCACCGCGTCCGCGCAGGTTCGACTCCTTGACCATCGCGATGATCTCGTCGGGCTGCATGCCCAGCGCCTTGCGCAGCCCGGCATAGCCGTCGAGGCGCTCGTAGTTCGCGACCTTCCACGGCTGGTCGGTGCCGAACCGCTTCGTGAGGACGGGCGTGAGAGTCACGCGACCTCCTTCGTCGGCCGGCAAAGCCAAGCGATGTCCACGGTTCGCTCGCAAGCGTCGCTCACGTAGCCTCCTCACCCGCAGGCTTGGCCGGGTGCGCCTTGTCCGACCCGGACGTCTTCAACGGCGCGTCGTGCGAGCTCGGCTGCGGCCTCTTGGTCGACGACGACGCGCCGTTCCCGGACGCCGACCGATCATCGACCGCGTAGGACGGCGCGGTGTCGCCGCGCTCGATCGCGAGCTTGACGCCGATCTCGGTCGGGCCGCCGCTGCTCGGCGAGTCGAGCGCCAGCGCGGCCTCGTCGTGGAAGCCGGCGATCTGGCGCTCGATCTGCTTGAACGTGCACAGCGGCGCGCCCCGCGTGGGCATCGGGCGCTCGCCGCGGCGCAGCTCGCCGACGAGGTGGCGCGCCGACACCGCGGTCTGGTTGTCGAAGAACTCGTAGTTGACGGTGACGACCGGCGCGTAGTCGCATGCTGCGAGGCACTCGGCGTGCTCGAGCGTGATCGCGCCGTCGGCGGTCGTGCCGTTGTTGCCGACGCCGAGTTCCTCCTGCAGCGTCGCGAAGATCTCCGACCCGCCGAGCGTCGCGCACAGCGTGTTGGTGCAGACGCTGACGAGGAACTCCCCCGTCGGCCTGCGCTTGTACATCGTGTAGAACGTGACGACCGCAGCCACCTGAGCCTTGGTGATGCCGAGGACGTCGGCGCAGAACGCAATGCCGTCGGGCGTCACGTGGCCCTGCTCGGACTGCACGAGGTGCAGCAGCGGCAGCAGGGCGGAGCGGCCCTGGCCCTCGGGGTAGCGCGCGATCAGTTCGGCGGCCTCGGTGCGCGTCTTCTCGCTGAACACGCCCGGGTCGCCGGGTCGGTCGAGATTGATGACCGACGTGCGGAAGTTCGTCCGCCCGGCCTCGGCGTTGGTCGGCAGCGTCTCGCGTGACTGCCGGTCGCCGAAGGGCACGTCGGACGGCAGGGATGTCATCGGTCGCAACCTCCCATGACCGGGTCGATGGACGCGACGGAGGCGATGACGTCGGCGACCATGCCGCCGATCGAGAGCGCCGCAACCGACTGCAGGTTGATGAAGGACGGCTCGCGGAAGTGCACCCGATAGGGGCGCGTGCCGCCGTCGCTCACCACGTGCGCACCCAGCTCGCCGCGCGGCGACTCGACCTTCGTGTAGACCTGCCCGGGCGGCACCCGGAAGCCCTCGGTCACCAGTTTGAAGTGATGGATCAGTGCCTCCATCGATTCGCCCATGATGTGCTGCACGTGCTGCAGCGAGTTGCCCATGCCGTCCGGGCCGAGCGAGAGCTTCGCCGGCCAGGCGATCTTCGGGTCGTCGATCATCGTCGGCCCCGGCTCCAGCCGGTCGAGCACCTGCTCGACGATCTTGAGCGACTCGTGCATCTCGGCGACCCGCACGACGAAGCGCGACCAGCAGTCCCCGCGGTCGTCGGTGGGCACGTCGAAGTCGAACGTCTCGTAGCCGAGGTAGGGCTCGGTCTTGCGCAGGTCCCACGGCAGCCCGGCCGCGCGCAGCTGATCCGCGTGCTGATGATGGAGATCAACCGGCTGTCGTCGCACTGGGTGTGGTTGGCGACCGGAG
>JAICKR010000131.1 GCA_025927835.1 Jatrophihabitans sp. | reverse complement strand
GGTCTTCAGTGCGCGTTGCTGCGGTACGGACATCGAACTCTCCTATGCGAGGACGGGGTCGATGACGGCCAGCACGTCACCCTCTTGGACGACCTCACCCACGCTCACCGACAGGTCGCGCACCACGCCGTCGTACTCGGTGAGCACCGGGATCTCCATCTTCATCGATTCCAGAATGACGATCGTGTCGCCCGCGCTGACCGGAGCGCCCTCTTGGACGACCACGGACATGACGTTCCCGACCAGTTCGGCGACGATCGCATGGCTCATGCGCAGAGGCTATTGCGTACGGTGCCGGCGCGGGGCGAATTCGCCCGGACAGCTGTCATGACCCGATGTTGTGCATGACGTGCTTGATGCGGGTGTAGTCCTCGAGGCCGTACACGGACAGGTCCTTGCCGTAGCCCGAGTGCTTGAAGCCGCCGTGCGGCATCTCGGCGACGAGCGGGATGTGCGTGTTCACCCATACGCAGCCGAAGTCGAGGGCCCGGCTCATCCGCATGGCCCGCCCGTGGTCCTTCGTCCACACCGACGACGCGAGGCCGTACTCGACGCCGTTGGCCCAACGCAGCGCCTCGTCCTCGTCGGTGAAGGCCTGGACCGTGATCACCGGGCCGAAGATCTCCTGCTGGATCGCCTCGTCGTCCTGCTGCAGGTCGCTGACGACGGTGGGCTCCCAGAAGTAGCCGCGCTCGCCCTGACGGTGCCCGCCCGCGCGCAACGTCGCGTGGTCGGGCAGCCGGCTGAGCATGCCGCCGACGCGCTCGAGCTGGTTGGCGTTGTTCAGCGGCCCGTAGAGCACGTCCGCGTCACTGGGCGGGCCGGTGCGGGTGCTGCGCGCCTGTTCGGCGAGCGCCTCGGCGAAGTCGTCGGCGACGCGTGGCCCGGCGAGCACCCGCGTGGCCGCGGTGCAGTCCTGCCCGGCGTTGAAGTAACCGGCGATGGCGATGTTCTCCGCCGCGTCGGCGAGGTCCGCGTCGTCGAAGACGACGACCGGTGCCTTGCCGCCGAGTTCGAGGTGCACCCGCTTGAGGTCGGTCGCGGCCGCCGCGGCCACCTCGTAGCCGGCTCGGGTCGAGCCGGTGATCGACACCATGGCGGGGGTCTTGTGCGACACGATGGCCCGGCCGGTGTCGCGGTCGCCGCACACGACGTTGAACACCCCGGGCGGCAGGAACTCGGCCGCGATCTCGGCCAGCAACGCGCTGCTGACCGGTGTGGTGTCGCTCGGCTTGAGCACGACGCAGTTGCCGGCGGCGATCGCCGGGGCGATCTTCCAGATCGCCATCATCATCGGGTAGTTCCACGGCGTCACCTGTCCGACGACTCCCACCGGCTCGCGCCGCACATAGGACGTGTAGCCCGCGAGATACTCCCCCGCGCTGCGGCCCTCGAGCACCCGCGCCGCGCCGGCGAAGAAGCGGAGCTGGTCGAGCGCCGGAGGCATCTCCTCGGTGCGGGTGAGTTCGATCGGCTTGCCGGTGTTCTCGCACTCGGCGGCGATGATGTCCTCAGCGCGCGACTCCATTGCGTCGGCGAACTTGAGCAGTGCGCGCTGCCGGTCGCTCGGGGTGCTGTCGCGCCACGCCTCGAACGCGTCGGCTGCAGCCGCGTAGGCGGCGTCGACGTCGGCCTGTCCGGACAGCGGGGCGGAGCCGAACACCTCGCCGGTGGACGGATCGACCAGCTCGAGGCGTCTGCCGTCGGCGGCCTCGACCGACTTGCCGCCGATGAAGTTGGAAACGCTGCGCGCCACTGTGCCTCCGACCCGACGATGTCCCCGCTCGTTGGGCACGCTACCGCTGCCGCTCCTGGATGTCGTTGTCCACCATGAGCCGGACGATGTCGGCGAACTCGACGGTGGGTTGCCACCCCAGCAGACTGCGCGCCTTTGCGGCATTGCCGCGCTGTTCGTGCGAATCACCCTGCCGCGCGAGCTCGTCGTCGACGACGACGTGCGATCGCCAGTCGTCGATGCCCACGCACGCGAAGGCGGTTGCGACGAAGTCTGCGACGGTGTGGCTCGTCCCGGTGGCGATCACGAAGTCGGTCGGCTCGGCGTGCCGGGCCGTTCGGATCATGGCCTCCGCGTAATCGCGGGCATAGCCCCAGTCGCGACGCACGTCCAGGCTGCCCAGCCGCAGCGGCTCGCGACCGCCCGCGGCGATCGCGGCCACCGCCTTGGTGATCTTGCGCGTGACGAAGGTGTCCGGGCGGCGCGGCGACTCGTGGTTGAACAGGATCACCGAGCTCGCGTGCAGGCCGGTCTCCCGGTAGGCGGCGACCGCGTGGTGCGCGAACGCCTTGCTCGCGCCGTAGGGCGTGGTCGGCGCAACCGGTGTCGACTCGTCCTGCGGCGGGGCGGCAGTACCGAAGATCTCCGCGCTGCTGGCCTGTACGAAGCGCACGTCACTGTCACGCAGCACGGCGAGCAGTCGAACGGTGCCCAACCCGTTCACGTCGGCGACCAACTCCGGCTCCTGCCAGGAGATCGCGACCGACGACACCGACGCCAGGTTGTAGACCTCGTCCGGCCGTGCCTTGCCCACCGCGGCGGCGAGCGAGTCACGCTGCCGCAGGTCGCCGTGCAGCGGGGTGACACCGGGCGGGACGGCCGCCGGGTCGTCCGCAGTCACCACACCGAAGACCTCGTCGCCCTGCGCGACGAGCAGTTCGCTGAGGTACCAGCCGTCCTGCCCGGTGACGCCGGTGATCAGCGCGCGCACGAGATCAGCGCAGCCCGCTGTCCGGACCGTCGGCCAGCCGTTTGAGGTCCGACTCGACCATCATCGTCACCAGGCCGGTGAAGTCGATCGTCGGCTTCCAGCCCAGCACCTCGTGCGCACGGGAGGCGTCACCGACCAGGACGTCGATCTCGGCGGGCCGGAAGAAGCGCTGGTCCTGCTCGACGTGGGGCGTCCAGTCGTCGATGCCGGCCACCGCAAACGCGGTGTCGAGCAGATCGCGGATCGAATACGTCTCCCCCGTCGCCACCACGAAGTCGCCGCCGGTCGGCTGCTGCAGCATGCGCCACATCGCGTCGACGTAGTCGCCGGCGAATCCCCAGTCGCGGCGTGCATCGAGGTTGCCCATGACGAGCGTGTCCTGCAGCCCGAGCTTGATCGCGGCGACGCCGAGGGACACCTTGCGCGTGACGAACTCCGGTCCGCGGCGCGGCGACTCGTGGTTGAAAAGGATGCCGCTGGACGCGTGCATGCCGTACGACTCGCGATAGTTGATCGTCATGTAGTGGCCGAACACCTTCGCCACGCCGTACGGCGAGCGCGGCCACAGCAACGTGCGCTCGGACTGCGGGGTCTGCTGCGCCTTGCCGAACATCTCCGAGCTCGACGCCTGGTAGAACCGCACCGCCGGCGCGTCCGAACCCGCGTACACCCGGATCGCCTCGAGCATGTTGAGCACGCCCTTGGCGGTGACCTCGGTGGTCAGGGTGGCCTGCTCCCAGGAGTAGGCGACGAAGCTGACCGCGCCCAGGTTGTAGACCTCGTCGGGACGCGAGACCTGCAGCGCCCGCAGCAGGCTCGACAGGTCGGTGAGGTCACCGGTCAACACCGTGACGTCGGGGACCGTGCGCGCCACCAGCTCGGCCTTCGGGTTGTTCTGGCCCCGGATCAGGCCGTAGACCTCGTAGCCCTTGGACACGAGCAGTTCGGCGAGGTAGAGCCCGTCCTGACCGGTGATTCCGGTAATGAGCGCGCGCGGCACCGCGGCAGTCTATGCTTGGGCCCATCATGACGCGGGCGCTGCTTCTTCGCGGCCGCGACGAGGCCCGGTAGCCAACCGGTCGGCCCCTCGTCGCGGGCCGTTGTTCTGCGCCGACCGATCTCCTTTACAGATCATCAGGAGCAGACCGTCATGACCCGCTCGTTCCAGCAAGCCCCGTCCGGCATGCCGTGTCATCGGTACCGGCCGTTCCCGCCCGTCGACCTGCCGGACCGCACCTGGCCGTCGAAGTCAGTTACCGCCGCCCCGCGCTGGTTGTCCACCGACCTGCGCGACGGCAACCAGGCGCTCATCGACCCGATGAACGCGCCGCGCAAGAACGCGATGTTCGACCTGCTGGTGCGCATGGGCTACAAGGAGATCGAGGTCGGATTCCCGTCCGCGTCGCAGACCGACTTCGACTTCGTCCGCAGCCTCATCGAGAACGACCGCATCCCTGACGATGTGCGCATCTCGGTGTTGACGCAGGCGCGTGAGGAACTCATCGAGCGCACCATCCACTCGCTCGTCGGCGCCAAGCAGGCGACCGTCCACATGTACAACGCCGCGGCGCCGGTGTTCCGTCGCGTGGTGTTCGGCTTCGAGGGAGACGGGCGCGCACAGTGCCGCGCGGTCGCCGTCGACGGCATACAGTCGATCATGAAGTACTCGGACATCCACCTGCCCAACACCGAGTTCGGGCTCGAGTACTCGCCCGAGATCTTCATGGACACCGAGCTCGACTTCTCGCTCGAGATCTGCGAAGGCGTCATGGACGTGTGGCAGCCCGACGCCGAGCGCGAGATCGTGCTCAACCTGCCGTGCACCGTCGAGCGATCGACGCCGAACGTGTACGCCGACCAGATCGAATGGATGTCACGGCACTTCTCGCGCCGCGAGTTCGTCTGCCTGTCGGTGCACACGCACAACGACCGCGGCACCGCGACCGCCGACGCCGAACTCGCGGTGCTGGCCGGCGCGCAGCGCATCGAGGGCTGTCTGTTCGGCAACGGCGAGCGCAGCGGCAACGTCGACCTGGTGACGCTCGGGCTGAATCTCTACAGCCAGGGCATCGACCCGATGATCGACTTCTCGGACATCGACGAGATCCGGCGCACGGCCGAGTACTGCAACCGCATCGACGTGCACGAGCGGCACCCGTACGCGGGCGATCTCGTGTACACGTCGTTCTCCGGCTCGCACCAGGACGCGATCAAGAAGGGGTTCGACGACCTGGAGGACAGAGCCAAGCAATCAGGTCTGTCGGCGCGCGAGTTGAAGTGGGAGATCCCCTACCTGCCGATCGACCCGAAGGACGTCGGCCGCTCCTACGAGGCGGTTATCCGGGTGAACTCGCAGTCGGGCAAGGGCGGCGTCGCCTACATCATGAAGACCGACCACAAGCTCGACCTGCCGCGCCGGTTGCAGATCGAGTTCAGCCATGTCATCCAGCGCCACACCGACGGCGAGGGCGGCGAGGTCGACGCGCCGCTCATGTGGCAGATCTTCTCCGACGAGTACCTCGCACCGGGCCGGCTCGAGGTCGTCCGGACCTCCTCGGAGAGCAGCGAAGGCATCGAGACGATCTCCGCCACGGTGCGTTTCGACGGGGTCGAGCACGAGATCAGCGGGCTGGGCAACGGGCCGATCGCGGCGTTCTGCGAGGCGCTGTCCAGTGTCGACCTCGGCTTCGGCGGCATCGCCGTGCGGGTGCTCGACTACGCGGAGCACGCGCTCACGTCCGGACGCGACGCCGAGGCGGCGGCCTACCTCGAGATCGAGATCGGCGACCGGGTGATGTGGGGTGTGGGCGTGAGCGAGTCGACCACCCAGGCCTCGCTGCGGGCCGTGGTCAGCGGTGTGAACCGGGCGCTACGGGGCCAGGCCGCCGTCTGAGGTGCCCGGGCCCGGCCGAGGACGGTGCGGCTGTACCGGCGGCTGCACCGTCCACGTCACCTCGGACACCTCGGCCGGCACGGGCATCGGTTCGGCCGCGCGCGCGGCCGCGGCGACCGCCGCGGCCACCTTGCGCCGGCTGCGCGCGCGGATGCCGAAGCCGAACAGCAGTAACAGCATGAGCACGCCGGCGGCCGACGTGGCGATGCCGGTGAGCACCGGCACGGTGGTGAGTCGCGAGACGGAGCCGACGTGGAAGCTGCCGAGCGAAGGCCCGCTGCGCTTCGCCGCGGGAGCCGGCCGCGACGGGGGGTGCACGTTGAGCGCGTCGACCCGCGACATGAACGGCGCCACCGAGTCGTACACCGGATTGGGCGCATCGGCGGGAACGGACGCGGTCACCGCGTCGTAGGCGTTCAGCATCCCGTACCCGTAGGCGGTGCTGGGTCGCGTGCGGTGTCTGTCGAGGGTGGCGAGGATGCGCGAGGACACGTCGCGCGCGTCCAGGTTCGGGTAGCGCGACCACACGAGCGCGGCGACCGCGGAGGTGATCGCCGTCGCCTGGCTCGTCCCGTCCCCGGCGTACGCCTGGCCGGCCACCCGGCTCAGCGACGGGATGTTCACGCCGGGTGCGACGAGAGTGAGGTACGGCTCGCGCGCGGAGAACGGCGCGACGGTGCCCGACTCGTCTATCGCGCCGACCGAGAGGACACCGAGGCACACCCCCGGGTCCTCGATCGTGTTCTTGCGCGGCCCGGTGTTGCCGACCGACGCGATGACGAGCGCTCCCTTGCGCAGCGCGTAGTAGATCGCGGCCTGTTCCGAGTCGTTGCACGGCTTCGGATCGACACCGGGTATCCGCTTGCCGCCCAGCGACATGCTGATGATCTTCGCGTGGTGCTCGGCTGCGTATCGGATCGCCTGCGGCACCTTGTCGGGCTTACCGGCATCGGTGGTGCCGTTGAGCGGAACCGCGATCGGCAGGATCTTCGCCGCAGGTGCGATGCCGGTGATGCCGAGGAACCCGGGACGGGCGACCATGATCGAGGCCATCGCCGTGCCGTGGCCGAACTCGTCCTTCTCCCGGTCGATGTGCCCGTTCCCGCCCATCCCCAGGTCGGCACCGCGCAGGATGCGGCCGGACAGTTCCGGCAGCCCCGCGTTCACGCCGGTGTCGATCTCGGCGATCGTGATGCCCTGCCCGCGCGCGCCGGCCGCCCACAGCGACGGGACCTGCCAACTGTCGAACCAGTACTCCGGCGCGTCCGGCGGCCCGGGCGTCGCCGCGGCGGGCACCGCCACGAGCAGCAGCACGGCGCCGAGCGCGGCGCACGCCCGCTTCATGACGACGCCCAACGGACCTGCACCGGCGCCACCGCGTAGGCGACCGCGTGCACGCTGATGTCGACGCGGCCGTGGCCGGCCACCTGCCGGTTGTGGAAGTTCAGCCGCAAGTAGCTGCCGTCGACGGTGGCCCGGCCGGTGAGATCCATGGAGCCCACCGCTTCGCCCGGGACGAGCGACACGATGGTGGCACGCAGGCCGCCGTCCACGCTGCCGCGCACCGAGCCGGGGACGTAGCGCTCGTCCGGCAGCGGACAGGCCGGGTCACGCGGGCCGGTGACGCAGGTGCGCACCGCGGCGAGCGTCGCGCGGGTGAATGCCGCGCGTCCCGCCGCGGTGACCGCGAGATTGACGTTGATCAGCGGCGGCGAGTCGAACGCCACGTTGTCGACGGACGGGTCGAGCTGCAGGTAGCGGGTGTCCAGCGAGATGGGCAAAGCGCCGGGAAACAGCAACACCGTGCCGGTCGGCAGCGCGCTGCCGAGGACCGACTGCCGCTGGCTGCCCTCGCTCGCACGCAGCCGCACCGGGATCGCGACGCGGTCGAGCCGCCATTCGCCGGACGACTTGTGCACCTGTATCTCGGCGGAGATCGGCAGGGCCAGATCGGGGAACGCGAGGACGTACCGCACCGCGACCGTGGCCGTGTCGCCGTGCCGCCGCACGCCGGTGATCGTGGCGTCCTGCAGCGGTGCGATGCGCTGCTGCTCCCGCAGGACCTCATCGGTCAGCAGGGTGTGCGAGCCGTCAGGCACCATGCCGTACGCCAGCGCGGTCGGCGCGTCGGCATCGGTGAGTGCGGCGAAGTAGCCACGCACTGCGCCGTCCGGCCCGGCGGTGTCGGCGTAACCGAGCACGGCCACCGTCACGCCGGTCGCGATGAGGCCGACCGCGACGAAGACGCCGGCCCAGTACAGCAACGCTTTCACCGCGGCTACTCGATCCGCCGGCGACCGGAGAACGCGCGGCCGAGGGTCACCTCGTCCGCGTACTCGAGGTCACCGCCGACCGGGAGCCCGCTGGCCAGCCGGGTGACGGTGATGCCCATGTCCTTGACCAACCGCGCGAGGTACGGGGCCGTCGCCTCGCCCTCGAGGTTGGGGTCGGTCGCGAGGATGAGCTCGGTGATCACGTCGTCGCGCAGCCGCACCATGAGCTCGCGGATGCGCAGGTCGTCCGGCCCGACACCGTCGATCGGGCTGATCGCACCGCCCAGCACGTGGTAGCGGCCGCGGAACTCGCGGGTGCGCTCGATCGCCACGACGTCCTTGGGTTCCTCGACGACGCAGATCACGGCCGGGTCGCGGCGCGCGTCGCTGCAGATGCGGCACACCTCCGCCTGGGCGACGTTGCCGCAGATCGAACAGAACTTGACCTCGTTCTTCACCCGCAGCAGCGTCGCGGCGAGTTGCTCGACGTCGGCCGGCTCGGCCGCCAGCAGGTGGAAGGCGATGCGTTGCGCGCTCTTCGGGCCGACGCCGGGCAGCCGGCCCAGCTCGTCGATGAGGTCCTGAACTGCGCCTTCGTACATGACGGGCGGCTCGCCCCTACAGGCCGGGCAGGCCGAGGCCGCCCAGCCCGCCGGTGACCGGTCCCATCTTCTCGTTCGCGAGCTCGCCGACCGCGCGGTGAGCATCGCGGACGGCGGCGACGATGAGGTCCTGCAGCGTCTCGATGTCGTCGGGGTCGACGGCCTTGGGATCGATCGTCAGCGCGGTGAGCTCGCCGCCACCGGTGAGCGTGGCCGTGACCAGACCGCCGCCGGCCGTTCCCGTCACCTCGGCCGCCGCGAGTTCGGCCTGCGCCGCCTCGAGCTGTTCCTGCATCTTCTGCGCCTGCTTCATGAGCTGCGCCATGTTGGGCTGCCCGCCACCGAAACCTTTGCTCGGCCCGCCGAGGTGAGACCCTCCTCGCTGCGCCACTGGCCTGCCTTCCGCTCTGCTGCTGGGAGTGCCCAACTCTAATCGGGACGGCTGACGCAAGCCTGCCGACGGGCGTGCGAGGGTAGGCGGGTGCGCCGGATCCTGACCTTCGCCGTTGCAGCGCTCGTGGCGGGTTGCACGTCGTCCGTGGCCGGTCAGCCCGGCGCGTCGTCCCCGGCCCCGGTGTCGACGCCGGCCGCGCCGTCGACCTCGAGCGCGCCGTCGACGCCGCACATTTCGTCGCAGGCGCCGACGCATCACCCGACCACGTCGAAGACGCACACCACCGCGTCGAGCACGCAGGTCACTCCACCGAATCTGCCGACGCCACCCGTGCACGGGCTGACCGTCGTGCTCAACCCCGGCCACAACGGCGGCGACGCCAGCCACACCACGGAGATCAACCGGCAGGTGCCGGCCGGCTACGGCATGTACAAGGCCTGCGACACGACCGGGACGGACACGAACGGCGGCTACCCCGAGCACGAGTTCAACTGGGACGTTGCGCTGCGCGTGGCGGCGCTGCTGCGGGCGCGCGGCGTGCACGTGATCATGACGCGGCCCAGCGACACCGGCGTCGGGCCGTGCGTCGACGAGC
>JAICKR010000054.1 GCA_025927835.1 Jatrophihabitans sp. | reverse complement strand
GGTCGCGTCGAGCCCGGCGAGCTGGCCGCGCACGAAATCGGCCTTCGCGTCGATGTCGAGGCCGGTGAGCACGAACGTGACCTCGTTGCGGAAGCCGCCGAGCGTGTTCAGCCCGACCTTGAGCGTCGGCGGTGGCGGCTCGCCGCGCACGCCCCCGATGCGTACCCGATCGGGCGCCTCCTGGGTGAGGAAGATCGTGTCGAAGCGGGTGGTGACATCCGGCCCGGCGTAGCGCACGCCGCCGATCTCGTAGAGCAGCTGCGCGGTGACGGTGCCGATCGATACCTCGCCGCCGGTGCCCGGGTGCTTGGTGATCACCGACGACCCGTCCGCGTGCACCTCGGCGATCGGGAAGCCCAGCGGCTCGGACAGCGAGGGCAGCTCGCGGAAGAACGCGTAGTTGCCGCCGGTCGCCTGCGGGCCGCACTCGATGACGTGCCCGGCGACGACCGCGCCGGCCAGTTCGTCGTAGGACGTGCGCGTCCAGCCGAAGTACGCGGCAGCCGGACCGACGACCAGCGAGGCGTCGGTGACCCGGCCGGTGACGACGACGTCGGCACCCGAGGCCAGGCAGTCGGCGATGCCCCATGCGCCGAGGTAGGCGTTGGCAGCCAGTGGCTCACCGAGGCCGAGCTCGCCGGCCCGCGACACGAGATCGTCGCCCTCGACGTGCGCGACGGCGACCTCGAGGCCGAGGTGGTCGGCGAGCGTGCGCACCGCGGCGGCCAGCCCGGCCGGGTTGAGCCCACCGGCGTTGGTCACGATCTTGACGCCGCGCTCGCGTGCGATGCCCAGCGTCGACTCGAGTTGGCGCAGGAACGTCTTCGCGTAGCCGAGGTCCGGGTTCTTGAGCCGGTCGCGGCCGAGGATGAGCATCGTCAGTTCGGCGAGGTAGTCGCCGGTGAGCACGTCGATCTCGCCGCCGGCGAGCTGCTCGTGCATCGCCGACGCCCGGTCGCCGTAGAAGCCGGACGCGTTCGCGATGACCAACGGGCCCTTCGCGCGAGCGCCCATCGCAGGCAGCGGTGGCGTCACGTGAACTGGCCGGGCTTGCGTCCCTCGCCGGAGGGGCCGGCGAAGGCCTGGGCGATGTCGAGCCAGTGGTCGGCGTCCGCCCCTTCGGCGACGAGCGCGAGGTCGTCGCGATGCCGGCGCTGCGTGGCGAGCAGGCAGAAGTCGAGCGCGGGACCGGTGACCCGCTGTACGGCGTCTTCGGGTCCCCACGTCCACACGGCGCCGGACGGGCCCGTGAGCTCGACCCGGAACGGCTCGGCCGGGGTCTGCTCGCCGCGGGCGAAGTAGGCGTAGTCGCGAGCCCGCACCCCGATGTGCGCGACGTGCTTGATGCGGTCGGTCGCCGGGCGTTGCACCCCGAAGGTGTCGGCGACGTCCTGCGAGTGCGCCCAGGTCTCCATGAGCCGTGCCGTGGCCATCGACGTCGCGGTCATCGGCGGGCCGAACCAGGGCAGCCGGATGCCCTGCGGCACGGCGCTCAGCGCGGTGGCGAGCGCCTCGCGCCCGGCGCGCCAGCCGGCGAGCAGCTCGGCCGGCGGCTGGGCCGCCCGCTCGGCCGCCGCGCGGTCGACGTAGACGTCGAACTCGGCGATCGCGGCCTCGAGCTCGGCGGCGAACGCGTCGGGATCGGTGGCGGCCAGCGTCGCCACGTCGTCGGTCCAGGCGAGGTGCGCGATCTGGTGCGCGATGGTCCAGCCCGGCGAAGGCGTCTCACGGCCCCAGTCGGCATCGGGGCGGCCGGCGACCAGCGCGTCGAGGTCGGCGCATTCGGCGGTGAGATCGGGGAGGACGCCCGACAGGTCGGCCATCTGCCGAGCCTCGCAGCTGACCGAAGAAGAATCAAGCCTGCATGCTTTTTTCTTCGGATGCAAGGCTCAGGGGCAGGGCGTGCGGGCGGCCTCCGGCGGGAGCGGCATGCCGCGCAGCAAGTACGTGTTGCCCACGACGAGCACGCCGTCGGGCGTGGCCAGCGTGGTGTTGACCAGGCCGATGCTCATGACCTCGGCCTCGACGACCGCGTCGGGCAGGTGCAGCAGCAGCCGCTCGCCGGGCGCGTAGGGGCGGATGAGGAGCAGACCGACGCCGGTCAAGACGCTGCTCACGGTGCGCCGGGCGACGATGCCGCCGGCGATGGCGACGCCGAGGGTGATTGCGATCACGAGCAGTGCCGACAGCCCCAGCGCGAGCGTGACGAGCGCGGTTCCGGTGATCGTCACGAACGCCGTGCTGAGCGGGACGGCCAGCTGAACCGGGCACGCAGCACTGCGCACGCCGGCTTGCGGGCGTGCGTCACGGATCGGGTGCGTGCGTGTCACTTCTCCTGTGTAGCAAGGGCGGGTGAACGTTTATTGCCGCCCCGTACAAATTGCCAGAGCGGTCACGTGAGCCGCGTCACGGCGGCTGCGGGAGGCGCCGCCCGGAAACCTAGAACGGCCAGCCCTGCCCGTCTGCCGCCTTCGCCTGCTCGCCGCGCGCCTCGAGCTGGCGCGCGGTGAATTCGACGGCGTCCGCGACGCTCACGCCCGACTGGTCGGCGAGCAGGAACACGCCGTACGCGAGCTCGCCGAGACGCTGGTGCCAATCCGGTCCGGGGCGGAACGGCCGGCGGCCGCGTTCGGTCGCTGCGGTGACCGAGGCGGTGAGCCCGCCCAGCATCGTCTGCAGCTCGAGCAGCAGTGTCGGGACCGGCGCGTGCAGGTCGGCGACGTCGGCGCTGGTCGCGACTCTCTCCTGGAGATCTCCCACGCCTTGCGAACTTACCGGCGAACGGGCACGGCCGGGCCCGGCAGTACGCTCGCACTCGTCCTGCCCGGCCGTTGGAGGTCCGCCCGTTGACCGCATCGCGACCAGCGCGACTGCGCGTCGGCGTGATCGGCGCCGGACGCGTGGGCAGCACTCTCGGCGCCGCCCTGAGCCGCGCCGGGCACGAGGTCGTCGCCGCGACGGCGGTTTCGGACGAGTCGCAGGCGCGCGCTGCCCGGCTGCTGCCCGGTGTGCCGCTGCACGCCGCGGACGAGGTGGTGGCCGCCGCCGATTTCGTCCTGCTGGCGGTGCCCGACGACGTGCTGCGCCCGCTCGTCGCCGGCCTCGCCGAGACCGACGTATGGCGTCCCGGTCAGCTCGCCGCGCACACGTCGGGCGCGCAGGGCATCGGCGTGCTCGACCCGGCTGCGGCCCGGGGGGTGGCCGCGCTCGCGCTGCATCCCGTCATGACGTTCACCGGGCGCGCGGAGGATCTCGACCGGCTCGAGGGCGCGCCCTGGGGCATCACCGCCGAGGACGAGCTGCGCCCGGTGGCCGAGTCGCTCGTCGTCGAGATGGGCGGCGAACCGGTGTGGGTGCCCGAGCCGGCCCGCGCGCTCTACCACGCGTCGCTCACGATCGCGTCCAACCACCTCGTCACCCTCGTCAACGACGCGCTGGGGCTGCTGACCGACGCCGGAGTGGACGAGCCGGGGCGCCTGGCCGCGCCGCTGCTGAGCGCGTCTCTCGACAACGTGCTGCGCCTCGGCGACGCCGCGCTCACCGGACCGGTCGCGCGCGGCGACGTGGCGACCGTCGCGGCACACGTCGCGACGCTGACCCGCTCGGCCCCGGACGTGCTGCCGTCCTACGCCGCGATGGCGCGCCGCACCGCGGAGCGGGCGGAGGCGTCGGGACGGCTCTCCGCCGAACGCGCCGCCGAAATCCTGGCGGTGCTCCCGTGAAGGTGGTGGACGGGCGGCTCGAGTTCCTCAACGCACGCGCCGGGATGGCCTCGTTCGTGGGGCTCGTGCCGACCATGGGCGCGCTGCACGCCGGCCACGTCGCGCTGCTGAATGCCGCGCGGGCCGAGTGCGCGAACGTCGTCGCGACGATCTTCGTCAACCCCACCCAGTTCGGGCCGACGGAGGATCTGGCGGTGTACCCGCGCACGGTCGAGGCGGACCTCCAGAAGTGCGAACGGGCCGGCGTCGACCTGGTGTGGGTGCCGTCGGTCGCCGACGTGTACCGGCGCGGCAGCGCCGAGGCCACGAGCGTGCAACCCGGTCCGCTCGGTGCCGAGCTCGAGGGCGCGATCCGTCCCGGTCACTTCCACGGCGTGCTGACCGTCGTCGCGAAGTTCTTCAACATCGTGCGTCCCGATGTCGCGTTCTTCGGCGAGAAGGACTACCAGCAGCTCACCCTGATCGGCCAGATGGTGCGCGATCTCGACCTCGGCGTCGAGGTCGTCGGCGTGCCGACGGTGCGCGAGCCGGACGGCCTCGCCCTGTCCAGCCGGAACGTCTACCTCTCCGATGACGACCGCAAGCAGGCGTTGGCACTGTCGCGCGCGTTGTTCGCCGGACGCGACGCGGCGGCAGGCGGCGCGCGCGCGATCCTGGCCGCGGCGCACGCCGAGCTGTCCGGCGTGAACGTCGACTACCTCGAGCTGCGTGGCGCCGAACTCGAGAGTGTCGTACCCGAGAGCGGGCCGGCGCGGCTGCTCGTCGCGGCCCGGGTCGGCACGACGCGGTTGATCGACAACCTGGGCCTGGACCTGTGAGGCTGCCGCGGCGGCTGGCGGCACCGGAGCCGGGCTGGACGACCGAGACCGATGTCGTGGTCGTCGGGTCCGGCATCGCCGGGCTGACGACCGCACTGCACATCAGCAAGCAGTCCGCGCTGCGCGTCCTGCTGGTCACGAAGGACGTCCTCGCGGCCGGTTCGACGCGCTGGGCGCAAGGCGGCATCGCGGCCGCGCTCGGCGCCGGCGACTCACCGGACGAGCACTTCGACGACACGATCGTCGCCGGTGCCGGCGTGTGCGACGAGGCCGCGGTGCGGGTGCTCGTGCGCGAGGGTCCGGCCGCGGTGCGCGAACTCGTGTTGCTCGGCGCGCGCTTCGACCGCACGCACGACGGTGCTCTGTCGCTCACCCGCGAGGGCGGCCATCACCGCGACCGCATCGCGCACGCGGGCGGTGACGCGACCGGCGCCGAGATCGAGCGGGCGCTGGTCACGCGTGTGCTCGACGCGACGGACGTGTCGGTCATCGAGCACGCGCTCGTCCTCGACCTGCTGCGCACGCCGTCCGGCGCGGTCGCCGGGCTGACGCTGCACGTGATGGGCGAGGGCCAGCGCGACGGTGTCGGCGCGGTGCGGGCGCGTGCCGTCGTGCTCGCCACCGGTGGCATCGGCCAGGTGTACGCATCGACGACGAATCCGAGCGTGTCGACCGGCGACGGGGTGGCCGCCGCGCTGCGCGCCGGCGCGGTGGTGCGTGACCTCGAGTTCGTGCAGTTCCACCCCACGGTCGCCTGGCTCGGCCCGCGCTCACGTGGGCAGCAGCCACTGGTGAGCGAAGCGGTGCGCGGCGAGGGCGCGTTCCTCGTCGACAACGCGGGCCTGCGATTCATGGAGGGCGAGCACGAACTCGCCGACCTCGCGCCGCGCGACATCGTGGCGAAGGCAATCGTGCGGCGCATGCGCGAGACAGGTGCGGAGCACATCTGGCTCGACGCGCGGCACTTCGGGGCGGAGAAGTGGCGCGTGCGGTTCCCGACGATCCACGAGACGTTGCTCTCGCTGGGTATCGACCCGGTGCGCGAGCTGATCCCGGTGGTACCGGCCTGCCACTACGCGAGCGGCGGTGTGCGCACCGACCTGCACGGCGAGTCGTCGCTGCCCGGCCTGTTCGTGTGCGGCGAGTCGGCGTGCACCGGGGTGCACGGCGCGAACCGGCTCGCGTCCAACTCGCTGCTCGAGGGGTTGGTGTTCGGGCAGCGCATCGCGCAGACGGTGCTCGAGCGGCTGCGTGAGCCGGTGCCGCCGCCGCGCGAGCTCGCGCCGCTCTGGGTCGAGGGTGTGCTGCTCGACGAGTCGGCGCGTCCCGAACTGCAGACGCTGATGTCGCGCGACGTGGGGGTGCTGCGCGACGAGAAGGGGCTGCGTGCGGCCGGCGACGCGCTCGCCACGCTGGCCGAGCGAGACGGCGGCATGCCCGGCACTGAGGCGTGGGAGACGACGAACCTCCTCACCGTCGCGGCCGCGCTCGTGCAGGCGGCCACGGTGCGCGAGGAGACGCGAGGTGCGCACTGGCGTGACGACTTTCCCGACCGCGACGACGCGCACTGGTGCGGCCACCTCGACACCACGTTGGGCGACGCCGGGTTACACACCACCTTCGAGGAGATCGCATGACGCTGCCCGACGCTGCAGAGATCGTTGACCTCGTGCAGCGAGCGCTGGCCGAGGACCTCGGGCCGAGCGGCGACGTGACCACGCAGGCGACCGTGCCCGCGGACGCGGTCGCGACAGCCCGGTTCGTGCCGCGGCGGGCCGGCGTCGTCGCCGGACTCGTGGTGGCTGCGACGGTGTTCGATGCGCTCGCTCTGAAGCAGGTCGAGTTCACCCCCGAGGTCGACGACGGAGCCGTCGTCCGCGACGGCACGGTGATCGCCACCGTGCAGGGCCCGCTGCGGGTCATTCTCACCGCCGAGCGCACCGCGCTGAACTTTCTCGGTCACCTCTCCGGCGTCGCCACCGCGACCCGGGTGTGGGTCGAGGCGGTGCGGGGCACCGGCGCGCAGATCCGCGATACCCGCAAGACGACTCCGGGGTTGCGCGCGCTCGAGAAGTACGCGGTGGTGTGCGGCGGCGGCGTCAACCACCGCATGTCCCTCTCGGACGCTGCGCTGGTCAAGGACAACCACGTCGTCGCGGCGGGCGGCGTGGTGCCTGCGTTCGAACGCGTCCGCGCCGCCTACCCGGGCCTCCCCATCGAGATCGAGGTCGACACCCTGGCCCAGGCGTGTGAGGTGATCGACGCCGGCGCCGACCTCGTCCTGCTCGACAACATGAGCCCGGCCGATATGCGCGAGGCAGTTGCGTACGCGGCCGGGCGCGCGCGGCTCGAGGCATCCGGCGGGCTGACGCTGGACACCGCCCGCGCGGTGGCCGAGACCGGTGTCGACTACCTTTCAGTCGGCGCACTGACGCACTCTGCGCCCGTCCTCGACATCGGCTTGGATATGTAGATGCTTCTCGCGATCGACGTCGGCAACACGAACACCGTCATGGGTGTGTTCGAGGACGACGTGCTCCGCCATTCCTGGCGGATCAAGACCGACGCGCGCAACACCGCCGACGAACTCGCGCTCATCTTCCAGGGCCTGCTCGCCGACATCGCGGTGTCGGGCATCGCGGCCTGCTCGACGGTGCCGGCAGTCATGCGCGAGCTGCGCACGATGCTCGACCGCTACTACCCGAAGCTGCCGACGGTGCTCGTCGAGCCGGGCATCCGCACCGGCGTCAGCGTGCTCACCGACAATCCGAAGGAGGTGGGCACCGACCGCATCTGCAACACCGCGGCCGCATTCCATCTCGTCGAGGGTGCGTGCATCGTCGTCGACTTCGGGACGTCGACGAACTTCGACTGCATCAGCGCGCGCGGTGACTTCCTCGGCGGAGCGCTCGCGCCGGGCATCGAGATCTCGCTGGACGCGCTCGCCGCCCGCGCCGCGCAGTTGCGCAAGGTCGAACTCGTCGCACCGCGCAGCCCGATCGGCAAGAACACCGTGGAATCGCTGCAGTCGGGCATCCTCTACGGGTTCGCCGGCCAGGTCGACGGCATGGTGCGCCGCCTCTCCCGTGCGCTCGCGCCGCAGGACCCCGACTCGATCCACGTCATTGCGACCGGCGGGCTGGCGACGCTCGTCGTCGACCACAGCGAGACCGTGACCCGCTACGAACCCGAACTGACGTTGATCGGGCTGCGCCTGATCTTCGAGCGCAACGTTTAGCGCTCGATTCACTCCGGGTAGGGCTCTCGACAACACGTCGGCAGTTCATCGTCGCCCGGAGGAACCCGTGTCCAGTCAACCCAACAAGCGCCTGACTCCTGAAGAACTGGCAGCCGAAGGCGTGACCGCACTTCCGGACAAGGAAGTGATGTCGCTGCTCGACCTCAACGCCGACCTCGCGCTCACGCTCGACACGGCCGCGCCCATCGACCTCGCGGTCGGTGCCAACGCGAACGTCGCCGCGCCGATCGACGCGGCGGTCAATGCGAACGTCCTCTCGCCCGACGCGCTGTCGTCGGCGACCGCCTCGCAGGCGTCCGAACTGCACCAGGGCATCGTCGGCGACGCGACGGCGACCTCGCAGCAGGGCAGCACGGTCACGCAGAGCGACCCGCTGGCCGCGGACGGCGGTGGCACGACCGACACCGGTGGCACCACGGGCACCACCGTCGGCGACATCTCCGACGGGAACCTGCTCAACATCAATGTGAACCTCGACGGCGACCTGCACCTGGCCTCGCCGATCGACGGCTCGGTGGCCGCCAACGCGAACGTCGCGGCGCCGATCGACGCGTCGGTGTCGGCGAACATCGGCTCGCCGGGTGCGCAGTCGGTTGCGGTCGCAGAGCAGTCGGCGCTGATCGACCAGAGCATCGACGGCAACGCGACGGCCACGGGCATCCAGGACGCGGACGTCACCCAGGGCACGACCGACGCCACGGCGCCGACCGCGCCCACCGGCACGACCCCGTAGCAGATGGCCGGGCCGCAGCTGGCCCAGCCGAGTTCCGCAGTCGCGCCCGTCGAGGTCCCGCAAGCCGCCGACGGGGTGGTGCTGCTGGGGTTCTCGCAGGGTTCGGGTTACCGCCGCCCGCCGGCACTCGTCCGGCGCGGCGACGGGCAGGTGCTGCAGCTGACGCCGCTGCTCTATGCGGTGCTGGCGGCGATCGACGGACGTCGCGACTACGCCGACGTCGCGGTGCACGCTTCCGATGCCACGGGTCGCGGCGTGCACCCCGACGATGTGCGAACGCTCGTCGACGACCGGCTGCGCCCGCTCGGCCTGGTGGTGCGCGCCGACGGCAGCCAGCCGTCCGTCCGCAAGGCGAACCCGCTGCTCACCCTGCGTCCCAGGGTCGTCATCTCGTCACCGTCCGTCACCCGCCGGGTGACGGCGCCGTTCGCGCTGTTGTTCGCGCCGTGGCTCGTCGGGCTGGTGTCGATCGCGTTCGTCGGCGTCGCCTACTGGGTGCTGTGGCACAAGGGGCTGGCCTCGGCCGCGCACCAGGCGTTCGCGCGTCCCGGCCTGCTCCTGATGGTCTTCGTCGTCACCGTGCTCTCCGCCGGGTTCCACGAGTTCGGGCACGCGTCGGCGCTGCGCCGCGGCGGCGGCACGCCCGGTGCGATGGGCTTCGGCCTCTACCTTGCCTGGCCCGCGTTCTACACCGACGTGACCGACGCCTACCGGCTCGACCGGCGGGCACGGTTGCGTACCGACCTCGGCGGCCTGTACTTCAACGCGATCGTCGCGGTCGCGATCTTCGGTTGGTGGCTGTCGGTGCGGTGGGACGCGCTGCTGCTCGTCATCGCCACCCAGATCCTGCAGATGGTGCGGCAGCTGCCGCCACTGCTGCGCTTCGACGGCTACCACGTGCTCGCCGACGTGACCGGCGTGCCGGATCTGTTCCACCACATCGGCCCGATACTTCGCAGCCTGCTACCGGGGAAGGGAAGGCAGCAGGCGACGCAACTGAAGCTGTGGGTACGTGTGCTCGTCACCGTATGGGTGCTGCTCGTCGTACCCGTCATGCTGCTCACCGGGCTCCTCGCGATCGTGGCGTTCCCGCGGTTGGTCGCGACGGCGTGGCACGCGATGCACGTGCAATGGCACGCCCTCGTCGCCGAGTTCGGTGCGGGTCACGTGCTCGCCGGTGGCACGAAGGTGCTCGCGCTGCTCGCGGTGCTCGTCCCCGTCGTCGGCATCTCGTACATGATGGTGCGGCTCGTGCGCCGCACCGCGCGCTCGACGATGCGGCGCACCGACGGCCACCCGGTCAAGCGTGCGCTGGCCGGCCTGCTCGCGTTCGTCCTCGCCGGCCTGCTGTTCTTCGCCTGGTGGCCACGCGGCAACTACCGCCCCATCCAGGCGAACGAGGGCGGCACGATCGGCGACGCGATCTCCGCGACATGGACGGGCCGGTTGGGCGGTGCGGCGCCGGCGGCGGGCACCCTCAGCGAAGGCAGCACCGTGTCGGCCGACACCGTGTGGGCGAGCGAGCTGCCGGTGCCGACGCGCGCACACCCGGCGCTGTCGCTGGTACTGGTGCCGCGCGACAGCAGCGCGCCGACGTGGGTCTTCCCGTTCAACCGCCCCGCGGCGCCGGGACCCGGCGACAACCAGAGCATGGCCGTCGTGACGAAGGACGGCGCGACGGTGTACGACGTCGCGTTCGCGCTGGTGTGGGTGAACAGCGACACGGTCCTGAACAAGAACGAGGCGTACGCGTTCGCGAGCTGCGCGGGCTGCACCGCGGTCGCCGTCAGCTTCCAGGTGGTGCTCGTCATCGGGCATGCCAGCGTGGCGGCGCCGCAGAACGTCGCGGCCGCGGTGAGCTACAACTGCCTCAAGTGCGTCGCCGACGCGCTCGCGGTGCAGCTCGTGCTCACGCTGCCGGAGCGACCGACCGGACCGGTCGCAGCCGCGCTCGAAAGTCTCTGGCAGGAGATCGCCACGTTCGGTGCGCGTCTCGAAGGTCTGACGTTCGCGCAGATCAAGACGCAGCTCGAGTCGTACGAGCAGCAGATCGCGGACACCCTGCAGCCGCTGCTGTCCTCACCGGCGCCGACCGCGTCCGTGAGCGCTGCGGTGGCAGGTTCGTCGACGCCGGCCGGGTCGTCCGTGCCGGGCACAGCAACGGTCACGTCGGCGCCGGGATCGACGCCCGCGAGTTCGACGCCTGCGAGCTCGGCCGCCGAACCGTCGAGCCCGTCCGGCTCGGTGTCGTCCTCGTCCGCGCCGGGCAGCCCGACGCCGACCGGTGGCGCGCCGCCGTCCTAGGCGCGGCTAGGTTCGACGGTATGCAGCTTCGAATCTTCACCGAACCGCAGCAGGGCGCCGGCTACGACGACCTCCTGCGCGTCGCGAAGGCGACCGAGGACCTCGGCTTCGACGCGTTCTTCCGTTCCGACCACTACCTGTCGATGGGTAGTGGTTCGGGGCTGCCCGGCCCGACCGATGCGTGGCTCACGCTGGCGGCGCTCGGCCGTGAGACGTCGCGGATCCGGCTCGGCACGCTCGTCACGCCGACGACGTTCCGGCTGCCCGGCCCGCTCGCGATCTCGGTCGCGCAGGCCGACCAGATGAGCGGCGGCCGCGTCGAACTCGGACTCGGGGCCGGCTGGTACGACGCCGAACACCGCGCCTACGCGATCCCGTTCCCCGACATGGCGGAGCGCTTCGACCGGTTCGCCGAGCAGGTCGAGATCCTGGACGGGCTGCTGAGCACGCCCGACGGCGAGCGCTACAACTACGCGGGCAAGCACTACCAGCTCGACGATTCGCCCGCCCTGCCCAAGCCGTCGCAGTCACCGCGTCCGCCGATCATCCTCGGCGGGGCGGCGAAGAAGCGCAGTGCCGCACTCGCCGCGAAGTACGCCGACGAGTACAACCGCGGCTTCAGCTCCTACGACGAGATCGCCGGTGTGTTCGAGCGGGTGCGCGCCGCGAACGACGGCGGCCGCGACATCGTCCTCTCGGTCGCGCAGGTCGTGTGCGTCGGACGTGACGACGCCGAGCTCGCCCGCCGCGCGGACGCCATCGGACGCGACGTGTCGGCGTTCGCCGACAGCGACCTCACCGGCACGCCCGCGCAGGTCGTCGACAAGCTCGGCCGGTTCGGCGAACTCGGTGCGACCCGCGCCTACCTGCAGCTACTGGACCTACACGACCCCGACCACCTAGAGCTCATCGCATCGGAAGTTCTTTCACAGCTCTCGCCTTATCCGGCCACTCGGATCTCCTCCTGGCCCCTCGTCCCTCGGGGCCGATCGGATCTCCGAACGCAAGCTCGCTCGTCCCTCGCTCGCGCGGGGCCCGGCTCGGACCGAACCCGCTCGTCGCCCAGGGGCTCCTCGGGGTGATCCTCGCGTTCGGGCTTACAACCACCCGCGCTCATCTGCGACTCTTACGGCTTCGACGCGGTTGCGGACGCCGGTCTTGGCGATGGCGGCGGAGAGATAGTTGCGCACCGTCCCCTCGGTGAGGAACAGCTTCGCGGAGATGTCGGCGACGGTGGCGCCGTCGCGCGCGGCCACGAGCACGTCGCGCTCGCGCCCGGTCAGCGGCGACGCGCCGCCGGCGAGCGTCGCCGCGGCCAGTCCGGGGTCGACGACCCGCTCGCCGCGCACGACCCGGCGCACTGCGTCGGCGAGCTGCTCGGCGGGCGCGTCCTTGACGACGAAACCGGCCGCGCCCGCCTCCATCGCGCGGCGCAGGTAGCCCGGCCGGGCGAACGCGGTCAGCATGATCACCCGGCAGTCGGGCACCTCGTGACTGAGCGCGGCTGCGGCGGCCAGTCCGTCGACGCCGGGCATGTCTATGTCGAGCAGCGCGATGTCGGGACGCGCCTGCTGTGCCGCGCGGACCACCTCGTCGCCGCGCGCGACCTGCGCGACCACCTCGAAGTCGGTCTCGAGGCCGAGCATTGTGGCGAGCGCGGTGCGGACGAGGTTCTGGTCGTCGGCCAGCAGCAATCGGATCACGGTGCGTGCGCCGGTGCGGCCGCCGGCGGCGATGCCGCCTCGGGTAGCTCCGGCTCCGCGCCCGGTTCCGGCTCGCCCGCCTCCGACGGCACATCGGCGCGCAGGGTGAACCCGGACAGCCCGCTCGAGACGGTGAGCGTGCCGCCCGCGGCCTCGACGCGCTCGCGCAGGCCGCGCAACCCGTTGCCGTTGGGGCCCGCGACGCCACCGCGGCCGTCGTCGAAGACCTCGATGTAACCGCGGCCGAGCGTGACCCGGACGTGGGTGGCCCGGGAGTGGCGCACCACGTTCGTCACGGCCTCGCGCAGCACCCAGCCGAACAGCTCGGAAAGGTGCGGTTCGGTCTCGGCCACCGACGGTGGCAGTTCGCTGACCATCCCCGCCGCGCGCAACACCTCGCGCGCGGTGGCGAGCTCGCCGGTGAGCGTCACCTCGGCGTGTGCGGACACCGCGGCGCGCACGTCGCCGAGCGTGCGCCGGGCGAGCTTCTCGACCTCGGTGATCTCGGTGAACGCCCGCTCCGTGTCGCCGTGCTCGGCGAGCTTGCGGGCGAGCCCGGCCTTGACCGTGATCGTGGTGAGCGAGTGGCCGAGCAGGTCGTGCAGGTCGCGCGCGATGCGCGAGCGCTCGTTCTCTGCGGCCAACCGCGCGACTTCTGAACGCGCCGCGGCCAGTGCGATGTTCGACTCGACGACCTTGAAGAAGCCGAACATCGCGAGCGAGACGAGCAGCACGCTGAGCCCGTTCGACCAGTTGACCTGGTCGCCCCAGCCGGGGACGAGCTTGGGTAGCAACGCGCTGACCAACGTCAGTGCCACGACGATCGGCACCGCGCGGCCCTTCAGCGCGGCGACGGTGAGCACCGACAGGTATACGCAGAACACGAACGCGGCGCCGTGGGCGAAGAACGCCTCCGCCGCGGTGATCGCGAAGCTGGCGACGTAGAGCGTCCAGAACACCCGGGTGTTGCGGCCCCAGCCCATGGGCAGCGCCGCGAGGTAGACGGCGGCGAACGCGACGACGAGCAGGTAGCCCGCGATCGCCGCGCCGCCGTGCTGGTACTTCGCGACGCCGGCCACGCACGGGCCGAGGTAGACCAGCCAGAACGCCGGGAAGAAGAACCGGCGCCAGCCGCCGCCGCCCCAGTGCCGGGCGAGGACATCGAGGTCCGGCTCGACCCGAACGGCGCCCGGCTGGCTCTCGGTCATCTCACATCTCATGTCGCGACGAGGTTCAGACCCGTCCAGTGTCGCGCTTGTAGGCCCAGCGGGCGAACGCGACGCAGACGACGCCCCAGACCGCGATCGTGAGCCAGCCGCGGCTTCCCCACGGGTCGGAGGTGCTGCCGAGCCCGATGTGCCCGGCCCGGGTGAGCCAGTACGACGGCAGCCCTTTGCACAGGTTGGCGTAGAAGCCGCCACCGGTGACCGGGAACCACGTCCCGCCGAGGAAGGCGAAGATCGAGGTGATGCCGCCCATGGCCGGGCCCATCGAGTCGTTCGTCAGGAGGTGACCCAGCGCGATGCCGAGCGCGGCGAACGGGACGAGCGCGACGAGGATCAGACCGGTCATCTTGAACCAGCTGTCGACCGGGTGGAGCCGCACGCCGAGCGAGAGGCCCGAGGCGTACAGCAGGACGATCGACACGATCGCCATCAGGTAGCTGGAGAGCACCTTCGCGCGGAAGTACGTGCGCGGGGTGAGCGGGGTGATGCGCAGCTGCCGGTTCCAGCCCGCCTGCCGCTCGGCAGCGATGCGGGCACCGGAGGACATGGCGGCGATCATCGTGCCGAAGCCGAGCAGCCCGACCATGAAGTACTGCGGCGCGCTGATCCCGTACTTGTCGAGGAACTTGTTACCTCGCTGCGGAGCGGCGATCAGGAAGTACAGGACGATCGGGAAGATCAGCGAGAAGATGAAGGCGCGCTTGTTGCGGACGGTGCGCAGCAGCTCGTACTTGATGTACGCGGCGCCGGTCATGGTGGTCATCAGGCGGCCTCTTCCGTCTCGTCGCCGGTGAGCTGCAGAAACGCTTCCTCGAGTCCGGCGCCGGTGACCTCGATATCGCGGGCTGTGGGGTAGGCGGGCAGCAGCGCGCGCAGCGCGGTGTCCGAGTCGGAGCAGTTGAGGATCACGGCCTCGCCGCGGGTGTCGACGTTCGTGACGCCGGGCAGGGTGGCGAGCGCGGCGACGTCCGCGCCGGGCAGCGTCGCGCGGATCGTGCGCAGCCCGACGTGCGCCTTGATCTCGGTGGCGGGGCCGTCGGCGACGACGGAGCCGCGCGCCATGAGGATGATGCGGTCGGCGTACTCGTCGGCCTCCTCGAGGTAGTGCGTCGCGAAGATGACGGTCTTGCCGCGGGTGGCGAACTGCCGCATGGTCGTCCAGAACTGGCGGCGCGCCTCGACGTCCATAGCAACGGTCGGCTCGTCGAGGATCAGCAGGTCGGGGTTGGCGATCAGCGCGATCGCGAAGCGCAGCCGCTGCGTCTGCCCGCCGGACAGCTTGGTCGTCTTGCGGCCCACCAGGTCGTCGATGCGGCAGAGCTCGACGACCTCGGTCACGCCGAGCGGGTTCGGGTAGAGGCTCGCCATCATGTCGAGCAGCTCGCGCACGTTCAGGTCGGGGATGACCCCGCCGACCTGCAGCATGCCGCCGACCGAACCGGCCGCGATCGCGTCGGCCGGCGCGCGTCCGAACAACTCGATCCTGCCGGCGTCGGGCTTGGTGAGCCCCAGCACCATGTCGATGGTGGTCGACTTGCCGGCGCCGTTCGGGCCGAGCAGCGCGACGGTCTCGCCGACGTCGATGCGCAGGTCGATGCCGCGCACGGCGTGTACCGGACCCTGCGGGCTCTTGAAGGACTTGGTCAGTCCGGAGACGTGGACGCCTGTCGTCGTTGACTCGGCGATGTCGGTGCTTGTCATGGCGATCAGCTTGCCGGAACGGCCCTGTCCGCCGGTATTGCCTTTACAGCGTGATCCAAGGTGACATTCGTCAGTCGATACGCTTTCGCGTTGTGAGTGATGCGCCCGTTGACGATGCGGCAGACGATCTGCCCGAGCAGATGCGCATCCGGCGCGAGAAGTACGACCGGTTGGTGACCGATCCGCACCGCGCGCCGTTCCCGGTCGGCGTGCCGCGGACGACGTCGCTGGCGCAGGTGCGAGCCGCGCATCCGGACCTGGCCGCGGACACCGAGACCGGCGAGGTGGTCGGCGTCACCGGCCGGGTGATCTTCCAGCGCAACACCGGCAGGCTCTGCTTCGCGCTGCTGCGCGAGGGCGATGCCGAACTGCAGGTCATGCTCTCGCTCGACCGTGTCGGCGCGGAGTCGCTCGCGGCATGGAAGGCCGACGTCGATCTCGGCGATCTCGTCTACGTCCATGGCGAGGTGATCTCGTCCAAGCGCGGCGAGCTCTCGGTGCTGGCCGACGACTGGCGCATCACCGCGAAGGCGCTGCGCCCGCTGCCCGTCGCGCACAAATCGCTTTCGGACGAGACCCGGGTACGGCAGCGCTACGTCGATCTCATCGTGCGTCCCGAAGCGCGGCAGATGGTGCATACCCGCGCCGAGGTGCTGCGTTCGTTGCGCGCCACATTTCACGACCTCGGATATGTCGAGGTGGAAACCCCCGTTCTGCAGGTCGTGCACGGTGGCGCTGCGGCACGTCCGTTCCACACGCACTTGAATGCGTTCGACCTCGATATGTCGTTGCGTATCGCCACCGAGTTGTATCTGAAGCGGTGCATTGTCGGCGGCATCGAGAAGGTGTACGAGATCGGTCCCGCATTCCGCAACGAAGGCGTCGATTCGAGCCACTCGCCGGAGTACACGTTGCTCGAGGCGTACGAGGCCTACGGCGACTACGACACGATGGCGGAATTGACGCGCCGGCTCGTGCTGGACGCGGCGGCCGCGGTAGGGGTCGACCACGGCATCGGCATCGACGGCGCCGAGATCGACCTCACCGGCGAGTGGCGCACCGTCACCGTGCACGACGCGGTGTCGGGCGCCGTCGGCGAACAGATCACCCCGGACACCGGCGCGGCGGTGCTGCGCCGGCACGCCGAGCGGCTCGACGTCGCGCTGCAGCCCGACTGGACGGCCGGCGAGATCGTGCTCGAGCTCTACGAGAAGCTGGTCGAGCACACCCTCGTCCAGCCCACGTTCGTGCGCGACTATCCCGTGGCCGTACGCCCACTGGCCCGCCCGCACCGCGACGATGCGCGGTTGGCCGAGGCGTGGGACCTGATCATCGGCGGCGTCGAGATCGCGCCCGCGTACTCCGAACTCGTCGACCCGGTCGAGCAGCGCCGCCGGCTCATCGAGCAGTCGCTGGCCGCGGCACAGGGCGACCCGGAGGCGATGCAGCTCGACGAGGATTTCCTGCGCGCGCTCGAGTACGGCATGCCGCCGACCGGCGGTATGGGCCTCGGCGTCGACCGGCTGGTGATGATCCTCACGGGTAAGGGAATTCGCGAGACAATCCTGTTCCCATTGTTGAAACCGCTCTGAATTTCGCATTCATTAGGGGCGGGTATATCGTTTCCGCATGGCGCGACAAACAATTGTTCAGCTCATTGACGACCTCGACCAGGGCAAGGCCGACGAGACCGTGAGCTTTGCGCTCGACGGCGTGGCGTATGAAATCGATCTGTCCGCAAAGAACGCCGCGAAAATGCGCGACGTGCTCGCCAACTATGTGGGGAACGCGCGCCGTTCGACCCGCAGCGCCGCGGTGCGGTCGAGCGGTTCGGGGCGGCGCGGCCGCGGCGCGCGCGGCGATCGCGAGCAGACGCAGGCGATCCGCGAATGGGCGCGGCGCAACGGTCTCAAAGTCGGCGACAAGGGACGCATCCCGGCCACCGTCCTCGAGGCCTACAACGCGCAGGGCTAGCGGCTAGCGCAGGTATTCGGCGAAGAACGCCTCGATCCGCCGCCAGGCGTCCTTCGCGCTGGCGGGTTCGGGACGGAAGCCGGTGACCCGAAGCAGCGGGCGCAGCGGACGCGGCCCGACCATCGCGTCGTTGAGGAACGAGTGCGCCGCGTCCGGATACAGCTTCACGTCGTGCGGCACGTCCAGCTCCGTCAGCGTCCGCTCGATCTTGTTCGCCGCGCCGCGGGTGCTGAAGTCCTTCTTGCCGTAGCTCGCCACGACGGGGCAGGCGCCGGTGAGCCGCTTCTCGATCCCGGGCGGCAGCGGGCCGTAGTTCACCGACGACGCCTCGAAACCGCGGTTCGCGCTCACCAGGGCGAACGCGCCGCCCATGCAGAACCCGATGACCCCCACCCGGCCGGTGCAGTCGTCGTGCTCGCGCAGCCAGCCGTTGGCGGCGTCGATGTCGACGAACGCCTTGCCGTGCCCGGTCAGGAGCGCACGGAAGGTCCCCATCACGCACCGGGCGGCGCCGCCGTCGCTGTAGAGGTCGGGCAGGAACGTGAGGTAGCCGGCCCCGGCCAGCCGGTCGGCCTGGCGGCGCATCACGTCGTCGACGCCGAACGCCTCGTGTATCGCGACCACGCCTGGCCACGGACCCGGTCCGTCCGGCACGGCGAGGTAGCCGCGCAGCTCAGTCGAACCGCCGTCGGTGCCGCCGATCGAGATGTCGGGCATCCGCGGAACCTATCTCCAGCCGAAGACTTAACAGAAATCTAACGGACGGCTAGACTCGGGAGATGATCGACTGCGCGTTCGCTGTCAGCGAAGCGGCACGGGCATCATTCGCCCGCGGCACTCGTTGCGATAGATGTGCACCGCCCGTCCCGCGCCGGGGCGGTGCTGCGGCGATCGCCACGAGATCTAACCGTCACGCTGCCGGACTAGAGTCGATGACAGCGCACCGAATTGGGTGGGAGCAGGGCGCGGAAGGAGCTACCTGATGTTCGAACGGTTCACAGACCGCGCGCGACGTGTCGTCGTCCTGGCTCAAGAAGAAGCCCGGATGCTCAACCACAACTACATCGGCACCGAGCACATCCTGCTCGGGCTGATCCACGAGGGTGAGGGCGTCGCCGCCAAGGCCCTCGAGTCCCTCGGCATCTCGCTCGACGCCGTGCGTCAGCAGGTCGAGGAGATCATCGGCCAGGGCCAGCAGGCGCCGAGCGGGCACATCCCCTTCACGGCGCGCGCCAAGAAGGTACTCGAGCTCTCGGTGCGCGAGGCGCAGCTGCACGGCCACAACTACATCGGCACCGAGCACATCCTGCTCGGGCTCATC
>JAICKR010000236.1 GCA_025927835.1 Jatrophihabitans sp. | reverse complement strand
GCCCTTGAACTCCTCGAAGATCACCGTGTCACCGGCGGAACCGGTCTCGACGAGCGCGGTCGCGATGATGGTCAGCGAACCGCCGTTCTCGATGTTGCGCGCCGCGCCGAGGAAACGCTTCGGCGGGTACAGCGCGGTCGAGTCGACACCACCGGACAGGATGCGGCCGCTCGCCGGGGCAGCGAGGTTGTACGCCCGCCCGAGGCGGGTGATCGAGTCGAGCAGCACGACGACGTCGTGACCCATCTCGACGAGCCGCTTGGCCCGTTCGATCGACAGCTCGGCGACGGTCGTGTGGTCGACCGGCTTGCGGTCGAAGGTCGAGGCGATGACCTCGCCCTTCACCGACCGCTGCATGTCGGTGACCTCCTCGGGCCGCTCGTCGACGAGCACGACCATGAGGTGGCATTCCGGGTTGTTGGTCGCGATGGCGTTTGCGATCGCCTGCAGCACCATCGTCTTACCGGCCTTCGGCGGCGAGACGATCAGCGCCCGCTGGCCCTTGCCGATCGGCATCACCAGGTCGATCACGCGCGTGGTGAGAATGTGCGGCTCGGTCTCGAGACGCAGCCGCTCCTGCGGGTACAGCGGGGTGAGCTTGGTGAATTCGACCCGGTTCTTCGCGTCCTCGGGATTGCGGCCGTTGATCGTGTCGAGACGCACGAGCGGGTTGTACTTCTCGCGCCGCTCGCCTTCGCGCGGCTGGCGCACCACACCGGTGACGGCGTCGCCGCGGCGCAGCCCGAAGCGGCGCACGAACGAGTTCGCGACGTAGACGTCGTCCGCGCTCGCGTAGAAGCCCTCGACCCGGATGAACCAGGTGTTCTTCTCCTCGACGGCGTCGACGACGCCGGCGACGGGCACGAGGACGTCGTCCTCGGTCACCATCGGCTCGGCGTCCGTGCCGCCCTGGCCACCGCCGCCGCCCTGGCGGTTGCGGCTGCGCCGGTCGCGGTAGCGCCGGCCGCGGCGCCGGCCGCCCTCGAAGTCGTCGTCGTCGTCCTGGCTGTTCTGGTTCTGGTTCTGGTTCTGGTTGTTCTGGTTCTGATTGCTCTGGTTCTGGTTGTTCTGGCGGTTCTGGTTACCGCCCTGCTGGTTCTGGTTGCGCTGCTGGTTCTGGTTGCGCTGCTGATTCTGGCTACGGGGCCGGTCCTGCTGGTCACCCTGGTTGCCGTCGCGCTGCTGACGCTGCTCGCGTGGCTGCGCGGACGCGCTCTCGGCGTCGCCGTCCGCGCTCGGCGCCTCGGCGGCGGTCGTGTCGGCGGCGGTCGTGTCGGCGGTCGCGGGCGCGGCGGCCTTGGCGGCCTTCGCGGGGCGATCCGGCGCGCCGTTCGCGGACGCGCGGGCAGCCTGGATCGCGGCGACGAGGTCGCTCTTCTTCATCTTGGTGGTGCTGATGCCGAGCCCCCCGGCGATCTGCTGCAATTCGGGCAGCAGCTTCGACGAGAGGGAGCCCCCCTTGGCCGCGCGGGATTCCGATCGGCCGGCAGTCCCGTTCGCGGCCGCCGCGGTGTCTTGCTCGACCGCGGCAGGCAGGGGCTGCTCTTGAGTTTCGGTCACGGGTTTCGAACCTTTCGAAGATCGGTGCGCTGCGTTTCCCCAGAAATCGGGTGCAGCGGCACCGGGTGCCGCGGATCGGGCCGGTCTTTCCGGTTCGATCCGGTCGCCCGGCGAGTGCCGGGACGGCTAAATGATCGTCAGCACACTGTCGCTGGATCCGTGTCGGCGGCAACGGATTTCGAGCGGGAGTGGCGCAGGCGCGGGGATTCCTCGCGCCTTGCTGACGTCCCAGAGCCTAGACGCTCCGGATACCACCAGCAACAGCAGCACGCCGTGATGTGTTCCCCAGTGCCGCAAATCCGGGGGCCGGCGGGCTAGTCGAGCAGCTGCGCGCCGGGCGTGTCGACGGGCAGGGCGTGGCCCGTCCAGCCGTCCGGCGCATGGCTGAGGGCTGCCTCAGCTTCGGCCTCGCCGCGGGCGAGGACGAGCACAGTCGGGCCGGCGCCGGAGATCACCGCGGGCAGGCCGCGGCCGCGCAGCTCGGTCACCAGCTCGGCGCTGCGCGGCATCGCGGGGGCGCGGTAGGACTGATGAAGCCGGTCCTCGGTGGCGTCGAAGAGCGCCTGCGGCGTGCCGGTCAGCGCGGCGACCAGCAGTGCCGAGCGGCCGGCTGCGAGTGCCGCGTCGCCGTGCGGCACGGTGTCGGGCAGCAGGCCACGAGCGGCAGCCGTCGAGGCGGTGAACGGCGGCACGAGCACGACCGGGACGACCGCCTGATCGACGTCGCGACGCACCGCGCGGGCTGTGCCCTGGTGGGTCCAGGCGATGGTGAGCCCGCCGAGCAGGCAGGCCGCGACGTTGTCGGGGTGGCCCTCTAGCTCGCCGGCGAGTGCGAGCACCTCACCGTCGGGCAGCCGCTGCGTGCCGTCGGTGGCCAGCGCGCGGGCGAGCAGGACCCCGGCCACGATCGCCGCCGCCGACGAGCCGAGACCGCGGCTGTGCGGAATGCGGTTGTGGCAACGCAGCGCGAGCCCACCGGGCTCGTCCCCGAGTGCCTCGAACGTGCGTCGCATCGCCCGCACGACGAGGTGCGACTCGTCGCGCGCGAGCGCGTCGGCACCTTCGCCCTCGACCTCGATGCTCAGTCCGTCGCCGCTGCGCTCCGCGAGGACCTCGTCGTGCAGCCCGAGCGCGAGCCCGAGCGCGTCGAAGCCGGGCCCGAGGTTGGCCGAGGTGGCCGGCACGCGGACCCGCGCACCGCTCATCCGAGCCCCAGTGCGACCGCGGCCGTATGTCCGTCGACCGGCACGGTGATCGGCTTGGGCGCGCCGGAGATCGCCCAGTCGGGATCCTTGAGACCGTTGCCGGTGACCGTGCACACGACCGTCGAGCCGCGCGGCAGCCGGCCGTCGGCCGCCGTGGCGAGCAACCCGGCCACGCTCGCCGCCGACGCCGGCTCGACGAACACCGCCTCGCTGGCGGCGACGAGCCGGTAGGCCTCGAGGATCTGCTTGTCAGTGACCGCGTCGATGAGCCCGCCGGACTCGTCGCGTGCCTGCTCGGCGAACGTCCACGACGCCGGGTTGCCGATGCGGATCGCGGTGGCGATCGTCATCGGCTTGGGCACCGGAGCGCCGAGCACGATGGGCGCGGCGCCGGCCGCCTGGAAGCCGAACATGCGCGGCGTGCCGGGCACGACGCCGTCGGCCGCG
>JAICKR010000173.1 GCA_025927835.1 Jatrophihabitans sp. | reverse complement strand
GACGCCGGGCGGCGACCAGTACGCCGCGGCGCTGCGCGAGCTGTTCGACCTCGACCCGGCCACCGCCGAATCGGTGGCGGCCGTGAAGAAGCAGGGGCCGGGCGCATGACGACCACCGGCACCCTGCGCATCGGCACCCGGGCCAGCGCGCTCGCCCGCGTGCAGACCGACCTCGTCGCGGCGGCGCTCGGCAGCACGGTTGTGCCCGGCGGCACGGTCGAGATCGTCCCGATCGTCACCGAGGGTGACCGCTCGGCCGCCGCGATCACCCAGCTCGGTGGCACCGGCGTGTTCGTGTCGGCGCTGCGCACCGCGCTGCTCGCCGGCGAGATCGACGTGGCCGTCCACTCCTACAAGGACCTGCCCACCGCGCCCGCCGACGGCATCGTCCTCGCTGCCGTCCCGGTGCGCGAGGACCCGCGCGATGCACTCGTCGCGCGCACCGGCGCGGTGCTGGGCGAGTTGCCGGCCGGCTCGCGGGTCGGCACCGGCTCACCGCGGCGGGCTGCGCAGCTGCGGGCGCTCGGCCTCGGCCTCGAGATCGTCCCGCTGCGCGGCAACGTCGACACGCGGCTGCGCAAGGTCGCCGACGGTGAGGTCGACGCCGCCGTCCTCGCGCTCGCCGGGCTGCGCCGGCTCGGCCGCGACGACGAGGTGAGCGAGATCCTCGACCCGATCCAGGTGCTCCCCGCGCCGGCCCAAGGCGCCCTCGCCATCGAGTGCCGCGCCGACGACGCGTCCACCCTCGCCGTGCTCGCCGTGCTCGACCACGCCGACAGCCGCGCCGCGGTCGCCGCCGAGCGGGCGCTGCTCGCCGCGCTCGAGGCCGGCTGCTCCGCGCCCGTCGGCGCCCTCGCCGAGATCGTCGAGGGGAGCTTGCGACCCGAGGATGACGCAGCGGGCGAGTCTCTCGAGATTTTCCTACGCGGATCAGTGACCGCGCTCGACGGCAGCGACGCCGTCCGGCTCTCGGCCACCGGTCCCACCACCGATGCCGAGAGCGTCGGCCGGCGGCTTGCCGCCGAGCTGCTCGCCGACGGCGCCAACACCATGATGGGGAGCTCCACATGACCCGCGCGCGCAAGATCGTCGGCCGGATCACCTTTGTGGGATCCGGGCCGGGGGATCCCGGACTGCTGACGAGCCACGCGATCGAAGCGATTCGAGCGGCCGAGTTCGTGTACGCCGACGCGGCGGTGCCCGAAGCGGTCACCGCCCTCGCGACCGAGCTGCGACCGACCGATGCGACGGCCGCCGACACCGCGAAGGCGATGCTCGCCGACGCGCGGGCCGGCCACCCGGTCGTGCGGCTCGTCTCCGGTGACCCGTTCGTCGACGACGACGTGGTGAAGGAGGCGCTCGCGGTCGCGAAGACCGTCGTCCCCTTCGACGTCGTCCCCGGCATTCCGCTCGGCGTGGGCAGCACGGCCTACGCCGGCGTGCCGGTGGGCTCGGTGCGTACCGAGGCCGACCTGCGCGACGTCGAGGGCGCCGACTACGAGGCGCTGGCGAACGCGGCCGGCACGCTCGTCATCACCGTCGATGCCGCCGATGTCGCCTACCTCGGCGAGCAGCTCGTCGCCTACGGCCTCAAGCCCGACACACCCGCGGCGGTGTCGTGCGCCGGCACCACCACTGCGCAGCAGACGGTCGTCGGCGCGGTCGGCGACCTCGAGCTCACCGCGGTCGGCATGGCCGGACAGGTCGTGGTGACCGTGGGCAAGGCGGCCGCCAACCGGGAGAAGCTCGCGTGGTGGGAATCCCGCCCGCTCTACGGCTGGAAGGTGCTGGTGCCGCGCACCAAGGAACAGGCCGGCTCGATGAGCGAGCGGCTGCGCTCGTACGGCTCGGTGCCGGTCGAGGTACCGACGATCGCCGTCGAGCCGCCGCGCACGCCGACCCAGATGGAGCGTGCGATCAAGGGCCTGGTGACCGGCCGCTACGAGTGGATCGTGTTCACCTCGACCAACGCGGTGCGCGCGGTGCGGGAGAAGTTCGAGGAGTTCGGGCTCGACGCGCGCGCGTTCGCGGGCGTGAAGATCGCCTGCGTCGGCGAGGCGACGGCAGATGCCGTGCGCGCCTTCGGCATCAAGCCGGAGCTGTTGCCGTCGGGAGAGCAGTCGTCCGAGGGGCTGCTCGCCGACTTCCCGCCGTTCGACGACGTGCTCGACCCGATCGACCGGGTGCTGCTGCCGCGGGCCGACATCGCTACCGAGACGCTGTCCGCCGGGCTGCGCGAGCTCGGCTGGGAGATCGACGACGTGACGGCGTACCGCACGGTGCGTGCCGCGCCGCCGGCCGCCGAGATCCGCGACGCGATCAAGTCGGGCGGCTTCCAGGCGGTGTGCTTCACGTCCTCGTCCACGGTGCGCAACCTGGTCGGCATCGCCGGCAAGCCGCACGCGCGCACGGTCGTGGCGTGCATCGGCCCGCAGACCGCGGCGACCGCGAAGGAGTTCGGCCTGCGCGTCGACGTGCAGCCCGAGCAGGCGACCGTCCCGGCGTTGATCGACGCGCTCGCCGAGTTCGCGGTGGCCCGCGCCGCCGCGGAGAAGGAGAAGGCGGCGGCCGCAGCGGCGAAGAAGGCCGCCCGTGCGTCCGCCCGGCGGCGATAACCTGAGCTGGTGAGCTTGCCCGAGCTGCCGGCGTTCCCGACGACGCGGCTGCGGCGGCTGCGCCGCACCGCGGCACTGCGCCGGCTGGTCAGCGAGGTGACGCTGCGGCCGTCGGACCTCGTGCTGCCGATGTTCGTGCGCGAGGGGCTCGGCGAGCCGGTGCCGATCGCGTCCATGCCCGGTGTCGTGCAGCACTCGCAGGAGTCGCTGCTCAAGGCCGCGGTCGACGCCGTGGAGCGTGGCGTCGGCGGATTGATGATCTTCGGCGTCCCGACGGAGAAGGACGCCCGCGGGTCGGGCGCCGACGACCCCGACGGTGTGCTCAACCTGGCGCTGCGCCGGCTCTACGCCGAGCTCGGCGACGAGACGGTGCTGATGGCCGATCTGTGCCTGGACGAGTTCACCGACCACGGCCACTGCGGCGTGCTCGACGAGCGCGGCGCGGTCGACAACGACGCGACGCTCTACCGCTACGAGGCGATGGCGCTCGCGCAGGCGCAGGCCGGCGCGCACCTGCTGGGCACCAGCGGGATGATGGACGGCCAGGTCGGCGCGGTGCGCCAGGCGCTCGACTCTGCCGGCTACATCGACACCGGCATCCTCGCGTACGCGCCGAAGTACGCGTCCGGCTTCTACGGGCCGTTCCGTGAGGCGGTGAACTCGTCGCTGCAGGGCGACCGGGCGAGCTACCAGCAGGACGCGTCGCGCTCGGTGGCCGACGCGCTCGCCGAGGTGGCACTCGACATCGCCGAGGGCGCCGACATCGTGATGGTGAAACCCGCGCTGCCCTACCTGGACGTCGTGCGCGCGGTGGCCGACGTTGCGCCGGTGCCGGTGGCGGCGTACCAGATCAGTGGTGAGTACGCGATGGTCGAAGCGGCGGCCGAGCGCGGCTGGCTCGATCGCGAACGCGTCGTGCTCGAGACGCTGACCTCGATCAAGCGCGCGGGCGCATCGATCGTCCTCACGTACTGGGCGGCCGAGGTGGCTAACCTGCTGGCGTGAGCGAGGCGCCGGCGGAGTACTTCGAACCGGCCAAGAGCTACGCGAGCCTGTGGGTCGTCGGCGTCTTCTTCGCAGTCGGCATCGCGCTCGACATCGCGCTCGGCTCGTTCGTCGCGCACCTGCTCGGCTGGGCCATCGCGATCGTGCTCGTCGTCGGCGTGTACGCGCTGTTCATCTATGCCGCGCGCTCGGAGAAGTCGCTTTCGCTCACCGCGGAAGAGTTGCGCGTCGGCGACGAGGCGCTCCCGCGCCTGGACATCACCGGCGTCGCGGCCGGCATCGACGAGAGCGACCTGCCCGTGCTCGGCTGGCCCAACGGCGCGCCGCGCGGGCTCAACGGACTCACCCTGCGCCTCGCCGACGGCCGCGACGTCGTGGTGCCCACCCGCTTCGCGGACCGGCTGGCGGCGGCCTTGGGTGTCGGCGCGGTGCAGGGGCCGGCCGTCGGCATGGACGTGCGCGCGGCCGCACGCTCGGAGTTCGCGCTGCTGGACGAGATCGGCGATCGTGCGGACGCGGTGTTCCGCACTGCCGGCTACACGCTGCCGGCCATCTCGTCCGACGCCGAGGACTTCGCCCGGGCGAAGGCGGTGTTCGTCGCCGGCCGCCCGCCCGTCGGCTTCGTCCAGGTCGACGAGGTCGACGGGCTCGCGCACATCGCGGAGCTCGCGGTGATCCCGAAGTGGATGCGCCAGGGCATCGGCACGCGCCTGCTCGACCGAGCGTGCGCGTGGGCGCGCGCACACGACTACCCGGCGGTCACGCTGACGACGTTCGCCGACGTCGCGTGGAACGGGCCGTACTACGCATCGCGTGGCTTCGTCGAACTGACCGAGCTCACGCCGGGGCTCGCTGCGGCACGGGCACACGAAGCCGAACTCGGCCTCGACGCCGTCGGCCGCCGGATAGCCATGCGCCGAGATCTCTGAGCAAGAACCGCAACCACCACGCCGATCGGCCCCGAAGCGGAGCGAGTGGGCCAGGAGGCGATCCGCCTCGGCGGACGAGTTAACGCGGGGCCATGCGGATGGCGCCGTCGAGGCGGATGACCTCACCGTTGAGCATCGGGTTGCTCACGATGTGCTCGACGAGCGCCGCGTACTCGCCCGGGTCGCCGAGCCGGCTCGGGTGCGGCACCTGCCGGCCCAGCGACTCCTGCGCCTCCGGCGGCAGCCCCTGCAGCATCGGGGTGAGGAACAGGCCGGGGGCGATCGTGACGACGCGGATGAGCTTGTCGGCGAGGTCGCGCGCGATCGGCAGCGTCATGCCGACGACGCCGCCCTTCGACGCGGAGTAGGCAGCCTGCCCGATCTGGCCTTCGAACGCAGCGACCGATGCGGTGTTCACGATGACACCGCGTTCGCCGTCGACGGGTTCGGTGGCGGCGATCCGCTCGGCCGCCAGCCGGATCACATTGAACGTGCCGATCAGGTTGACCGTGACGACCGTGGTGAAGATGTCGAGCGGCAGCACACCGTTCTTGCCGAGCACGCGTCCGGCCCAGCCGACACCCGCGCAGTTGACCGCGATCCGGATCGGGCCGCGCTCGGCGGCCGCGTCGAGGGCAGCGGTCACCTCCGCCTCGCTGGTGACGTCGGCCGCGGCGAACACGCCGCCGATCGCGTCCGCCTGCGCGGCGCCGTCGCTGCTGGGCAGGTCGACGATGGTCACCCGGGCGCCGGCCCGCGCCAGCCGCTTCGCCGTCGCCAGCCCGAGCCCGGACGCCCCGCCGGTCACGATCGCCGCGCTGCCTGTGATGTCCATCCGGTGACCTTTCGCCGATGCGGTTCTGGCCCGATCCTGCCCCACGGGCGCGGCGCCGCAGCGCCCGCCTCGACGTCGGCAGTGACAACGCACACAGCGAACCGCACTATCGGTGGCGTCCCTCGGCAGCGTGGCGCCCCGTTCGCTCCGTTCATCCAGTGGGAGCGAGGAGGCGACGCGTGAAGCGTGCGGAGGAGGAGGAGTTCCGCCAGTACGTCACGTCGCAGATGGAACGGCTGCGGCGCTCGGCGTACGTCCTGTGCCATGACTGGCACACCGCCGACGACCTGGTCGCCACCACGCTGGGCAATCTGTACCGCAACTGGTCGCGGGCCCGGGGCGTGCTGCACCGTGACGCGTACGTGCGCAAGATCCTCGTCCGCACCTGGCTGGACGAGTTGCGCCGGCCGTGGCGGCGGGAGTTCGTGACCGACCAGGTCCCCGAACTTCCGGTCGACGACGCGACATCGCTGGTCGACGGGCAGTGGTCGCTCGAACTGCTGGCCGATCTCACTCCGCGCCGCCGGGCCGCCGTGGCCCTGCGCTTCTACTTCGACCTCTCGGTGGACGACACCGCCGAGGTGCTGCGCTGCTCGCCCGGCACCGTCCGCAGCCTGACGACGCGGGGGTTGGAGTCCGTTCGGGAGCAGGCCGCTGCCCGGACCACACCGAGGAACGGAGAAGCCTCATGAACGACGTCCACGACCTGCTCGACGCGCAGATGGGGACGCCGCCGCCGGCCGGCATCGATCTCGGCGCGATCGTCCAGCGCGAGCGGCGGCGGTTGCGCGTGCGGCAGGCCGGAGTGGGGGTGTCCTTCGCCGCGGTGGCCGGCGCCGCGGCGCTGCTCGCCACGACGCTGGTCGGCGGGTCGTCGCACCGCCCGGACGCTGCGGGCCCGCCGCCGGGGACCACCGTGTCCGGCGGTTCGTCGAGCGCCGTCACCGCCAACGCGCGAGAAGACGAGGCGAGCCGGCTCTCGACCGTGCTGCAGGGCCTGCTGCACGACGCGATGCCCGGCGCGCAGTTCTCGCGCAACCCGATGAGCACCGCGTTGGACGAGCCGAACGCCGGCCCGCTGCTGTTCGCCGACGCCGGGACGTACTTCGTCGCCATGGCCGAGGTGACCGACAGCGCCGGCGTCAGCAACGTCATCGTTCGCGTCGGCGAGACGAACGACGCGCTCGTCCAGAACTCCGGCTGCATCCCCGACCCGCCGCCGGGCGACATCGAGCTGACCTGCCACAAGACCTCGCTCGGCGCCGACGGCTTCCAGGTGAACATGACGACCAAGCGCGGGGCGTTCCTGCGCGACCTCGCCGAGGTCGTGCGCCCGGGCGACAACGTCGTCGACGTCGAGATCGCGAACAGCGTCCACTACTACAAGGCCGAGCGTCCGACGCTCAACCTGACCATGGCCCAGCTGACGGCGTTGGCCAAGAACCCGCAGCTCGCCACCAAGGACTGAAGCCCGGTCGGGGTTTGCCAGACTGGGAAGCGTGTCCGACGCGCCCGCCTCCGCAGCCCTGTTCGCGCGCGCCTGCGAGTTGATCCCCGGCGGGGTCAACTCGCCGGTGCGCGCGTTCCGCGCGGTGGGAGGCACGCCGCGGTTCAT
>JAICKR010000253.1 GCA_025927835.1 Jatrophihabitans sp. | reverse complement strand
GGTGCCCAGCGGCGTGCCGTCGCCGACGTTCTCGGCGCCGGTGGTCACCAACGTCGAGTAGACCTGGGTCTTGCCGCTGCACATCCAGGCGCGCTGCACCTTGATGCTCACCAGGATGATGTGGCCCGTCGTGTTCTGCGTGCACGGCGTCGAGTCACTGCCGAGCGCGAACTGTTGCGGTGTCGCGGCGTGCTGGGCGGGTGCGTGCTGGGCGGGTGCGTGCTGGGCGACGTGGGTGGGCGGTTCCGCCGCGCTGGTCTTGGCAACCAGGTCGGGGTCGGCGATGACGATCATCGTGAAGATCGCGAGCGCCGGCAGCGCGTAGGCGCGCCACCCGTAGCGCAGGGCGAAGCGGCGCCACGGACCGCGGCGGTAATACGTCACCGAACCCAGGCTCACGGCCCTAGCCTCGCACGAAATGACCTTGTTGTTCGGTAAGCGAGCGCCCTAGGCAGTAGCCGACGCTGCTGCCCGCGCCGCGGCGGGAAGTGCGTCCTGAATGCGTTGCAGCGCGGCCTCGTCCATCGCGCTGTTCACGAACCACGCTTCGAACGCGGACGGCGGCAGGTAGACGCCGGCATCGAGCATCGCGTGGAAGAACGGCTTGTAGCGCCACGTCTGCGCTGCCTGCGCGGCGGCGAAGTCGTGCACCGGTTCGGCGCTGAAGAAGACGGAGAACAGGTTGCCCGCGTACTGCACCCGGTGCTCGACGCCGGCCGCGTGCAGTGCCTGGTCGACCATCGCGCCGATCGTCTGCGCGTGCTCGTCCAACGCCGCGTACACCGCCGTGTCGGCCAGCCGCAGCGTCGTCAGCCCGCAGGCGACGGCGACCGGGTTCCCCGACAGCGTGCCGGCCTGGTAGACGGGACCGGCCGGCGCGAGCCGCGACATGATCTCGGCGCGGCCGCCGAAGGCGGCCGCCGGCAGGCCGCCGCTCATCACCTTGCCGAACGTGTACAGATCGGCGTCGACCGGATCGAGGCCGTACCAGCCGGCCGCCGAGACCCGGAAGCCGGTCATGACCTCGTCCATGACGAGCAGCGCGCCGTGCCGCGCGGTGATCAGCCGCAGCCCGGCGTTGAACCCGCCGACCGGCGCGATCGCGCCCATGTTGCCCGCCGCGGCCTCGGTGATCACGCAGGCGATGTCGTCACCGAACTCGGCGAAGCACGCCTCCACCGCGGCCAGGTCGTTGTACGGCAGCACGATCGTCTCGGCGGTCTGCGCGCCGGTCACGCCGGGGGTGTCCGGGAGCCCGAACGTCACGACACCCGAGCCCGCCGCGGCGAGCAGCGCGTCGACGTGCCCGTGGTAGCAGCCCGCGAACTTCACCACGCGGTGCCGGCCGGTGACACCGCGGGCGAGCCGCCTCGCCGACATCGTCGCCTCGGTGCCGGAGATCACGAGCCGCCCCTGCTCGACCGGCGCGACGCGGCGCACGAGTTCCGCGGCGAGTTCGACCTCGCCGGCGGTCGGGGTGCCGAACGACAGCCCGGACGCCGCCGCGGCCTGGACGGCGGCCACCACCTCGGGATGCGCGTGCCCGAGGATCATCGGCCCCCACGACGAGACCAGGTCGACGTACTCGCGCCCGTCCGCGTCGGTGAGGTACGGCCCGC
>JAICKR010000035.1 GCA_025927835.1 Jatrophihabitans sp. | reverse complement strand
GTCGACGCCGCCAAGATCGACAAATGCGCCGAAGTTGACGATGGAGGACACCACGCCACGCCGGATCTGGCCCTTTTGCAGCTGAGTAAGGAAATTCTGGCGTACCTCGGACTGGGTCTGCTCCAACCAGGCACGGCGGGACAGCACCACGTTGTTGCGGTTCTTGTCCAGCTCGATGATCTTGGCCTCGAGCGTCTTGCCGACGTAGGGCTGCAGGTCGCGCACACGCCGCATCTCGACGAGCGATGCCGGCAGGAAGCCGCGCAGGCCGATATCGATGATCAGGCCGCCCTTGACGACCTCGATGACAGTGCCCTCGACGACCTCGTCCTTCTCCTTCTTCTCCTCGATGGTGCCCCATGCACGCTCGTACTGGGCACGCTTCTTGGAGAGGATCAGCCGGCCTTCCTTGTCCTCCTTCTGGAGAACCAGGTCCTCGATCTCGTCGCCGACCTTGACGACCTCGTTCGGGTCGACGTCGTGCTTGATGGACAGCTCGCGCGAGGGGATGACGCCCTCGGTCTTGTAGCCGATGTCGAGCAGGACCTCGTCGCGGTCGACCTTGACGATGGTGCCCTCGACGATGTCGCCATCGTTGAACGGCTTGATGGTGCCGTCGACTGCGGCTAGGAGTTCCTCGACTGAGCCGATGTCGTTCACGGCGACTTGCGGAGTGGTGGTGACCGGGGCTTCGGTGGTGGACGTCATTGAGTGGATGGATCCTGACAAGGTGTCGTAGCGCGCGGGCACGTCCGGTTCGCCGAGAAGTTTCTTCGGGAGCGGCCTACTCCATGTCGAGGCCACAGACCTATCCGCAACTTAAGCGTACTCGACCGGCCTCGGCGGGCCTAATTCCGGGGCTCAGAGCCTGCGGCGGACGAAGTCGATCGCGTCGGTGAGCGCCTGGCGCGCCTCGGGGACGAGGCCCGGTAGCGAGATGTAGCCGTGCACCGAGTCCAGATAGTTGCGGTACTCCGCCTCGACGCCTGCTTCGCGCAACGCGTCCACGTAGGCCGCGCCCTCGTCGCGCAGCGGGTCGTGCTGCGCGGTCTGGACGAGCGCCGCCGGCAGATCGTGGTGCTTCGCGCGCAACGGTGAGGCGTAGGGGTCGCTGCGCTCGCCGGTCGACTCGTGGAAGTAGTTGCCGGCGTTGTTGCGGATGTCGTCGCGGCCGAGGATCGGGGCGTCGGCGTTCTCGTCGACGGAGGGGAAGCTGTGCCCGAGGTCGACGGTCGGGTAGAGCAGCAGCTGCGCGGCGATGTGCGGCGCGCCGCGGTCGCGGGCCATCAGGGGCACGACGGCGGCGATGTTGCCGCCCGCGCTGTCGCCCATCACGGCGAGCCGGCTCGGATCGACGCCGAGTTCGGCGGCGTGGTCGGCGATCCAGACCGTGGCGTCGTAGCAGTCCTCGGCCGGGCCGGGGAACGGGTGCTCGGGCGCGAGCCGGTAGTCGACCGAGATGACGACGACGCCGGCCTCGGCCGCCAGGTGGCTGGCCCACCACTGCGAGTGGTTGAGGTCGCCGGAGACCCAGCCGCCGCCGTGGAAGTTGACGACGACCGGCAGCGGGGCGGTTCCGGCGTCCTTGGGGCGGTAGATCCGCAGCGCCAGCGCGGTGCCGTCGGCGGCGGTGGCGCTGCCCTTCTCGATACGGACCCCGGAGGCGGCGCGCCCGGTGATCGGCCACGCGAGCGGCAGCCCCATGAGCAGCGAGCGCCGGTTCGCGGCCTTGCGCACCTTGTCGGCCGGTGCCTGGAACACCGGCTGCCGGTCGAGCCGCTTGTAGACGGACCAGAACGCCGCCATACGGCGAGGTATGGGCACGCGCCTACCCTACTGAGCGGCCAGGTTGGCGACGACGGCGTCCACCTGCTCGGCGGGTACGCCCCAGGGATGGTCGACACCCACGTGGGCGTCGAGATCCCAGAGCACGCAGTGCTCCCCCGGCTCGGCGACGATCGTCCATGCGACCACGGTGCGGCCGAGCTGGTGCGTCATCGCGCCGGCCGTCGCCGGGCCGGTGCCGTCGGGATGGTGGTGCAGGAACCGGCCGTACGCGTCGTCGCAGAAGCGTGCGTACTGCGCGGTGCAGAGGATGAAGCCGTGCCACGCCTCGTCGACCGCGTGCGAGGGCATGCCGACGATCTGACCGTCGCGCAGCGCGACACCCGCGCAGCGCAGCCACTGCCGCAGCCCGGTGCCGATGAGCTCACGCGGCTGCCACGGGCAGGTCTTCCAGACGGCCTCGGGCAGCTCGAGCCGGCCGACCGCACGATTCATCCGCTCGACGGTCGTCCCGCGGCGGCGCACGGCCTTATCGTTTCACCATGGCCGGGGGAATCATCGCTGCCGTCATTCTCGTCTGGATCGTCGGCATCGTCCTGTCGATCTCGCGGCGGGACCGCCGTCGTCGCTCGCGGCGCGGGCGCGCGGGCGCATGGGGCGCCGGGTCCGCGTACTACTGGGACAACAACCAGGCCGGCGGGAGCTCCGGCTCGGACGGAGGTCACCACCACGGCTCGTCCTGCGGTGGCGGCGGCTCGTCGTGCGGCGGCGGCTCGAGTTGCGGTGGCGGGTCGTCGTGCGGCGGCGGAGGTGGCTGCGGCGGTGGTGGAGGTTCCTGACCCGTCGTCCGCAACCGCCGTCGGCCGCGGCGACGCGGACGCGGCGGCCAGCGTGCGCGCCAACCGCTTGTGGTGGGACCGGGACGCCGACGCCTACCAGGCCGAGCACGGCGCGTTCCTCGGTGACGCCGACTTCGTGTGGTGCCCGGAGAACCTGCGGGAGGCCGACGCCCGCCTGCTCGGCGACGTGTCGGGACGCGATGTCCTCGAAGTCGGCTGTGGTGCGGCGATGTGCTCGCGCTGGCTCGCGGCGCACGGTGCGCGACCCGTTGCGTTCGACCTGTCCGCGGGCATGTTGCGGCACGCCCGCGACGGCGCCACGCGTACCGGCATCGAGGTCCCGCTCGTGCAGGCCGACGCGCAGCAGCTGCCGTTTCAGGAGGCATCGTTCGACATCGCGTTCACCGCGTTCGGCGCGGTGAGCTTCGTCGCCGACAGCCCTCGGGTGATGCGTGAGGTCGCACGCGTGCTGCGAGCGGGCGGGCGCTGGGTGTTCGCCACGACGCATCCCATCCGCTGGGCCTTCCCCGACGACCCTGGGCCGAACGGCCTCACCGTGTCGATCCCCTACTTCGACCGCAGCGCCTACGTCGAGACCGATGCGAACGGCACACCGACCTACGTCGAACATCACCGCACGCTCGGCGATCGGGTGCGCGAGATCGTCGCTGCGGGGTTCCGGCTCGTCGATCTCGTCGAGCCGGAGTGGCCGGCCGGGCACACGCAGGTATGGGGCCAGTGGTCGCCACTGCGCGGCGCGCTGCTGCCCGGCACCGCGATATACGTGTGCGTGCTCGACTAGCGTCCGCAGCGTGGACCTTCGGCCTGCGACCACCGACGACCTGCCGCTGCTCGTCGACCTGCAACGGCGCTTCGACGTCGCCTGGTTCGGCGCGAGCGAGCACAGCCCGGACGAGGTGGCGGAGTTCCTCGGCTACGCCGAACCGCTGCCGCAGGGTTCGCTGCTCGCATTCGAGGGCGAGCGGCTCGTCGGGGTCGCGCTGCGCTTCGGCACCGACACGGTGCTGACCATCGATCCCGAGGCCGACGCCGCGCCGGTGCTCGCGCAGCTGCTGCCGTGGTTCGCCGACGCGCCAGGCCGCACCGAGGTGCTCAGCCGGGACGGGGCCGCGGTGACGGCGATCGAGACTGCCGGCTGGACCTACGACAAGTCGACGTTCGACCTGCTGGTCGATGTCGACGCCGAGCTGAAGCTCGCCGAGCCGGCATGGCCCGACGGCGTGGTCGCGCGCGACTTCGACCCGGCCGACGTCGAGGCGATCCACCGGCTGATCTACGTCGATGCCGGCTGGGCCGAGGTGCCCGGACACCCCGAGCGCGGCTTCGAGGAATGGCAGCGCATCTTCATCACCTCGCACACGCGGCCCGAGCTGCAGGTGATCGCCTGGCGCGGCGAGCGGATCGTCGGCGTCGCGATGGGCCGCATCTGGGACGACGGCACCGGCTGGATCTCCCAGCTAGCCACCGCGAAGAACGAGCGCGGCCGCGGCCTGGGCCGGGCCATGCTGCTGGAGGGCCTGCGCCGCCGCGTCGCCGCCGGCGCGACCTCGCTGGGCCTGAGCGTCCAAGCCAGCAACGAGACAGCGCTCAAGCTCTATCTCGACGCCGGCCTCGGGATCGACCGCGAGTTCCGCACCTTTCTCGCGCCCGCCAGCTGAACGGCGCTCATGCCCGGCGCAGGTGCGCCGGTGGCCGGCGCCGGGCCGGGCGGGCCAGCACGTCGGGTACGGCGTCAAGAGCGTCGAAGGCCGTCGTGAGCGTGTCGAGCAGCTTCTGTAACTCCTTGTCGTCGAACGACACCATGGCGGCGGCGCACGCCTGTTGCACGGCGGGCAGCACCTCGTCGAGCGCCGCCTGACCGTCCGGCGTGATGTCGACGAGCACCTTGCGCCGGTCGGTCGCGTCCGGCGTGCGGAGGACGAAACCCTTGCGCTCGAGGGTGTCGAGGACCGTCGTCATCGTGGCGGTCGTGGTGTGCATCTGCGCCGTCACCTGGCCCACCGCGTTCGGCCCGCCGCCGGCCTCGATCACCGCGAGCGCGTTGAGCGCGGTGTGCGAGAGTCCGGATCGGCGGGCGACCGCGGAAACGAGCGCATCGACCTTCACCCCGGTCAGGTACAGCTGGCGCACCACCCGCGTCGCCAGCCAGCGCGCGCCCGGGAACTCGCGCTCGAACGCAGCGTTCTCGCTCAGCTCAGGCCTCGACCGCGAACTCGATGCGCGGCGCGCCGCTCACGCCACCGCGGCCCATGGCCTCGCGCAACTCGGCGCTGCCGGCGAAGCCCTGCGCCTGCTCGAGGCTCGGGAAGCGGTGGATGACGTACACGTCGTTCTTGTCGGTCGGGTCGACGTGCACCTCGGCGCCGGAGCAGCCGTACTGCTGGCGCAGGCCCTCGACCTCCTCGTACGCCGCACGCCACGTGGCGTAGTCGTTCACGCTGTGCCGGACGAACATCGTCGTGGTTGCCATTGTCGTACCCCGTTCTGTTAGAGGCCTGATATCTAGATATCTAGATATCAGGTACCTAGGTACTCCTTCGCAGAGCACGTGTCAATACCTGGCGCGACAACCGCGCTCAGTGGGCCGCCTCGTGCCAGGTACGGCCGACGCCCACCGACACGTCCATGGCCACGTCGAGTTTGTAGGCCCCGGCCATCTCGCGACGCACGAGTTCCTCGACCGCGTCGTGCTCGCCCGGCGCGATCTCGAGCACGAGTTCGTCGTGTACCTGCAGCAGCAGCCGCGACTGCAGGCCCGCAGTGGCCAGGCCGCGGTGCACGCCCAGCATCGCGACCTTGATGATGTCCGCGGCGCTGCCCTGGATCGGCGCGTTGAGCGCGGCCCGCTCGGCCATCTCGCGCAGGTTGCGGTTGTCGCTGGTGAGGTTGGACAGGTAGCGGCGCCGGCCCATGATCGTCTCGGTGAAGCCGGTCTGCCGCGCATCCTCGACGACGGAGTGCAGGTAGTCGCGCACCCCACCGAACCGGGTGAAGTAGGCGTCCATCTGGCCGCGTGCCTCGTCCGGCGTGATCTTCAGCTGCCGGGACAGCCCGAAGGCCGACAGCCCGTAGGCCAAGCCGTACGACATCGCCTTGATGCGCCGCCGCATCTCGGGGTCGACGTCGCCGGCCGGGATGTTGAACGCCCGGGACGCGACGAACGTGTGCAGGTCCTCGCCGCTGCTGAACGCCTCGATGAGCCCCGCGTCCTGCGACAGGTGCGCCATGATGCGCATCTCGATCTGGCTGTAGTCCGCCGTCATCAGCGACTCGTAATCGGCGCCGACCGTGAAGTTCTCCCGGATGCGCCGGCCCTCAGCCGTCCGCACCGGGATGTTCTGCAGGTTCGGGTCGGTGGACGAGAGCCGCCCGGTCGCCGCGATCGTCTGGTTGAACGTGGTGTGGATGCGGCCGTGGTCGTCGATGAGCGGCAACAGCCCGTCGACCACAGATTTCAGCCGCGCCACCTCACGGTGGCGCAGCAGCATCTCGAGCAGCGGGTGCTCGGTCTTGGCGTAGAGGTCGGCCAGCGAGTCGGCGTCGGTGGTGTAGCCGGTCTTGATCCGTTTCGTCTTGGGCAGCTTGTACTGGTCGAACAGGATCTCCTGCAGCTGCTTGGGTGAGCCGAGGTTGAACTCGCGGCCGACCTCGGTGTGCGCCTCTTGCTCGACCGCCTTCACGCCGGCGCCGAGCTCGGACTGCAACCCCACCAGCCCGTCGGCGTCGACCGCGATACCGATCGCCTCCATGTCGGCGAGCACGGAGGTGAGTGGCAGTTCCATGTCGACGAGCAGCTCGGCGCCGCGGCTGCGCGCGAGCTCGCCGTCGAACGCGTCGGCGAGGTCCTTGATCGCGCTGGCGCGCACCGTTTCGGCGTCGGCGATCGCGTCGTCGGACTCGTCGAGCCCGCCGTCGAGGGTCAGTTGACCGGAGTCCTCGACGTTGCTGCGCAGCTCGCGGTGCAGCGTGCGCAGCGCGAGGTCGGCGAGGTCGAAGGTGCGCTGGTCGGGGCGCCGGATGTACGCAGCGAGCTGGGTGTCGCTGGAGACGCCCGCGAGCGTCCAACCGTGCTCGCGCAGCGCGAGCAGCGGCCCCTTGACGTCGTGCACCGCCTTCGGCAGCGCCGGATCGGCCAGCCAGCCGCCCAGCGCCGTGTCGTCGTCCGGGGTGAGCGACTCGGGCGTGATGAACGCCGCGGTGCCGTCGACCGCGGCGAGCGAGAGCCCACTCAGCGCGCCGGTGCCGCGGCCCCAGGTGCCGCGGAACGCCACGCCGACCCGGGAGCCGTCCCGTGCGTGCGCGTCGAGCCAGGACGCGACGTCACCGGGCGCCAGCCGGATGGTCGCGACGTCGAAGCCCTCGTCGGCCTCCGGTGCGACCGCGTCGACGGAGTCGAACAGCCGCTCCCGCAGCACCCGGAACTGCAGGTCGTCGAAGAGTTCGTGTACCTCTTCACGGTCCCACTGTTGCCGGGCCAGGCTGTCGATGTTGACCTCGAGCTCGACGTCACGGACCAGTTCGGTGAGCCGGCGGTTCAGCTCGACGCCGGCGACGTGCTCGCGCAGGGCGTCGCCGACCTTGCCCTTCACCGTGTCGATGCGGTCGATCAGCTCACGCAGCGAGCCGTACTCGCGGATCCACTTCGCCGCGGTCTTCTCCCCGACGCCCGGAATGCTGGGCAGGTTGTCGCTCGGGTCGCCGCGCAGCGCCGCGTAGTCGGGGTACTGCTGCGGCGTCAGGCCGTACTTCGCCTCGACCTCCTCCGGCGTGAACCGGGTCATTTCGCTGACGCCACGGCGCGGGTAGAGGACCGTGACGTGCTCGTTGACCAACTGGAGGCAGTCGCGGTCGCCGGTGCAGATCAGCACGTCGACGCCGCCCTGGACGGCCTGGGTGGTGACCGTGGCGATGACGTCGTCGGCCTCGAAGCCGCCGACCATCATCACCGGGATGTGCAGCGCGTCGAGCACCTTGCGGATCAGCTCGACCTGGCCGCGGAAATCGTCCGGTGTCTCGCTGCGCCCGGCCTTGTACTCCGTGTAGACCTCGCGGCGGAACGTCTGTCGGGACACGTCGAAGGCCACTCCGACGTGCGTGGGTTCCTCGTCGCGCAACAGGTTGATGAGCATGGACGTGAACCCGAAGACGGCGTTGGTGGGCTGCCCGGTGGTGGTGGACATGTCGACCTCGCGCAGCGCGTAGAACGCGCGGTAGGCGAGGGAATGCCCGTCCAGGAGCAGCAGCTTCGCCGTCTTCGTCGCGGAAGCTGTCACGCCTTCGCAGTCTAGGGCCGGGGTCGGACGGCGCTCAGGTCTCTCGGCGCACCGTGCGGGACGCGAACCCGGTGCGCTGCGCACGTACCAGGCGGGCCCGCCGCAGGACGGCCATCCGGCTCGCCGGGTCGGTCATGCCGAGCGCCCGGCGCAAGGCGCTGGTGGGCGCGATGCGGTGCACCACGAGCGGCGCGAAACCGATCCGGGCCAGGTAGCGGTTGCCCTCGCGCGAGCCCGCGGCGGCTGTCGCCAGCAGATGCTCGATGCCCTGCTCGTCGGCGCGGTTGACCGCGGCGGCGAGCAGCGAGCGGCCCACGCCACGGCGCCGGTGCCCCGGGGCGACCATGAGGTGGGTGATGTGCAGGACCGGGCTGAGGTCGATGGCGCCGACCTCGTCGTGCCGGGCCGCGAGCAGGCCGACGATCGTGCCCGTCGTCTCGTCGGCGCCGACCAGCAGCAGCCGGTCGGAGTCGAGGATCTCGGCGAACCGCTCGCGCAGGTGCTCCTCGCTGGAGTCCTGGAGGGGCTTGCCGCTGAACGCGCCGGAGGTCGTGTCGATGGAGTGGACGAGATCGACAAGTGCGGGAATGTCTTCGTGGTCGGCTGCTCGGATCCGGACGTTCAAGCGCGACACGAGCTACCTCCAGATCCCCTAGAGCGCCCCCACCAGATGTTGCTGCACGCGCAACCATAGAGCCTCGCGGCGGACCGCTCCATCGGGGATGGGCTCGTGGCAGCTAGCTGTATCCGGCCTGGTCTGATCACTACCGGCGTGGCTATGATGCCGCGATTTCCTCGCCGAGGTAGGCGGCCCGCACCCGGTCGTCGGCGAGCAGCTCCTGTCCCGTCCCGCCGAGCACGATCTCCCCGGTCTCCAGGACGTAGCCCCGGTGCGCCAGAGCCAGCGCCTGGGCGGCGTTCTGCTCGACCAGGAGCACGGTGACCCCGCTGGCGTTGATCTCCTTGATGATCTCGAAGATCTGCGCGACGACGAGCGGCGCGAGCCCCATGGACGGTTCGTCGAGCAGCAGCAGCCGCGGCTTGCCCATCAGCGCGCGGCCGATCGCGAGCATCTGCTGCTCGCCGCCGGACAGCGTGCCGGCCTGCTGCTTGAGCCGCTCGCGCAGCCGCGGGAACAGCTCCAGTACCCGTTCGAACTCTTTCTTGTCGACGTCGCGGAAGCGGAACGCTCCCATCTCGAGGTTCTCCGCGACCGTCATCCGCGGGAAGACGTGCCGGCCCTCCGGCACGTGGCAGATGCCGAGCCGGATCACGTCGTGCGCGGGGATGCCGTCGATGCGGGCGCCGTCGAAGGCCACGTAGCCCGTCGTCGGCCGCAGCATGCCCGACACCGTCTTCTGCGTCGTGGTCTTGCCGGCCCCGTTCGCGCCGAGCAGCGCGACGATCTCGCCCTCGCCGACGTTGAACGTCACGCTCTTCAGCGCCCGGATCGCGCCGTAGCGCACCTCGATGCCGACAACGTCGAGCAGGGTGGGCCTGGCTGCCTCAGTCACCGCTGCGCTCCTCGTCGGTCGGGGGCGGTTCCAGCTGCGTATCGATGAGGTGCAGCTCGGGCTGGTCGGTGGCCTGCCGTGCCGCGTCCTCGGCGGACGTACCGAGGTAGGCGGCCACGACCGCGGGGTTGCGCTGGATCTCCTCCGGCGTGCCCTCGGCGATCTTGCCACCGAAGTTCAGCACGATGATCCGGTCGGCCACCGACATGACGAGCTTCATGTCGTGCTCGATGAGCAGGACGCTGATGTTGCGCTCCCGGTTGATGCGGCTGATCAGCTCGGCGAGCTCCCGCTTCTCCTGCGGGTTGGTGCCCGCCGCGGGTTCGTCGAGCAGCAGCACGCCGGGGTTCGTGCCGAGCGCCCGGGCGATCTCGAGCCGGCGCTGCTCGCCGTAGGCCAGCGACGACGCGAGTTCGTTGCCGCGCTCACCGAGCCCGACGTCGCGCATCAACGCGTAGGCCGCGGCGGTGCTGTCGCGCTCCTCCTTGCGCTGCCAGGGCATGCCCAACATCGCCGCCAGGGGTCCGGCCTTCTGCCGCGTCTCGACCGCGACCTTGACGTTCTCGATCGCGGTCAGCGCCGGGAACAACCGGATGTTCTGGAAGGTACGGGCGACGCCCAGGCGGTTGATGACGTGCGTCTTCTTGCCGATCACGCTCACCGGCGAGTCGCCGGGGCGGCCACGGAGCAGGACCCGGCCCTCCTGGGGCGTGTACACGCCGGTGAGGACGTTGAACAGCGAGGTCTTGCCGGCGCCGTTCGGGCCGATCACCGCGAGGATCTCGCCACGACGCATCTGCATCGACACGTCGTTCAGGCTGACCACACCGCCGAAGCGAAGCGTGATGTGCTCGACGTCGAAGACGACGTCGTGCGTGTCGGCCAGCGGCTGGGGAATCATGTCGGTCACATCGCACCCCCGCGCGGGATCGCGGAAACCTCGCCCGGCGACGCCTCGTCCAGATGGGACAGCTCGGCCTTGCGCCGCTTCGCCGGCAGCAGTCCGGCCGGACGGAAGATCATCATGGCGAGCACCAGCGCACCGACCCACATCTGCCGGTCGTCGGTCGGCACCTGGCTCTTGAGGAACTCGGGGAGCCAGGTGAGCACTGCAGCGCCGGCCATCGCGCCGGGCAGCGAGCCCATCCCGCCGAAGACGACGTAGGCGACGATCAGGATCGAGGTGAAGATGTCGAACTGGGTGGGGTCGAAGAACCCGGTCTGGCTGGCGAAGAACGTTCCGGCCAGGGCCGAGGTCGACGCGCCGATCGCGAACGCGAGCAACTTGGCCCGGACGGTGTTGACCCCCGAGGCCTGCGCGGCCACCTCGTCCTCACGGATCGCGGCCCAGGCACGTCCCAACCGGGAGTTCTCCAACCGGTAGAACAGCACGACCACGATCGCCAGCATGACGAGCAGCAGGTACCAGTAGGGCAGGTTGTCCAGCCCCCAGGTGATCTTCCAGCCGCCGATCTCGAGCTTCGGGTGCGGCACCGGCGGCTCGACGCCGCGCGGGCCGTTGGTGAAGTTGCCCGGGTTGTTCTGCGCGACGATCTGGATGATCTCACCGAAGCCGAGCGTCACGATCGCCAGATAGTCACCGCGCAGGCGCAGCGTCGGCGCACCGAGCAGCACGCCGGCGATCAGGCACGCGACGATCGCGAACGGGATCGTCAGCAACGGGGTCATGTGCAGCCAGCTGGGAGGTTTGCGCGGCAGCGATCCGGTGAGGTATGCGGTCGTGTAGGCGCCGACCGCGTAGAACGCGATGTAGCCGAGGTCCAGCAGGCCGGCCCAGCCGACCACGACGTTCAACCCGACGGCGAGCAGCAGGTAGACCGCCATCTGTGTGACGAGCACGTTCTGCCAGTACTGCGACAGCATCGGCGGGTAGAACAGGGCAACCGCGAGCGCGATGACGATGAGCGCCTTCATGTTCGCCGAGTTACGCGCCTTTTCCAGCGCCCGGCTCACCGGGAGTGTCGCGCTCTTGCCGGCCGCACGCGTCTTCGGACGCGCGATGACGTACGCGGCAGCGGCCGCGAACAGCCCGTACGAAATGCAGGCGGTGAACCCGCCGGCGCCGAGGTTGTTCCACGACTTGCCGAACTGCGGCACCGACTTGGCGGCCACGTCGGTCATCGATTTCAGGGAGAAGAAGGTGAGCACGGTCGCGACGAGCGCGGCACCGGCCGCCAGCCAGCCCAGTAGCCGCTGGCGTAGATAGGTGGCGGCGAGCGTGAGCACCGCGACCACGACGAAGCAGACCCAGCCCAGCCAACCGAGGTAGTTCGACGCGAGCGAGTTGATGTCCGTGCCTTGGTACGCGTCGTGGGTCTTGGCGAAGTCGAGGTTGCGGTTGACAGGTGCGAACCAGCAATTGCGGGCGTAGGAGAACGCCGCGAGCACGGCGCCCAGCACCGCGAACGGCAAACCCGGCCGGTATTCCATGACCCGCGTCATGAAGCCGCGCGAGTCGGCGACCTCCGCCTGCGACAGCGCGACCGTGGCACCGGCCCCGGCAAGGATCAGGAATCCGATGACGTCGCCGTACGCGCCGAGCGAGTGGTCGATGCCGCCACCGAGATCGAGCACGTCGCTGTGCGCGGTCCACGCGAGCACCGCACCGGCGATGCCCAACACCGTCGTCACCCAGCCGAACACGCGGCGCCGCGTGACGATCGCGGCTCCGGTGACGACCACGGACAGGGCGACCAACGTCCAGGACAGCCAGTCGAAGAACCAGGTCGTCGTCGAGGACAGCCCGGACGACTTGTCGACGAGCTTGCGCAACCCGTTGAACTTCACGGTCTGCGGGTCGTACCAGTTCAGGACCACCTGGGAGACGACGATCACGAGGATGCCCATGCCGAGCGGCCGTACGCCGGGGCGGCGCGCGTGCTGACGGAGGTAGCCCCAGAAGGTGATGCCCGCGAAGATGACGACGCCGATGGCAAGGAAGATCAACATCCGTGGCTTGAGCGCGGTCTGGTGGAAGACGAAGCCGAAGTCGTCCGGCGACCCTTCCTTGCTGTTGACCATCAGCCCGAGCACGAAGCCGCCGATCAGGCAGCCGGCGAGGCGCTTGAGCAGCACCCGCGACGTCTCGTTCCCGGCGCGGCGCATCGCGGGCGGCGGCGGTGGCGGTGTGGGCGTCGTCGTCGGCGGCGTCTCGAGTGTGGTCATGCCGCACGCCACAAGCGCTCGCCGAGGATGCCGGTCGGTCGGACGAGCAGGATCAGTACGAGGACGGCGAAGCTGACGACGTCGTTCCACTCCGCGCCGACGAACGGCAGGGCCGAGATCAGGACTTCGGCCTGCCCGAGGATGAGGCCGCCGATCATGGCGCCGCGCACGTTGCCGATGCCGCCGAGCACCGCCGCCGCGAACGCCTTGACGCCGGGGGTGAAGCCCATGATGTTGCCGACGCCGAACGCCGTGCCGAACAAGAAGCCGGCCACGCCGGCAAGCGCACCACCGACGATGAACGTGCGCGAGATCGTCCGGTCGATGTCGATGCCCATGAGTGCCGCGGTCGGCGCGTCCTCCGCGACCGCGCGGATGCCCATGCCCAGCTTCGTCTTGTTCACGAGCCGGTCGAGGAACACCATCATGATCACGGCCGTCGCGATGATGATCAGGACGATCAGCGACACGTCGGCGCTGCCGATGCTGAACACGTGGTGGTTGACGTTGAAGTAGGTCGGGAACGCGTTGTTCTGCACCCTCGTGAACAACTTGCCCGCGAGGTTCGACAGGAAGAGTGACGCGCCGATCGCGCTGATCAGGAACGCCAGTTTGGGCGCCCCGTTTCGCCGAAGTGCCTTGTACGCGACCTTTTCCAGGATCCAGGCGACCGCAGCGCCCACCGCGGCACCGCTGACGATTCCGGCGAGCACCGTCAGCGGGACCGCCGCACCGGTCAGGTGTCGATTCCCGACGATGGCGTCGACGACGAGGTAGCTGCCGAACGCGCCGGCCATGAACACCTCGCTGTGCGCGAAGTTGATCAGTTGGAGCACGCCGTAGACGAGGGTGTAGCCGAGCGCCACCAGCGCGTACAGCGAGCCTTGTTCCAGCCCGATGACGATGTTCTGCGGCAGCTGGTGAAACCAGTCGACGGAGTGGTTGGCCGCGGGCGCATTCGCAGCGACGATGTGCGGCAGTTGGTGCAGCCAGACCTGGTGGCTCACGCCCAGACTCCTCCTTGAGAGAGCGACGAACCCGCAAGTGGGGGCGAACCGGAAAACCGGCTCGCCCCCACGTGGCGACTACTTACTCATCAGGCTGGCGACACTAGTTGAGTTCCTTGATGTTGCCCAGACTCTTGATGACGTTCTTCTCCTGGTGGTACAGGTTCACCGTCAGGCTGGTGGTCTGGAGCTCACCGTTCGCCGCGAACTTGATCTCGGTGGTGATGCCCTGGAAGTTCTCCTTGTTCAACTGCGTCATGACCGTGGTGCGGTCGACGGTGCCGCCGCCGGAGATGACGTTGTTGATCGTGTCGATGAGCAGGTTCGCCGCGTCGAACGCCTCGGGTGAGTACGTCGACGGAGGCGTGTTGAACTTCGCCTGGTAGTCCGACGCGAACTGCTGCGCGGTCGGCGCCACGGTCGCGTCCTGGCAGCCACAGGTCATGTACCAGCCGTTGCCTGCCGGGCCGGCGTTCTTGGTGAACACCGAGGACTTGATGCCGTTGCCACCCACCGTGCGGCCCTTGAAGCCCGCCGCGACGAGCGCCTTGGCCAGCAATGCGGCCTGCGCGTCGTAGCCGCCGTAGAAGAGCGCGTCGGCGCCGGACGACTTGATCTGCTCCGCGATCGGGTTGTAGTTCGTCGTGGTAGCCACAACACCGGCGCTCGTGACCGAAACGCCCTTGGCCTTCAGCTCCTTGGCCACCGTGTCGGCGACGCCCTTGCCGTACGCGCTCAGGTCGTTGAGCACGAAGACCTTGTGCGAGCCGGTGCGCGCCAGCCAGTCGGCACCCTGAGCGCCTTCGACGTTGTCGTTCGGCACGATGCGGTGCCAGCAGGTCCAGCCCTGGCTCCCCAGGGTGCCGTTGCTCGCGGACGCGGTGACGATCGGCATCGGCGGGCTTGCGCCGCAGAACTTGCCGTTGACCGCGAGGCTCTCACCGGAGAACGCGGGACCGATCGTCGCGACGATGCTCGAGTCCTGGATCAGCGTCGTGGCCGCTGCGGGCGCCTTGGTCGGGTCGCCCTGGCTGTCGGACGGGACCATAGTGATCTTGAACTTGTACTTGCCCGACGCGTTGGCCTGGTCGATGGCGATCTCGGCGCCGTTGCGCTCGTTGATGCCGAGCTGCGCGTTCGGGCCGGACAGGGCACCGATGAAGCCGATCTTGTAGGTCTGTGCGGCGGTGTTACCCGTCGAGTTGTTGCCGCCGAGCCCACCTGAATTCGTACTGCCGCCGCTGCCGTTCTTGCTGCTGGAACACGCCGCCAGGGCGAGCGCTCCGGCCGCCCCCAACGCGACAATTGTTACTACGCGAGATCGCACTGCCGAGCCTCCTGTGAGGTCATCCTTGGATGGTCGGCACCGCCGAACTGGCGGCACCGGATGGCGGGACGTTAGCTCAATCGGCGGATCATCGGAACCAACCTGGGTCCCGACTTCAGGGTCGTAATCAAATCTCAACCGCATCCTTGTGCCGATATGTCGGTTACTTCTCAGGGTTGGCGGGGTTCTCTTCGTCCCCGCTCAGAACCAGTTCGGCCACCGCGCGCATCGAGGTGCGGTTGTCCATCGCGGCGCGCTGGATCCACCGGAACGCCTCGGGCTCGTTCAGCCCGTGCTTGGTCATCAGCGCGCCCTTCGCCCGCTCGATGAGCTTGCGCGCCTCCAGCCGGTCACGCAGCCCCGTCACCTCGGCCTCGAGCGCCCGTATTTCGGCGAATCGCGAGCTGGCCATCTCGATCGCGGGCAGCAGGTCACGCTTCTGGAACGGTTTCACGAGGTAGGCCATGGCACCGGCGTCGCGGGCCCGCTCGATGAGATCCCGCTGGCTGAACGCGGTGAGCATGACGACCGGCGCGATCCGCGCCTCGGTGATCTGCGCGGCCGCGGCGATGCCGTCCATCTTGGGCATCTTGACGTCGCAGATGACCAGATCGGGCTTGAGCTCGGTCGCCAGCGCGATGGCCTGCTCGCCGTCGGCGGCCTCGCCGACGACCTCGAAACCCTCTTCCTCGAGCATTTCGCGCAGATCGAGGCGGATCAGTGCCTCGTCCTCGGCGATGAGGACCCGCATGGGCGGCGCCGGCGGAGTCGCAGGTGCAGCCACTCGGGTTTCCCTTCCGTTCGCCGTTGAACGAGAGCCCTAGCCTAGCCAAGTTAAGATGTTCGCGGCATTACTTGGCCCCTGTGGCGGAATCGGTATACGCGGTGGTCTCAAAAACCATTGCCGAGAGGCATGTGGGTTCGAATCCCACCGGGGGCACGGACGCGCTGCCGCGCGGTATTTGCCAGAGGATCGACAGGTCGACCGGCTAGATTGTCGCCGGTGAAGGAGTTCTGGAAGTACGCGTTCGCGGTGCTCGCGTACATCGGGGTGTCGTTCTTGACCAAGAACTTCCTGACCTGGACGAGCGGGCCGCTGTTCTTCATCCTCGTGCTCGAGGTGATCCCCCGGACCTTCCGCCGGCTGCGCACCTACCGCTCGGACGGAGCCGAGGCGTGAGCTGGGCGGCACACGAGTTCGAGGACTACTTCATCCAGAAGCACGTCGGGACGAAGGCGTCGTTCGTCGCAGTGTGTCTCGGTGCGTTGCTACCCGACCTGTTCACCAAGGCGTTCGTCTACAACCACAAGGGCAACGTGGCGCACTTCCACCGCGGCTGGCCCGGCGTGGGGCCGACCCACTCGCTGATCTTCGGGTTCGTGCTGGCGGTGCTCATCCTGGGGATCACCAAGAGCCGCAGCTGGGCGCTCGGCATCCTCATCGGCCAGTGGGCACACGTGTTCACCGACATCTCCGACACGGCCGGCGTCATGCCGTTCTTCCCGTTCTCGACGCAGAACATCAGCATCAGCATGTGGAAGCACGCCGCGTTCGAGGGCCGCTTCGGCGACGCGGCCGCCTACTACTCCGGCCTCGGCGGCGTGTGGGACTTCTTCTGGTTCGTCGTGGTGATCCTGTTCGCCCGCAACACGCTGCGCGCCGACTACTTCTGGCAGGTCGTCGTGCCGGCCGACCTGAAGGTCTGGTCCTGGTTCCGGCGCCGGCTCTATCTCAGCGACAACGGGCTGCTCGTCCTCTACCGCGCGTACTTCCTCTACGGCGCGGGCCGGATGGTGTCCTGGTTCCTCTACGCCCGCTTCGACGTGAAGGCGCCGTGGCAGCCGGTGTGGGGCGGGCCGAACTACATCAAGGGCACGCACCTGATGACGCAGTCGTGGCAGCACATCCTGATCAGCACGAGCGTGGGCGGCGTGCTGTTCTGTGTCTTCTTGTACCTGTGTTGGGTCACGTTCATCAAGCGCCTCTGGCGGCGCGGCGCCGACCCGGAGATCGTCGAGCGCGGCTCAGGTCTTCGCGTCGCTTTCCACTGACGGCACCGGCCAGCGTCCCGTGATGGAGCGGTAGGCCCACTCGCCGAGGTACACCAGCCCCCACACGCCCAGGATGATCGGCTCGTCGCGCCACGTGGTGGTCTTGCCGAAGCGGTAGATCCCCACCAGGAACACGATGCCGCTGAGCGCGCAGGTCACCGGCACCTGGGACGGGCGCGGCAACCTCACCCGCCGAGACTAACGTGCAGCAGGTGGTCGAACCCGAAGCCGCCGGACACATGACGCCCGACGAGTTCCGTCGCCACGGGCACGCCGTCGTCGACTGGATCGCCGACTACTACGAACGCATCGAGTCGTTCCCGGTGCTTTCCCAGGCCGCGCCCGGCGACGTCCGCGCCGGGCTGCCCGCGCACCCGCCGGAGAAGGGCGAGCCGTTCGAGGACGTGCTGCGCGACCTCGACCGCACGATCCTGCCCGGCATCACGCACTGGCAGCACCCCTCCTTCTTCGCCTACTTCCCCGGCAACAGCACCGGGCCCGCGATCCTCGGCGACCTGCTCTCCTCCGGGCTCGGCGTCCAGGGCATGTTGTGGGCGACCTCGCCGGCCGCGACCGAGCTGGAGACTCATGTTCTCGACTGGCTCGCCGAGCTGCTCGACCTGCCGGCGCAGTTCCGTTCGGACGGGCCGGGCGGTGGCGTCATCCAGTCCACCGCGTCGGACGCCTCACTCGTCGCGCTGCTCGCGGCGCTGCACCGCGTCAGCGACGGCGACACCGAACGGCACGGCGTCGCGGCGGGCCGCTACGCGGTCTACACGTCTCACCAGACGCACTCGTCGGTCGAGAAGGCATGCCGCATCGCCGGCCTCGGTGCGGACGCGCTGCGCAAGATCGACGTCGACCCCGTGACGCTGGCCGCCCGTCCCGATCATCTGCGCGCGCTCATCGACGCCGACCGGGCGGCCGGGATGATCCCCGCCTGCGTGGTGGCCTCCGTCGGCGCCACCGGCACCGGTGCGGTGGACCCGGTACCCGAGCTCACCGCGATCGCCAAGGAGGCCGGCGCGTGGCTGCACGTCGACGCGGCGTGGGCCGGCGTGGCGGCGGTGGCCCCGGAACTGCGCTGGCTCAACGCCGGGCTGGACGGGGTCGACTCGTACGCCACCAACCCGCACAAATGGCTGCTCACCACGTTCGATTGCGACGCGTTCTGGGTGGCCGACCGCGCCGCGCTGCTCGGGGCCCTGTCGATCCTGCCGGAGTACCTGCGCAACGCCGCCAGCGAATCAGGCGCGGTCATCGACTACCGCGACTGGCAGGTGCCGCTCGGCCGCCGCTTCCGCGCGCTCAAGCTGTGGGCAGTGCTGCGCTGGTACGGCGCCGAGGGCCTGCGCGCACACATCCGCGGGCACGTCGCGCTCGCCCAACGATTCGCTTCGCACGTCGCGGCCGACGCGCGGTTCGAACTGGTCGCGCCGCACCCGCTCTCCCTCGTCACGTTCCGGCTCCGCGCGGGAGACGACGCCACCCTGGCGTTGATGCGCCGGGTCAACGAGTCGGGCGCGGCCTACCTGACGCACACCCTGGTCAACGGCCGGGCCGCGCTGCGGCTGGCGATCGGGTCGACCCGCACCGAGCTGCGCCACGTGGACGCGGTGTGGGCGCTGCTCAGCGCGTCCTGACCCGGATCATGCCTTCCTGCACGACGCTGCAGACCTGCCGGCCGTCCTGCGCGTAGAACCGTCCGGTTGCGAGGCCGCGGCCACCTGACGCGGACGGCGAGACCGTCGAGTACAGCAGCCACTCGTCGGCGCGGAACGGCCGCTCGAACCACATCGCGTGATCGAGCGAGGCCATCGAGATGTCGTCGAGGCCGGGCGCGAGACCGTGCCGGACGAGCACCGAGTCGAGCAGCGTCATGTCCGACGCGTAGGTCAGCACGCAGACGTGCAGCAACGGGTCGTCGGGCAGCTTGCCGTCGGCACGCATCCACACCCGGCTCAGGTCCTCGCGCGCGCCGTGTGCACGCTGCTGCCACGGCGGGTCGTCGACGTAGCGCAGGTCGATCGGTTTGGGCATCGTGCGATAGAAGCGTGCCGCGTCCGGCGAGTTGCCGTACCGGTTCACGAGCGCAGGCAGCGAGTCGGGCGGTGGCACGTCGGGCATCTGCGACTGGTGATCGATGCCCTCCTGCGCGAGTTGGAACGACGCGGACAACGTGAAGATGGTCTCGCCGCGCTGCACCGCGAGGACGCGACGCGTAGAGAACGAGCGGCCGTCGCGGATGCGGTCGACCTCGTACACGATCGGGATCGCCGGGTCGCCGGGCCGGACGAAGTACGAGTGCAGCGAGTGCACCTGCCGTTCGTCGGGCACCGTCCGCCCGGCGGCCACCAGCGCTTGCCCCGCGACCTGACCGCCGAACACCCGCATCCACCGCGACTTGGTGCTCGTCCCGCGAAAGATGTCGCGGTCGATCTCCTCCAGGTCGAGCAGCCGGACGAGTCCGTCCACGGCCTGTTGACCGGTCGCGCCTTCCTCGGTCTCGGGCTCGTCAGTGCCCACATTCGCTCCGCAGGCGTCGCTCATCCATAGCGGAGGACGTCACCGATGTGGTGCACCCGGATGGTGTTCGTCGCACCCGGCGTCGACGGCGGGGTGCCGGCCACGATGATCACGAGATCGTGCGGGCGGCACACACCGCGGTTGATGAGCGCGGAGTCGACCTGCCGCACCATGTCGTCGGTGGTCTGCACCGTCCACACCAGATGCGACTCGGCGCCCCACACCAGCGCCATCTGCCGTTTGACGGTCTCGAGCGGGGTGAACACGAGCAGCCGCTGCTTCGGCTGCAGCCGCGACAGCCGGCGCGCGGTGTCACCGGTCTGGGTGAACGCCACCAACGCCACCGCACCGAGCGAGTCGCCGATATCCATGGCGGCCTTCACGATGGCACCGCCCGAGGTGCGCGGGATGTGCTGCAACCCGGTCACCCGCGTCCCGGTCTCCTCGACCGATCGGATGATGCGGCTCATCGTCGCCACTGCCTGCACCGGGTACTTGCCGACGCTGGTCTCCCCCGACAGCATCACCGCGTCGGCGCCGTCGATGACCGCGTTCGCCACGTCGGACGCCTCGGCCCGGGTCGGGCGCGAGTGGCTGATCATCGACTCGAGCATCTGCGTCGCGACGATCACCGGCTTCGCGTTGTCGCGGCAGGCCTGGATCGCGCGCTTCTGCACCATCGGGACCTGCTCGAGCGGCATCTCGACGCCGAGGTCGCCGCGAGCGACCATCATGCCGTCGAACGCGAGCACGATCTCCTCGAGCCGCTCGACCGCCTCGGGCTTCTCCAGCTTGGCGATCACCGGCACCCGCACCCCGACCTCGTCCATGACGCGGTGCACGAGCTTGACGTCCTCGGGATTGCGCACGAACGAGAGCGCGATGAAGTCGACGCCGAGACGCAGCGCGAACTCGAGGTCCTCGCTGTCCTTCTCCGACATCGCCGGCACGCTCACATCGACGCCGGGCAGCGAAAGGCCCTTGTTGTTGCTGACCACGCCGCCCTCGGTGACGTCGCAGACGACGTCCGTCCCGTTCTCGACGTCGACCGCGATCAGTGCCACGTTGCCGTCGTCGACGAGCAGCCGGTCGCCCGGTCGGACGTCGGCGGCCAGTTGCTTGTAGGTCGTCGACACCCGGTCGTGGGTGCCCTCGCAGTCCTCGACGGTGATCCGGACGCGCTCGCCGGTCGCCCACATCACCGGACCGTCGGCGAAGGTGCCGAGCCGGATCTTGGGTCCCTGCAGGTCGGCGAGAACGGCGACGTTGCGGCCCGCGGCGTCCGCGGCCTGGCGTACCTCGTGGAAGCGCCGGCCGTGGTCGGCGTGCACCCCATGACTGAAGTTCAGCCGGGCGACGTCCATGCCCGCCTCGACGAGTGCCCGCGCGCGTTCCGGCGTATCGGTCGCCGGCCCGAGCGTGCAGACGATTTTCGCGTGCCGCATCACATCCATGAACAGTAGTGGCCGCGCCGGGTCGGGTGGCAGACGCTGCACAACCCGCCGGTAGCAAGTACCTTCGCCCGATGACCGACCCCGGGTATGCCCTACAGCTGAGCGAGGCCGAGCTCGCCCGCTACCGCATCATGGCTGCAGCTGCACGTGAGGCCGAGACCGAACTGTGGCAGCTCGCCGGCATCGTGCCCGGCGCGGCCGTCGCCGACGTCGGCTGCGGACCGGGGGCGATGTTCCCGGCGATCGCCGACGCGGTGGGCGCGGACGGGCGGGTCGTCGGCGTCGACGGCGTGCCGACGACCGTGACGCAGGCGCAGGCGCTGGTCACGGCCAGCGGGTGGCGCAACATCACCGTGCAGGTCGGGCTGGCCGACGCGACCGGACTGCCGGACGGTTCGTTCGACGCGGTGATGATGCGGCACGTGCTGGCGCACAACGGGCTGCGCGAGCAGGCCATCGTCGACCACCTCGCGACGCTGCCGAGGCCGGGCGGGCACGTGTATCTCGTGGACATCCTCGGCTCCATGATGTTCATGAAGCCCGACGACCCGGACGTCGACGAGCTCAACGAGGCCTACCGCCGCTTTCACGCCGAGCAGGGCAACGACCTCAACGTGGGCACGCGCCTCGACGATCTGCTGACGGCCGCCGGCCTGGAGCTCGTCGCCTACCGCGGGTGGTTCAACATCATCAAGCCCCAGGGCGAGCTGCGGCCGCCGGCGTGGGCCGCGCGGAACGCGATGGTCGCCGCGGGGGTCATCTCCCCGGACGATTTGGACCGGTTCGAGGCCGCCCTCGAGCGGATGCTCGCCCAGGGCGCCACCATCTACGCGCCCCTGTTCGGCGCCGTCGCCCGCCGCCCCTGATCGGCCGAGTCAGCTTCGGGCGGCGGCCATCACGGCGGCGTCGACGTCCTCACCCGCTGCCGCCGCACGTCGCGTCGCCTCGAGCGCCCGCCGGAAGTCGCGCGGCACGATCGCGCTGAACCGGTGCACCGCCGCGGGCCAGTCGGCGAGCAGCGCGCGGCCCACCGCGGAGTCGGTGTAGGCAACATGCGCCTCGACGATCGCCTGCACCCGCGCCGCGTCCTCGTCCGAGAGCGGCTCGACATCGACCAGCTCGCCGTTGACGAGGGACGTGTCGAGATCGAGGACGTAGGCGTAGCCGCCGGACATGCCGGCGGCGAGGTTGCGTCCGGTGGGACCGAGGATGACCGCGGCACCGCCGGTCATGTACTCGAGGGCGTGATCGCCTACTCCTTCGGCGACCGCGGTGGCGCCGGAGTTGCGCACGCAGAACCGCTCCCCCACGACACCGCGCAGGTAGAGCTCACCGCCCGTCGCGCCGTAGGCGATGACGTTGCCGGCGATGACATTCTGCTCGGCGACGAACGGGGCGCGCTCGTCGGGACGCACCGCGACGACGCCGCCGGACAGCCCCTTGCCGGTGTAGTCGTTGGTGTCGCCGATGACCCGCAGCGTCACGCCGGGCGGCAGGAACGCGCCGAACGACTGCCCGCCCGAGCCGCGGAACGTGATGTCGATCGTGCCCGGCGGCAGGCCGTCGGCGCCGTAGCGGCGGGTGACCATCGAGCCGAGCATCGTGCCCACGGTGCGGTTGACGTTGCGGATGTCGTGCGCCAGCTCCACGCGCTCGCCGCGCTCCAGTGCCGGGGCGGCCTCCGCGATGAGGGTCTGGTCGAGCGCGCGGTCGAGGCCGTGGTCCTGACCGCGCACCTGATGGCGTGCGGCGCCGGCCGCCAACGGCGGCACGTGGAGGATGGGGCTCAGGTCGAGGCCCGCCG
>JAICKR010000075.1 GCA_025927835.1 Jatrophihabitans sp. | reverse complement strand
GGGTCACCTTCACCGGCACCTACGGCGTGACGTTCCTCATCGCCGTCGACGGCGTCGCCGGCGCGTCCGGAGCGGTGACACTGCACTACTACGTGCCGCCACCGGCCAACGACGACTTCGCCGACGCCACCGCCGTCAGCGGCGCATCCGGGTCGACAACCGGGACGAACAGCGGCGCCACGCTCGAACCCGGCGAGCCGAACCACTACCGTACAGGCACCTTCGCCCAGAAGTCGGTGTGGTGGCGCTGGACCGCACCCGCCGACGGGTACTACGCCTTCGACGTCACGACCAGCACCAGCCCGACTGCGCCGGGCACCGCCCACTTCTCCCCCGTCGTCCAGGTGTACGACGGCACCGCAGTCGACGCGCTGACGCCGATGACGAGCGTCGTCGGGTTTGTGACCACCGCACAGTTCAACGCCACCGCCGGTCACGAGTACCACGTGGCGGTCGCCAGCGACGGATCCTTCGGCAGCATCGTCCTGCGCTGGAGCGCGCGGCCCGGCAACGACGACTTCGCTGCTGCGACGGTGCTCACGGGCACGTCGGGCAGCGTCACCGGCAGCACGATCGCGGCGACCGAAGAGCCGGGTCAGCCCGAGCCGTTCAACGACAACACCGGCTCGAACCACTACACCGTCTGGTACGCCTGGACCGCGCCCGTGGACGGCAGCACGACCTTCGACACCACAGGTAGCCAGAACGCGCAGCTCGCCGTCTACACCGGCGACAGCCTGGACGCGCTGACCTTGCAAGGCGCGCAGACCATCACGTCCAGTGCGCCGATCAGCATCGCCGCAACCGCGGGCACGACCGTCTACGTCATGGTCGGCGGCAAGAGCGGCCGGCCCGGGGACTACCAACTGAACTGGAACGTGGGCGCGCCCGGCAACGACGACATCGCCGATGCCAGCGCGGTGCAGGGTCAGTCGTCGGTGTTGTTCCCGGACGTGGTGCACGGATCCTCGCTCGGCGCCACGAAGGAGCCGGGCGAACCCGATCATGCGGGGCAGGCAGGTGGCGCGTCGGTGTGGTGGGTGTGGTCGCCCAACCACGGTGGCGAGCAGATCACGTTCGACACGGTCGGCTCGTCGTTCGACACGGTGCTGGCCGTCTACACCCGCGCTGGCGACGGCAGCCTCACCCCCGTCGCGGCCGACAACGATTCCGCCGGCGAAGGCGCGAGCCGGGTGACCTTCGCGGCCACGTTCGGGGTGAATTACTACGTCGCGGTGGACGGAGTCGGCGGCGCGTCGGGTTCGGTGACGCTGCGGTACTACGTGCCGCCGCCGGTGAACGACGACTTCGCCGACGCCACCGTCATCAGCGGCGCGGCCGGATCAGTGACCGGCACGAACAGCGGCGCCACCCTCGAGCCCGGTGAACCCAACCCGGTCACCCTCGGCCCGCCGTCCCAGAAGTCGGTGTGGTGGCGCTGGACCGCGCCCGCCGACGGGCACTACGCCTTCGACGTCAACGCCAGCACCAGCCCGACCGCACCAGGCACCGGCCAATTCGTTCCCATCATGATGGTCTACGCGGGCGACGCCCTCGACAACCTGACCCCGATGAGCACCACGATCGGAGCCCACACCACCGTGGGCTTCGACGCAGTCGGCGGCCGTGAGTACCACATCGTCGTCGCCAACAGCCAATTCTTCTCGCAATCGTTCGGCACGATCGTGCTGCGCTGGGGCAACAAACCGGCCAACGACGACTTCGCGGACGCGGCGCCACTCGCGACGTCGCCCGGCAGTGTGTCGGGTTCGACGGTGGGCGCGACCGAGGAGCCGGGTCAGCCCGAGCCGTTCAACGACAACTCCGGCTCGAACTACTACACGGTCTGGTACTCGTGGACCGCGGCCAACGACGGCACGGCGACCTTCGACACCAGCGGCAGCCAGAACGCGCAGATCGCGGTCTACACCGGCGACAGCCTCGACTCGCTGAGCCTGCAACAGGCGCAAACCCTCGCCTACAACGGCCCACTCGACATCCAGGTCAGCTCCGGCACGACGCTGTATGTCATGGTCGGCGGCAGGTTCGGGCAACCGGGCGACTACCAGCTCGACCTGCACTTCGCCCCGACCGGCCCGGCGGGTCAGACGATCACCGTGCAGGCCGCGGCACCGGCCACGGCGAGGTACGGCGACAACTTCACCGTCAACGCGTCCGCTAGCTCCGGGCTGCCTGTCAGCTACGCGAGCTCGGGGTCGTGCAGCAACACCGGACCGACCTTCACCATCACCCAGGCCTCCGGCACGTGCACGGTGACAATCAGCCAGCCCGGCAACGACGACTACCTTCCGGCGACCCCGGTCATCGAGACGGTCAGTGCGCAGCGGGCCGAGCAGCACATCACCTTCTCGCTGAGCGGCGTCGCCAAGACCTACGGTGACTACAACTTCAGCCTGCTCATCTATGCACACTCGAGCTCCGGACTTCCGGTCGCGTTCCGCAGCGAGACGCCCGACGTCTGCGCGCTCACCGGCGACACGGTGATCATCGAGGGCGCCGGCATCTGCACGATCGACGCCAACCAGCCAGGCAACGCCGGCTTCGCCCCTGCTGCTCAGGTAACCCAGTCGATCACGATCATGCCGGCCACGCTCGACGTCACTGCCGACGACCAGACGGTGCAGCAGGGCGACCCGCTACCGGCCCTCACCGTCCACGACACCGGCTTCGTCGGCAGTGACGATCCGACTGTGCTGGGCGGCGCGCTGTCGTGCGACACCACCGCCACTGTGACGAACGGCCAGTTGGTCAGTCCCCCCGGCACCTACCTCATCACCTGCGACGGGCTGGCCTCGGACGACTACACGTTCAGCTACCACGGCGGCACGCTGACCGTGATCGACGCCGACACGACGCCGCCGTCGATCACCGCCTCGGCGAACCCGGTGCCCAACGCGAACGGCTGGAACAACTCCGCCGTCACCGTCTCCTTCACCTGCACCGACTCGGGCTCGGGAGTCGACGTCGCCGACAGTTCGCTCGCCGACCAGGTCCTGACCGTCAGCGGTACTGCCACCGGCACCTGCGTCGACAACGCCGGCAACTCTGCGTCCGCGCATTATCAGGCGAAGATCGACCCGGTCGACCCGACCGTCACCTACACCGGCAACGCCGGTAGTTACGGCATCCTCGACACGGTGGCGATCAGCTGCACTAGCGCCGATGCGCTGTCCGGGATCGATTCGTCCACCTGCCCGGACGCGAACGGGCCCGCATGGTCGTTCGGTGCGGGCGCGCACACGCTCACCGCGCAGGCAACCGACAAGGCGGGCAACACCGCCTCGTCGCACACCACTTTCACCGTGACGGTCACGGGAGCCGACCTGGCGCGACTGACGAGCGCGTTCGTCACGAGCTCGGCGAAGTACCGGTCGGACAACCCCTTGACCAGGCTCGTGATCGCGACGCGGCTCCTCGTGGCGGAGAGCCCGCTGTTCGGGCTGAATGCGTCCACCAAGCCGGCCACGAGGACGCGCCTCGTCACGGTCTACGCGACACAGCTCAACGGGCTGGTCACGTCCGGCTACCTCACCGCCGCACAGCGGACGATCCTGGTCGGTCTGGCGAACGCGATCTAGCCGCTGCGCTGACCTCGGTTCTCGACGTTTCGGGCCACACCTGTGGGTGACGGGGCGGGCGCCGAGCGTCCATGACACCATCCTGGGATGGGCGCACCGGGGGACGAGCCGCACGGCTCGGGCGGCGCTGCTCCCGCGGCACAGCGTGAGATCGACCCGAAGCTCACCAAGGGCGGGCTGAAGCGGTCGACGAAGGTCCAGCTGATCCTCTTCGTGGTGATCACCCTTCTCGGTGTCTCCTACGTGTCCGCGAAGTACGTCGGGCTGGCGAAGCTCGTCAGCAGCGGCGGGTGCACGGTCAAGGCCGAATTCCCCGACTCGGGCGGCATCTTCACCAACGCCGAGGTCACCTATCGCGGCGTGACCGTCGGCGAGGTCGGCCCGCTGAAGGTCATCAAGCACGGCGTCCGGGTCAGCCTGGACCTCAACGACTGCACGTCGCCGAAGATCCCCGCCGACGCCGCAGCGGTCATCGCCGACCGGTCGGTGGTCGGTGAGCAGTACGTCGACCTCGTCCCGCCCCGTGGCGCGCCGAAGAACCCCGTCAGTTACCTCAAGAGCGGCACGACGATCCCGATGTCGCGCAACTCCATCCCGACCGCAACGCAGGAGCTGCTGGTCAACATCGACCGGCTCGTCACCAGCATCGACCTGCCCGCATTGCGCACCACGGTCGCCGAACTCGGCCGGGCGGCCGACGGGCGCGGCAATGATCTGGGCCGGCTCATCGACGCCACCGACGAGTTCATCGCCGCGGCCGGGCGCGCGGACAATCTCGACGCCACCATTCAGCTCATCGACGAGTCGTCGTCCGTGCTGCAGACCCAGCTCGACCAGCAGGCTCCGCTGCAGGTGTGGACGCACAACCTCAACCTGCTGACGCAGCAGCTCAAGACGAGTAACCCCGACTTCGTCCACCTGCTGGACACGGGTCCCAGCGACATCAGCACGGTGACGAGCTTCATCAACGACAACAAGACCGACCTCGGCGTCACGCTGGCCAATCTCGCCACCGTCGGCGATCTGCTCGTGCGGCACCTCGACGGGATCGAGCAGATCTTCGAGATGTACCCGCTGCTCGCGGGCAGCGGCGTCAGCGGCACCCTGCACGACCACGCGGCCTGGCTGGGCCTCGTCCTGCAGGTCGCACCCGACCCGCAGGATTGTGCCGACCCCGAAAAGGGCGGCGAGGGATACGGCGGCACCATCCGCCGCTTACCCGACAAGGTCGCGCCGATGCCGCCCAACGTCGCCGCGCACTGCACCGCGCCGAACACCGGTCCGGGCGCGAAGCAGGTGCGCGGTGCGGCACACGTGCCCGGCGGCGACCCCATCAGCGTGTCCGGCGGCGGCGTCGCGTACCCGCGCACGGTCACGGACAACACCCTGCGCGTCGGGCCCGCGCTGCCGACCACCGCCACCCTCGGCGACGCGTCCTGGATCGGCCTGGTCACCGCGTCCCTGCACTGACTAGGGGCCCGGGCGCTGCATCGCGGGAGGCGTCTCGGTCACGTCGCCCAGACCGATCCGGCTGACGTGGAAACCGTCGTCGTGCCCCCCGGGGTGCACGACGACGGCGCTGCTCGGGACGTGATGCGAACCCGACGAGATCGCCGCGTTGACTCCGACGCCGATCACGGCAGCCACGACGACCGAACCGCTGACGAGCAAGACCTTCGCGCCGGTGAGATGGGTGATCGCGTTCATCACGATCCCTCCTGGACCTGGAAGATCGCGTCGGCGGTCAGACCGTGCGCCTCGCGGTGCACGGTCTCGGCGGCACGAGCGGACGGCGCCTCGACGAGGCAGAAGACCTTGCCTCGCTCGGCGCTGACCCAGTACCGCAGGTAGCGCACGTCGTACGCGCCCTGCGCCCGCAGGTCGGCGAGATGCGCTTTGGCGATGTCGTTGGCGTCGATCGCGGCGCCGACGTCGTGGACGTCCATGTAGAGAGGCATCGAGTCCTCCTTCGTTGTGCGCTGTCGAATGCAGCGAAACTAGGAGGAGGTGGTGGTGTCGCGGATCGGTGTGCGATGCCTATGTAGCTGCCGGCGAGTACCTATCTTGCGGGGGCGACCAGCCCCAGACGGCTCGCCTCGGCCGCGGCCATGGCCCGGGTAGCGACACCCAGCTTGCGCAGCACCGCGGACACGTGATGGTCCACGGTCCGCTCGGAGATGACGAGTTGCTCGCAGATCTGGGCATTCGTACGCCCGGCGCAGATCAGGTCGAGCACCTGCTGCTCCCGGCCCGTCAGTCCCCGCAGATGCGCCCGCGTCGCCGCACGGGCGCCGGATGGGATCGAGCGGGCGCCGAGATCGCGTAGCCGATGGCGCGCGCGACGCGCAGCAGCGATGGCACCGAGTTCCTCGAAGCGCAGCAGCGCTGCGCGGGTCGACGCCTCGTCCCCTGCGTCGAGCAGAGCCAAGGCGGACTCATAGCGGCAGCCGAGCCGCTCCCACTCCGTCGCGGCCCCTGGCGAGCCGGCCAGGGTGAGGGCGTACGGGTCCGCGATGCCGTCGGCCGGCGGCTGCACCGCCGACCCGGTGCGCCGAAGCCACACTGCGTAGGCGCCGCGGGTGTGCGCGTCCGCCTGGGCGGCCGCTTCGTGCACGCTCGCGAGTTCTGTACCCGCGGTTGCATCGTCCCCGGCGAGCCAGTGCGCCTCGGCCCGCGCGAGACCGGCCATGGCGATCCAGGCGTCCTCTGCGGTCCCGCGCGCGGCGGCACTCGCCTCGTCCAGGCTCACCGCCCACGACGCCTCGTCGCGCCGCGCGCGGATCAGTCCGAGCGTGACCAGCGACGTCAGCCGATTGACCGGCGAAGCGGTGCTGTTCAGCGTGGTCGTGCACAGGGTGACCGCCTCGTCCCAACGCCCGGCCAGCTGCAGCGCCACCGAGCGCCAACCGCGCAGGCAGGTACGCCAGGTCGGCAGGTCGTGGTCCTCGCAGTAGCGCAAGCCGTCGTGGAAGTACGGTTCGGCCTCGGCGAGCTGCCGGTGCTTGATCAGAATGGTGTGTGAGTTCGCGTAGGCGCGACCGACCTGCGCCGCGGCACCGCAGTCGAGCGCGACGCGCAGCGCGCGGTCCATGAGCTGCGACCACGGCTCGCCGCGGTGCGCGTGCAACCAGGCCTCGGTGTCGAGCGCGTCGCTGAGCAGCGCGGGCGCCGCCACCTGATCGGCCACCTCCTGGGCACGTTGTGCAGCCGCGATGTCCTCGGTGAAGTAGGCCTGCATCGCGTAGGCGGCGGCGAGCGGCTCGCTCGAACCGCCCGGCTCGAGCGTCGCGACCGCCGCGCGCGCGTACTCGATCGCGTCCGCGCCCCGACACAGCCGCCACATCGTGTGCGCCAACCGTCGCTGCATGTCGCCCTCGCCGAACCTGTCGCCCACCTGCCGGTACAGCTCCATCGCGGCGCGGCCGGCCTCGGCGGCGTGCTCGAACCGGTCGATCAGCGAATCCTCGATGGCCAGCCCGGCGAAGAGCGCGGCCCGCGTCGCGGGGACCGCGTCGTCGGCGAAGCGCAGCGCACGCTCGAACTGGGCAGCGGCCTCCCGGTGCGAGGCCAGTTCGGCCGCCTCGCGCGCGGCGCGCGGGGCAACCTCCAGCACGACCGTTGTGTCACCGGCGCCCTCGGCATGATGAGCCAAACGCGCATTGTCGGTGCTGCCCGCTGCGAGCAGTGCCGCGAGTGCGTGCCGGTGCAGCGCCTGCCGTCGGTGCGCCGGCACCCCCTCCTCGACCGCGAGCCGGGTGATCTCGTGCCGGAACTGCAAGCCCGCGTCTGTGCTGGCCAGCACACCGGCGGCGACCAAATCGTCCAGCGCCGCCGTATCGGCAGCCGTCACCGTGCATACGAGTTCAGGCTCCACCGCCCGGCCCAAGAGCGCCGCCGCCTCGACGAGCCGCAGTGCCTCGGCGGATAGCCCGGCCAGTCGTGCCTGCGCGAGCGCACGTGCCGACGGCGGCACATCCGTCGCGCCCGCGCTCACCAGCTCGGTAACGAAGAACGCGTTGCCGCCGGTCAGTCGGTACACCGCTGCGGGATCCACGCCGGCATCGACCGAAAGCCGCGCGACCGCCTGCTCGGAGAGCGGCGCCACGCCTATCCGCCGCGTGGAACGCGCAACCGTGAGCTCACCGAGCACCAGGTGAAGTGGATGGTCGACCGGCAGCGCATCGTCGCGGTAGGTCACGATCACGAGCGCAGGCGCCTCGCGCACCCGCCGGCCGAGAAAGGCGATCAGGTCGAGCGTCGCCTCGTCGGCCCAGTGGACGTCCTCGAGCACCAGACCGGTCGGTTGCTGCTGCAGCAACTGCAGCAGCGCCGCGAAGACCTCCTCACGCGGCGCTCCGGGGCGCAGCGCGGCACGCAGCGCCCCGCCTGCGCACGCTGCCACATCGAGGATCGGTCCGAGCGGTCGTGGCGTGAACAGCCCGTCGCAGGCGCCACGCAGCCAGGCCAGCTGTGGCGTCTGCGCACTGAACGCGTCGATCAGCGCCGTCTTGCCGACGCCCGCCTCGCCGGCGATCAGCACGGTTCGGCCTTCGCCGTCCGCAGCGGAACGTGCGTACTCGGCGAGCGAGTCGAGCGCATGCTCTCGTTCCAGCAGGGTCACGCCCGGATTGTCGCCCCCCATCCGCGCGCCGTCATCCGGTGTGTCACAGACCGTGCGAGTTGCCCACTCCCTTCGGATGCGGATGCGGGCGCAGATCGCGGCGTTCGTTGACCAGCCAGGTGGTGAGCAGGCCCTTGCCGCGGATCTCGACCGCGCCGCGTGACTCGCAGTCGAAGCGAGCGGCGACGAGGTGGTGCGTCGCCTCGGTGATGTGCAGCCGACCAGGCACCCCGTGCGACTCCATCCGGCTCGCAGTGTTGACCACGTCGCCCCACAGGTCGTAGCTGAACTTGCGCCGGCCGATGACGCCGGCCACGACCGGTCCGGAGTTCACCCCGATGCGCAGTTGCAGCTGCCGGCCGTGGAACTCGCGGGACTGTGCCGTGGCCTGCATCCGCAGGCCGAGCTCGACGATCGCGGCGGCGTGGTCGGGACGCGGTAGCGGTATCCCGGCGGCGACCATGTACGCATCCCCGATCGTCTTGATCTTCTCCAGGCCGGCCTGCTCGACGAGCCCGTCGAAGTGCGCGAACAGCTCGTCGAGCAGCTCGACGAGCTCGGTCGGCGTCAGCTGCTCCGACATCGGGGTGAAGCCCACCACGTCGGCGAACAGCACGCTCACGTCGTCGAAGGCGTCGGCGATGACGCGGGGCGCGCGGGTCAGCTCGTCCGCGACCGTCTCCGGCAGGATGCTCAACAGCAGCTCACGGCCACGCCGCTGCTCCTCGCGCAGCATCCGGTGCGCCTTGTCCCGCTGGTTGACGAACAGGCCGAGGATCGCGACAGCGAACACCGACAGTGCCGTCAGGTTCACGGTGAGGATCACGCGCTCGACGTCGTGCGGGAGCGAGCTGCGGTCGGCCGGGACGACCAGCAGGCAGACGACGAGGTTCACCGTGTACATCGCGAACAGCGGGATCATGTGACGTATCGGTACGAACACGAGTCCGGTGGCGATCGGGAACGCGAGCCCCCACAGCACGATGCCGCCGGAGTGCATGATGTCGCCGAGCGCGAGGATGGCGACCAGGTGTGCCGGTAGCACCGGCACGGCCGCCAGCCAGAACACGAACGTTACGTTGCGGGTGCGACCGAACACCGGCAGCAGCGCCCAGATCCACAGGTCGATGATCACGTAGTCCCAGCCTGCAGCCGCCTCGCCCTCGATCAGGTAGACCACACCGAGCGCGCCGAGTACGAGCGGGGTGAGAATCGAGGAGCCGACGTACAACCGCTTGCGCTCTGCGGTGATGTCGTCGTCGTCCGGACTCGATCCGAACGCGAGCACCCGCGAGATGACGCCCAACGGCTACCCGCGAACCGACAGGCTGCCGAGCGCGGCGATGCGGGCGGCGAGCAGGGCACATCCGAGCGCGGCAGCGATGGTCTCGGCCTCCTCGAGCAGGTCGTCGAAGGGCTCGCCGGACCCGGACCGGAAGGCCGCGAGATCGACGAGCGCGTGTGCCAGGTGGAACGGGCTGGCGACCACGCGCAGCTCGCCGGTCGCGGTGTCGAAGGCGGCGCGGGAGCCTTCCGGATCGCGGTTCGCTGCTCGCTTGGCGTCGGCCAGCAGCCGCTCTGCGCGCAGCAGTGCAGGCAGGTGCCCGACCGGGTGTTCGTCGAGAGTGGCGAGCAGCGCGGACACGGCGTCGTCATCGTCCAGCTCGAGCGCGAATCGGATTGCAACCGGCCACGCGAGCAAGAGGAAGGGACTGGCCAACCCGAACGGCGCCATCAGCTCGACGACAGAGCGCGCTGCGCGCAGCGCGTCGGCGGGCTGATCCGCGGCGGCCGCGATGAACGCGTCGACGAAGGCGCCGCACGCGCGCTCCTGCGGGTCCTCGGACACGCGGTAGGTCGGCATCGCCGCGTGTGCGCGCGCGGCGGCGACGTCGCCACGCAACGCGGACACCAGCGCGGTCATCGCCGGGAAGTCGTCGCGCCGGGTGCCGTAGCGCTCCGAGGCCGCGGCCGTGAAAGACGCGGCCTCGTCCCAATCACCGACGAGGACGCTCGCGATCGCGAAGTTGCAGGTCGCGATGCCGGCCAGGGCCGGATTGCCCAGTCGCCCGCCCAGTTCGTACGCGGTGCGGGACGCGGTGGCGGTCTCGCGCGGGTCAAAGGCGACGGACGCCTCGGACATGTTCACCAGCGTGCGGGCCAGCCCGGCCGTGTCGCCGGACCGCTCGGCGAGCAGGATCGCGTGGCGGTACATGGCGATCGCGCGCGGCAGCTGGTTCGCGAACGTGTAGGCCGTGGCGCGCACCTGGAACACGTCGGCCAGCACCGCATCGTCGACGTCGAGCTCCTGGGCGAGGACAAGCGCCTCCTCGCTGAGCTCCCATCCGGCCGCGTCGCCGTCGAACGTTTCGAGCACCGCCAGCTCGCGCAACGCGGTAACCGTGTCCTCGTCGGGTGCCGGCCGCAGCGTCTGGGTGGCCGGAGTCAGCAGCGCGCGCGCCTCGGTGATCCGCCCCAGGAAGCTGAGCGCGGTGCCGGCCTGCACCAGCGCCCGCGCCTCACCGCGCACGTCGCCGGCCGCGGCGTAGAGCCCGGCTGCGCTGTCGGCGAGGTCGTGCATGGCGTCGAAGCGGGCCGCGACGCGCGCGGCCTTTGCGGCACGCACGAGCAGATCGGCGGCCGCGGTCGGGGTGCCGCCGAACGCGCGGCTGAGTTCGGCCGCCTCGGCGAAGTCCTGCACCGCCCGGCCCGGCGCTCCCGCCGAGCGAGCCCGCTCAGCCGCCCGCGTGAGTGCGTCGATGGCCGACGCGGCGATCTCGGCGTTGTCCGGATCGCCGTCGACCGCGTCGAGGGCATCGCGGTAGTGCCGCGCGACGACCTCCATGATCTCGTCGCCGTCGAAGACGTTGCGCAGGTGCGCCGCCACCGCGAGGTGGCGGGCCTTGCGATCGCGGCGCGAGAGCGTGTCGTAGGAGACCTGGCGCAGCATGTTCTGCCGGAAGAAGTACGCACCGCGCTGCGGCGAGAGCGGGTCGGACGAGATGCCCATGATGTCGCGGCGCACCAGTTCGGCGAGTGCCTGCGCCACGTCGTCGGCCGGGCGGCCGGACACGGCGACGAGCGCTTCGGCGGGGAAGTTGCCCCCGAGCACCGCCGCGTCCGCGATCAACGTGCGCAGTTCTGCCGAGAGGGCGTCGAGCCGGGCCGCGAGCAGGCCGTGCAGGCTGTCCGGCACCTGCAGTGAACCCACATCGCCGACGAGCCGGTACTCGCCCTCCTTCGGCACGACCACGTCCTGGTCGATGAGCGAACGAATGGTCTCGATCGCGAACAGCGGGTTGCCCTGCGCCTGCGACGCGATCGCGGCGACGGCGCCGGCCGGCATGCCGGGCACGAGCGCGTCGAGCATCTCGGTCATCGACCGGTCGTCGAGCGGGTCGAGGCTCAGGTGCGTGCGGTTGCGCCCGACGCCGAGCTCCGCGCGCCGCTCGGTGAGCTCCGGACGGGCGAACAGCAGCACGTAGATCGCCCGCTGCGCCTGGTCGACGATCTGGTCGAGGAAGTCGAGCAGCGCCGGGTCCGCGTGCTGGCCGTCCTCGATGAGCATCACCACCGGCTCGGTCTCGGCCAGCCGCTCGAAGAACAGCCGCCACCCGGCGAACAGCTCGTCACGGCTGAGCGGGGCGGTGTCTGCGGACCCGTGCGGGACACCCAGCAGCCGGGCCAGCCGCGGCCCGACGATGCCGCGCTCGCCCTCGTCCGGCACGATCGCGGCGAGCTGGTCGGCGAGCTTGCCGGCCGCGACGTCGAGCGGGTCCTCCTCGGCGATGCCGAATCGCTGCCGCACCATCTCGGCCACCGCCCAGTAAGCGATGCCCTCGCCGTAGGACAGGCACCGCCCGCGGTGCCACCACACGGTGTCGGCGAGCCCGTCGACGTACTTCTCGAACTCCCACCCGAGCCGGGACTTGCCGACACCGGCCGGGCCGGAGATCACGACGAGGCGCGGGGCTGCGCGTTCCGCGCTCGCATGGAAGAGCTCCTTCACCATGCGCAGCTCGGCGTCGCGACCGCCGAGCGGCGCCTCGAGACCGTCCACGCGCTGCGCGCCGCCGACGTTGGAAAGCACCCGCGTCGCCTGGTACAGCGCGACGGGCTCGGCCTTGCCCTTGAGTTCGTGCGCGCCGGCGTCGCCGAAGCCGACACCGGCGGCGGCCAGCCGCCGGGTGGTCTCGTCGACGAGCACCCCACCCGCCGTGGCCGCGGACTGCACCCGCGCCGCGGTGTTGACCGCGTCGCCGGCGACCATGCCCTCCCCGACCGCGCCGAGCGTCACGGCGACCTCGCCCGTGACCACGCCGGCGCGGGCCCGCAGCCCGGGGATGCCCGCCTCGGCACCGAGCTGGGCGACGGCCTCGACGAGTTCCAGTGCGGCCCGCACGGCCCGTTCGGCGTCACCCTCGGCCGCGACCGGCGCGCCCCACACCGCCATGACCGCGTCGCCGATGAACTTCTCGACCACGCCGCCGTAGCGGGTGATCACGGTGCGGGCCTGCTCGAAGTAGGTGGACAACAGCTCGCGGACGGCCTCGGGGTCACGCGATTCGGACAGCGGGGTAAAGCTCACGAGGTCGACGAAGAGCACCGAGCAGACGCGCCGCTCCGCCACCGAACGCGCGACCTGCGCCGGTGCGGATTTCGCATCACGGGTGCCGAGCTGCGTGCCGCACTCGCTGCAGAACTTGCCACTGACCGGGCTGGCGCCGCACGCCGGGCAGGCCTGGCTCAGGCTCGCGCCGCACTCGCTGCAGAACTTCCCGCTGACCGGGCTCGCTCCGCAGGATGCGCAGACACCCTCCACGCCCTGAAGTATGCGGTATTCGCGCGCGTCAGGCCTCCGCGCGACGCGCACGGCGCAGCAGCCGGTTCGGGCGCGGGGCGCTGAGCAGGCCGGCGACGGAGAGCACGACGATCGCCGCACCCAGCGCCTCTCGCCCGGTCAGCCGTTCGCCGAGCAGCGCGGCGCCGAGAAGCACTGCCACCACCGGATTGACGAACGCATAGCTCGACACGGTCGTGGCCGGCAGCCGGCCGAGTGCGAAGACGTAGCAGGTCATCGCGAGCAGCGAACCGGCGGTGATGAGGTAGACCATCGCCCACCACGACTCGCCACTCACCGCACCGAAGTCGATCGTCTCGCCGCGCACGAGCGCGACCACCGCGCAGGCCAGCCCGCCGCACACCATCTCCATCGCGGTCATGAGCAGCGCCCGCGCCGGCACGGGAAGCAGACCCTGCAGCACCGAGCCGGTCCCCCAGCTCATCGCGGCGAGCAGCGCGGCCGCCGTCGGGCCGAGCGGCAGGTGCGAGCCGCCGCCACCACTGAGCACCGCGACGCCGACGATCCCGGCGGCGAGCGCGAGCCAGCGGGCGGCACCCGGCATCCGCCGCTTGACCACGGCGTCGGCGAGCACGATCCAGAGCGGGACGGTGCCGATGAGCACCGCGGCGATTCCCGACGGCAGGCGCAGTTCGGCCCACGACACCACACCGTTGCCGGCGGCGGGCAGCATGATGCCGAGCAACGCCATGGCTGCCCACTGCCGACGTCCGGGCCGGTCGTCGGCGCGCTGCTCGGGGGTGCCGGAGCGCCACGCGACCGGGAACAGCAACAGCCCGGCGATGAGGTAGCGGATCGCGGCCATGGTGAACGGGGGCAGCGTGCGCACGCCGACGCGAATCGCGAGGTAGGTCGAGCCCCACACGATCCACACGACCACGAGCGCGACCCAGGCCACGAGCGCGGCGTTGCGCGTAGCCGGTCGCTTGGTAAGTGTCGTAGTCACTGTTTGGACCTTACAAGCGGACGCGGTCGCAAGCCGCTGAATTACTGCCGACGAAGGTGCAGATCGTGTCGATCTAGGCTCGATGAGTGACAGCCGGCGCCGCGGAGGAGGAACCCGATCCGCGACGGTGGCTCGCCCTGCTGACCTGTTGCAGCGCGCTGTTCGTGACGCTGCTGGACGTCAGCGTCACGAACGTCGCGCTGCCCTCGATCGGCCGCGCGACCGACGCGACGCCTGCGCAGCTGCAGTGGGTGGTGAGCGGGTACACGCTCGCGTTCGGCCTCGTCCCGGTGCTCGCCGGCCGGCTCGGCGACGACCACGGCCGCCGGCTGATGTTCCAGGTGGGCGTCGGCAGTTTCGCCGTGACCAGCCTGCTCGCCGGACTCTCGCCGAACGCGGAGGTACTGATCGCGACCCGCGTCCTGCAGGGTGCGGCCGGCGGGCTCATCAACCCGCAGGTCTCCGGGCTCGTGCAGCAGCTGTTCCCGCCGCGCGAGCGCGGCCGCGCGTTCGGCGTCCTCGGCACGACCGTCGGGGTGGGCACCGCCCTCGGGCCGGTCGTCGGTGGCGCGGTCATCGCACTCGGCGGCCCGCATCTCGGCTGGCGGCTCGCGTTCTGGATCAACGTGCCGGTCGCGGCCGTCGTCATCGTGCTGGCCCGCCGGCTGCTGCCGTCCGACCCGACGCGCGGCCGGCACCGGCTGGACTTCCTCGGCGCCGGCCTCCTCGGCGGGGCGACGTTCTGCGTGCTGTTCGCGTCAGTGGAGTACGACGCGCTGCACGACGCGCGCCTGGCCGCGCTCGCGGTTCCGGCCGTCGTGCTGCTCGCCGCGTTCGTCCGCCGGGAACGGCGCCTGACCCGGCTCGAGCGCGACCCGCTGTTCGACCTGCGGCTCTTCCGGGTGCGGTCCTACACCGCGGGCAACGTCCTCGCGATCACCTTCTTCCCAGCGATGGCGGGCTTCCCGCTCGTGCTTGCGCTCTACTACCAGCAGGGCCTCGGCTACACCGCGCTCGAGTCCGGGCTCGGCATCACCGCGTATGCCATCGGCAGTGGCATCTCGGCACCACTCGCCGGCCGCATCGTGAGTCGGGTCGGACGCCCGCTGGTGCTCGCCGGCACGGTGACGTGGGGTGCTGGTGCCGCGGTGCTGGCCGTGCTGGCCGGACACGGGTCGGGCGCGCACGTCGCGCTGCTGTTCGCGCCCGCACTGTTCGTCATGGGCATCGGGACGGGCGCGATCATCACGCCGAACCAGGCACTCACCCTGATGGAGGTCGACCCGGTCTACGGCAGCACCGCCGGAGGCATGCTGCAGACCTCGCAGCGCATCGGCCTGTCGATCGGGCAGGCGGTCATCAGCTCGGTGTTCTTCGCCAGCATCGGCGTGGGCGATTACGCGCATGCGTTCCGGATGGCCACCCTCGCCGGCCTGGGCTTCATCGCCCTTGCCGCTTTGGTCGGATTTGTCGATCTTGT
>JAICKR010000169.1 GCA_025927835.1 Jatrophihabitans sp. | reverse complement strand
GTCCTACCCGTCGCTCGCAGTGACCCTGTACGAGGAGTACCCGCGGCTGCAGGTCATGCGCGGCCCGAAGCGGAAGGGCGTGCGCTACTTCGGCCCGTACTCCCACGCGTGGGCCATCCGCGAGACCCTCGACCTGCTGCTGCGGGTCTTTCCGGCGCGCACCTGCTCGGCCGGCGTGTTCAAACGGGCGGGCCAGGTCGGCCGGCCCTGCCTGCTCGGCTACATCGAGAAGTGCAGCGCGCCCTGCGTGGGCCGGGTATCAGCGGACGAACACCGCCGCATCGTCGATGACTTCTGCGACTTCATGGCCGGTAAGACCGACCTCATGACCCGCCGCCTCGAGCAGCGCATGCGCGAGGCGAGCGGGAACCTCGAGTTCGAGCTCGCCGCCCGCCTCCGCGACGACCTCGAGGCGCTGCGGCGCGCGATGGAGAAGCAGGCGGTGGTGTTCGGCGACGGCACCGATGCTGACGTCGTCGCCTTCGCCGAGGACGAGCTGGAGGCGGCCGTCCAGGTGTTCCACGTCCGCGGCGGGCGGGTGCGGGGCCAGCGCGGCTGGGTGGTCGACCGGCTGGAGGACAGTGACACCCCCGCCCTCGTCGAGCAGTTCGTCACGCAGTTCTACGGGTTGTTCGAGGACGACGGCTCCGACATCCCGCGCGAGGTGCTGGTGCCGGTCCTGCCCGACGACGCCGACGCGCTGATGGAGTGGCTCAGCGGGCTGCGCGGGTCGCGCGTGACGTTGCGGGTGCCGCAGCGTGGAGACAAGCGGGCACTCGCCCAGACAGTGGCGCGCAACGCCGGGCAGTCACTGGCGCAGCACAAGCTCAAACGCGCCTCCGACCTCACCGCACGCTCCCGCGCGCTCGACGAGCTGCAGCACTCGCTCGACCTGCCGGTGGCGCCGCTGCGCATCGAGTGCTTCGACATCAGCCACGTGCAGGGCACGAACGTGGTGGCGAGCATGGTCGTCTTCGAGGACGGGCTGGCCCGCAAGAGCGAGTACCGCCGCTTTGCGCTGCGCGACACGGGCGCCGGTTCCGGCGATGTCACTTGGATCGCCGAGGTCGTGCGACGCCGCTTTGCGCGCTATCTCGACGAGCAGGTCGCCGCGGGCGCCGACGTCGACACCACCCCGGACGCCGAGGCGGCCGAGGGGCACCGGCCCGGCATCGACCCGACGACCGGACGGCCGCGCAAGTTCGCCTACGCGCCTAACCTGCTTGTCGTGGACGGTGGCGCTCCTCAAGTAGCCGCAGCGAGTGCGGTGCTGGACGAGCTCGGCATCGACGACGTCGCGCTGGTCGGCCTGGCGAAGCGGCTCGAAGAGGTGTGGCTGCCCGGGCAGGCCTACCCGGCGATCCTGCCGCGCACGTCCGAGGGGCTGTACCTGCTGCAGCGGGTCCGTGACGAGGCGCACCGGTTCGCGATCACCTACCACCGGCAGAAGCGCTCGCGGGCGATGACGACGTCCGCGCTCGACGGCATCCCGGGCCTCGGCGAGACCCGCCGCAAGGCGCTGCTTCGGCGCTTCGGCTCGCTCAAGCGGCTGCGCGCGGCCAGCATCGAGGATGTGCTGGAGGTGCCGGGCATCGGCCGGCAGACGGCCGAGGCGATCGTCGCGGCGCTGGCCAAACCCGAGGAGGCTGTGCCCGCAGTGAACATGACCACCGGCGAAGTGCTGGACGACGCGTGAACGAGCCACAGGGCGCGCTGGACACCGTGATCATCACCGGGCTGTCCGGTGCGGGACGCGGCACCGCGGCGAAGTGCTTCGAGGATCTCGGCTACTTCGTCGTCGACAACCTCCCGCCGGCGCTGATCGGCACGCTCGTCGACCTCGGCAGCCGCAGCGAGGGCGCCGTCATCCGACTGGCCGTCGTGCTGGACGTGCGCAGCCGGGCGTTCTCGACCGACCTGCGCGCGGTGATCCGCGATCTCGCCGATCGCCGGATGCGGCCGAGGGTGCTTTTCCTCGAGGCGCGCGACGACGTCCTGGTGCGCCGCTTCGAGAACGTGCGCCGCGAGCACCCGTTGCAGGGCGACGGCCGGCTCACCGATGGCATCGGCGCCGAGCGCACGCTGCTGGCCGGGCTGCGCGACGAGGCCGATCTGGTGATCGACACGAGCGACCGTTCGGTGCACGAGCTGCGCCGGGCCATCGAGTCGGCGTTCACCGGCTCCAGCAACGAGGCGCGTCCGCAGCTGCGGGCCACGGTGGTGTCCTTCGGCTACAAGTACGGCCTGCCGCTCGACGCCGACCTCGTGGTCGACGTGCGCTTCCTGCCGAACCCGCACTGGATCCCGGAACTGCGCGACCTGACCGGGCGCGACGCCGAGGTGCGCGACTACGTGCTGGGCCAGGAGGGCGCGAAGGAGTTCATCGACCGCTACACGGAGATCCTCAAGATCATCGGCGCCGGCTACACGCGGGAGAGCAAGCGCTATCTCACGCTCGCCGTGGGCTGCACCGGCGGCAAGCACCGTTCCGTGGCGATGTCGCAGGAGTTCGCCGAGCGGCTGACGGGACTGGGCATCCAGACCACCGTCGTGCACCGGGACCTGGGTCGTGAATGAGCTGAAGGCCGTCGCGCTGGGCGGCGGGCACGGGCTGCATTCGTCGCTGTCGGCGCTGCGGCAGCTCACCACCGACCTCACGGCCATCGTCACCGTTGCCGACGACGGCGGCTCGTCCGGGCGCATCCGGCGCGAGCTGCGGGTGCTTCCGCCCGGCGACCTGCGCATGGCGCTCGCCGCGCTGGCCGGTACCGCGCCGGAACACCAGCGTTGGGCCGAGCTGCTACAGCACCGCATCGGCGGGCACGGCGTGCTCGCCGGGCACCCGGTCGGCAACCTGATGCTCACCGCGCTGCTCGAACGCGAGCCCGATCCGCCGACCGCGCTCGCCCAGCTCGCCGAGCTGGTCGGGGCGGTCGGGCGGGTGTTCCCGATGAGCCCGGTGCCTCTCGACCTCGAGGCCGAGGCCGATCGCTTCGACCCCGACGATCCGTCGCGCACGAGGCGGATCCGTGGCCAGTCGTCGATCGCGGCGACGCCGGGCCGGGTACGCACGGTGCGGCTGCTTCCCGCGGGCGCGCCGGCGTGCGCGGCCGCGGTCGACGCAGTGCGCGAGGCCGACCTCGTCGTGCTCGGACCGGGTTCGTGGTTCACCAGCGTGATCCCACATCTGCTGCTGCGTGAGCTCGGTACCGCGCTGGCCGCGACCCCGGCCCGGGTGATCGTGGTGCTCAACCTCGTCCCGCAGGCCGGTGAGACAGACGACTACGAGCCGCATCAGCTGCTGGACCTGCTTCAGGAGCATGCCGCGCCGTGTGGTGGACTGAAGATCGACTCGGTGCTCGCCGATACCGATTCGGTGCTCGACCACGAGCAACTGAGCCGTCACGTGAGCGCGATCGGCGCGCGTCTCGTAGTGTCTAGGCTCGCGGCAGACGACAGCGCGGAGCGTCACGACCCGGCGCGGTTGAGCGCGGCGATCAGGGACGCGGTCGACGACGTACCTCGGACCGGGTGAGGAGTCCGAGGAGGGGAGAGGCGCACGTATGGCGATGACGGCGGCGGTCAAGGACGAGCTCAGCCGCGTCTCGGTGGCGCGCATGTCGGCGCGCAAGGCGGAGCTGGCCACGATGCTCCGCTTCGCCGGCGCCCTGCACCTCGTGGGCGGGCACATCGTCATCGAGGCCGAACTCGACACCGGATCGGTCGCCCGCCGGCTGCGCCGCGAGATCGCCGACATCTTCGGCCACGGCTCCGAGGTGCAGATCGTGTCGGGCGGTGGTCTGCGCAAGAGCAGCCGCTATCTCGTGCGGGTTGCCCAGGACGGCGAGCGACTCGCCCGTCAGTCCGGTCTCGTCGACCTGCGCGGCCGGCCGGTGAAGGGGCTGCCGCACCACGTCGTCGCGGGCGGCATCGCCGACGCCGAGGCTGCCTGGCGCGGCGCCTTCCTGGCGCACGGCTCACTCACCGAGCCGGGCCGCGCGTGCTCGCTGGAGATCACCTGTCCGTCCGCGGAGGCGGCGCTCGCCCTCGTCGGTGTGGGCCGGCGGCTGCAGATCCCGTCCAAGGCGCGCGAGGTGCGCGGCGGCGACCGGGTCATCGTCCGCGACGGGGACGCGATCGGCGAACTGTTGACCCGGCTCGGCGCGAACGACTCGCGCCTGGTCTGGGAGGAGCGGCGGTTGCGCCGCGAGGTGCGCGCGACTGCGAACCGGCTGGCCAACTTCGACGACGCGAACCTGCGCCGTTCGGCGCGCGCCGCGGTGGCCGCCGGCGCGCGGGTGCAGCGGGCTCTGGAGATACTCGACGGGGACGCTCCGGAGCACCTGCTGCAAGCCGGCCAGCTGCGCCTCGAGCACAAGCAGGCCTCGCTCGAGGAACTGGGCGCGCTCTCCGACCCGGTGATGACCAAGGATGCGGTGGCCGGCCGCATCCGGCGGCTGCTGGCGATGGCCGACAAGCGGGCCGGCGAGCTCGGCGTCCCGGACACCGAGTCCGCGGTGACGCCGGAGATGCTCGCGCCGTAGCGACGTTCAGACGACGAGCGTGCAGGTCTGCGCGCCGATCACGAGGCGTATCCCGTCGCGGACCACGGTCGCCTGACCCGGCGCCACCGTGGTGGGCGGCATGTCGGCGCGCAGCAACGTCCACGCGGACGACGACATGTTGCGCAGCCCGAGGGCCCCGGTCTTCGCGTTGACGAGCACCTCGGCCACCGGCCCGGCATCGTCGCTCTTGCTCGGCGTCAGATCGTCCGACCACAGGACGCGGCCGGCCTCGAGCACGATGGTGGTGCCGGCCTCGAGCAGTGCGGGACGCGGGAGTCGCTTGCGGCAATCCGGGGCAGCGCACCGTTGACCGTCGGGCTGCTCGGCATCGAAGAACTGCTCCGTCCCGCACGCCGGGCACTGGAAGGTCAGGTGGCGCAGCCGGTGCATGCAGCGCCGCCACTCGGACTCGGCGACCCGGCCGGTCTGCGGGTCACGGAGACCGACGGTGAACGAGCGGACGAAGAGGCGGCGCACGAAGCCGGGCAGTGCGGGCCAGATGACCACGACGTTGTCGTGCACGCCGTCGACCGGACGGTTCGACTCGTCGTCCGGGTCGAAGACGAACACGGGATCGACCCCGAACAGCTGCGTCAAGGAGTTCGCGTCGAGGTTCTCGGCGCGCAGTTCGCGGGCGCCGAGCAACGGGTGGTGGCGGGTCAGCAGACAGAAGAGCAACACGGCCAGCGAGAAACGATCGGTCGTCACGCTGGGCGACGCTTCGCCGCGTACCACCTCCGGTGCCATGAAGTACGGCGTGCCGAGGACGTCGGTCGGCGCGCCGTCCACGCCGACGTTGTCGTTGTCGCAGATCTGCACCGCCCCGCTACTCGGGTCCAGGAAGACGTTGCCGAAGCTGATGTCCGCGTAGCACAGCCCCAGGGCGTGCAGGGCGAGGAAGGCGCCGGCCAGCTGTTCGGCGGCGACGCAGACCGCCGCCAACCGCAAGCGGGCCCGGGCCGCCATCAACGCCGCGAGCGGGACGTAGCGGCCGTCGCGCAGCGGCATGGCGTAGCCGAAGCCGGGATCGTCGGCAGCGCTGATGAGGTCGATCGGCCACAGGAATCGATGGCTGGGCAGGCCACGTGCGATGAGGTGTTCGAGCCGTTGCCGTTGCGTCCGGGAGGCGGCCGCGGGGTGGTACCACTTGGCCGCGAGCGGTTGCTTACCGGCGGGCGACGTCAGTCGGTACACCGCACCCTGACCACCGACGCCCAGGGTCTGGCCCACGATGTACTCGGCGCCCGCGGCGTTCAGGGTCACGCGGCTGCCCTCACGTAGGCCGGTCACTCGCGCTACCTTACGAGCGTGGCTGACGGGGATGCAGATCAGGCGCTGACCGAGACGCTGACGCGCTTCGGCCTGGATTCGCTGGTCTCCCAGCCCAGCCTGTGCCGCAACACGTTGCGGGACAAGCTGCCGGACCGCCCCCGCGAGACCGCGCTGCTGGTGACCGCACTCGAGGCCGGCGTGCCGACCCGGCTGCGGACGGAGTCGCGCATCAGCGACGTCGAGACGGTGTCCGCGCAGCTCGCCGAGCAGCTCGAGCAGACCTACGGGTTGTCGCCCGAGAGCGCCCGGTGGGCGGTACAGACCTGGGCGTCGGCGTTGGATCTCTCGAACCCGACGACCCGGCCGGGGGCCGGTCAACCTCCGGAGGGCGCCACCGTCCTGCGCCCGTGCTCCGGTGCGGAGACCGCCGCGCCCGCTCCCGTGGCAGATGTCACCGCGGCACCGCCGCCGTCGGGCGACGTGACCGCTGCGCCGCAGGGGCCGACAGGCGAGGCCACGGTGGTGCCCACTCCGTCGGACGGTCCCGGCGGACCTCGCGCGTCGGTGGGCGAGGGGACGGTGCTGCGCTCGGCGGCCGCCGCGGGCGCTACGGGCGCTGCCGGGACTGCGCCGCCGGCCGCGCCGACGGGTCCTGCTCCGACGCGGCCGAAGCCGGGTGGCCGCCGTAACCGGCGCTGGCTCCTGATCGCCGGCGTGCTCGTGCTGGTGGGCGCGATCGTAGGCATCGTCGTCGCGGTGTCCGGGGGCGGCGGCAACTCGCCCGAGGGCGCGGGCGGCACCCACAGCGTCAGCACGAGCAACTCGGCTCCGCCCCCGTCCGGGAGCGGATCGTCGTCGACGAGCAGGGCCGCGAATCCGCCGGCGCCCACGTTCGCGGCGATTTCGCCAGAGCTCGCGCACCGGGGCGATCACGACGGGTACCCGCAGGAGACGATCCCGGCGTTCGTGCAGGCGGCGCAGCGCGGCTTCACGACCGAGACCGACGTGCGCTGGAGCAAGGACGGCGTTGCCCTCATCACGCACGACGACGCCACTGGCCGCGGCATGGTGTGCAACGGAGGCCCGCTGACCGTCGCGGACACGAACTGGCAGGTGCTGCACAGCCAGTGCGAGACGCCAGCGTTCGCGGCCAAGACGCACAGGTCCTACCGGATCCCCACCTT
>JAICKR010000254.1 GCA_025927835.1 Jatrophihabitans sp. | reverse complement strand
TCATGGACTCGATGGATCTCGAGCGCGAGAAGGGCATCACGATCCTCGCGAAGAACACCGCGGTCGACTACACGTCGCCATCCGGCGAGCGCACCACGATCAACATCATCGACACACCTGGGCACGCCGACTTCGGCGGCGAGGTCGAGCGCGGGCTGTCCATGGTCGACGGTGTCGTGCTGCTCGTCGACGCGTCGGAGGGGCCCCTGCCGCAGACCCGGTTCGTCCTGCGCAAGGCCCTCGAGGCGCGACTGCCCGTGGTCCTCGTGATCAACAAGGTCGACCGCCCGGACGCGCGCATCGCCGAGGTCGTCGACGAGACATACGAACTGTTCCTCGACCTGGATGCCGCGGAGGACCAGATCGAGTTCCCGATCGTGTACGCGTCCGCGCGTGCCGGCCGCGCGTCGCTCGAGCGTCCGGCCGACGGGTCGATGCCCGACTCGGCCGACCTGCAGCCGCTGTTCGCGACGATCCTGTCGGCGATCCCCGCGCCGTCCTACGACGATGCGGCGCCGCTGCAGGCGCACGTCACCAACCTCGACGCGTCGCCCTACCTCGGCCGGCTCGCGCTGTGCCGCGTGCACAACGGGCGCATCGCGAAGGGGCAGACCGTCGCGTGGTGTCGCGCCGACGGTTCGATCGAGCGGGTCAAGGTGAGCGAGTTGCTCATCACGCACGCGCTCGAGCGCGTGCCCGCCGAGTCGGCGGGTCCGGGCGACATCATCGCGATCGCCGGCATCGAGAACATCACGATCGGCGAGACGCTCGCCGATGCGGACGACCCGCGGCCGCTGCCGGTCATCAGCATCGACGAGCCGTCGATCTCCATGACGATCGGCATCAACACCTCGCCGCTGGCGGGGCAGTCGGGCAAGAAGCTGACCGCGCGCCTGGTGAAGAACCGGCTCGACACCGAGCTGGTGGGCAACGTCTCGCTGCGCGTGCTGGCCACCGACCGGCCCGACACGTGGGAAGTGCAGGGCCGCGGCGAGTTGCAGCTCGCAGTGCTCGTCGAGCTCATGCGTCGCGAGAGCTACGAGCTGACCGTCGGCAAGCCGCAGGTGGTGACTCGCCTGATCGACGGCGCGGTCCACGAGCCCGCCGAGCGGCTCACCATCGACGTGCCCGAGGACTACGTCGGCGTCGTGACGCAGCTGCTCGGGCTGCGCAAGGCCCGGCTCGAGCAGATGGTCAACCACAGCACCGGTTGGGTCCGGATGGAGTACCGGGTGCCGGCGCGCGGGCTCATCGGTTTCCGCACCGAGTTCCTCACCGAGACCCGCGGGACGGGCCTGCTGCACCACGTCTTCGACGGCTACGAGCCGTGGGCGGGCGAGCTGCGCACCCGGCCGACCGGCTCGCTGGTCGCCGACCGGCGCGGCCCGGTGACCGCGTACGCCCTGTTCAACCTGCAGGAGCGCGGCTCGATGTTCGTCGGCCCGGGCACCGAGGTGTACGAGGGCATGATCGTCGGCGAGAACTCCCGGCAGGACGACCTGGACGTCAACCCCACCAAGGAGAAGAAGC
>JAICKR010000073.1 GCA_025927835.1 Jatrophihabitans sp. | reverse complement strand
CGTGCTCGGCGATCTCGCGCGGTGTCGCAGCGACCTTCGCGCCCGCGCTCTCCAGCGCCGCGGTCGCCTCCGTGTCGATGTCGCAGACCCAGAGCCCGTCCGGCCGATCGGCGAGCCGCAGCGCCATCGGCCGGCCGATGTTGCCGAGGCCGACGAAGCCGTACGGGCTCATGCGCGGAACACCTGCCCACCGTCGACGTTGACGATCTGCCCGGTGATCCAGGCAGCGTCATCGGAGAGCAGGAACAGGCACAGCCCGGCCATGTCGTCCGGCGTGCCGAGCCGCTTGAGCGCCATGCCCTTCACGAGTTCCTTGGTATAGCCCTCCCCCACCTGCGCGCGAGTGGCCTCGGTGTCGGTCGGTCCGGGCGCGATCGCATTGACCCGGATGCCGTCACCACCGAGCTCGTGTGCCAGCTGCTGGGTGAGCCCGTTCACGCCGACCTTCGCCAACCCGTAGAAGCCCGAATACAGCCACGCCGCGGTCGAGGACTGATTGACGATCGCCCCGCCGCCGCGCTGCTTCATGTGCGGCCACACGGCTCGGGTGCACAGCAGCACGCCGTCCATGTTCACCGCCATGAACCTGCGGTAGTAGTCCCACGAGACGGTGAGCAGGAGGTCGAACTGCATGGTGCCGTAGATGGCCGCGTTGTTGACGAGGAAGTCGATGCCGCCGAACTGCGCGACGGCGGCCGCGGCCATCACCTGCGTCGATTCGGCAGACGACACATCCGTCTCGACGAACAGCGCCTGCCCGCCGTCGGCGACGATGCCGTCGGCGACCGCCTTGCCCTTGTCCACCGACACGTCCGCGACCACGACGGCGGCGCCTTCCGCAGCCAGCCTGCGCGCATACGTCTCGCCGATGCCTTGCGCGGCACCGGTGACGATCGCGACCTTGCCCTCGAACCTCATGCACCCCTCGCGATCACCTTGGTCTCCAGGTATTCCTCGAACCCGGCCACACCCATCTCCCGGCCGATGCCCGACTGCTTGTAGCCGCCGAAGGGCGCGTCGCCGCTGAACCAGACGCCGCCGTTGACGCTCAGCGTGCCGGTGCGGATGCGCCGGGCGACGTGCATCGCGCGCGCTTCATCGCTCGAGCTGACCGAGCCGGACAAGCCGTACGGCGAGTCGTTCGCGATACGCACCGCGTCGTCCTCGCCGTCGTGCGCGATGACGACGAGGACCGGTCCGAAGATCTCCTCGCGCGCGGTGCGCGCCTTGTTGTCGAGCCCGACCACGACCGTCGGCTCGATCCAGAACCCGCGCGCGTGCACCGCACCGTCGGGCCGTCCGCCGCCGACGGCGAACGAGCCGCCCTCCTCGCGCGCGAGGCGCAGGTAGCCCTCGACCCGGTCACGCTGCGTCGCGTTGATGAGCGGCCCGCACACCGTGCCGGGATCACGCGGGTCGCCCGGGCGCAGCCCGGCCATCGTCGCCGCCGCGATCTCGACCGCCTCGTCGTAGCTCGCTCGCGGCACGACGAGGCGGGTCGTGAGCGCGCAGCCCTGGCCGGCGTGCACGCACACGCTGAATGCGGTGAGCCCGACGGCCCCGCCGAGGTCGGCGTCGTCCAGCACGATCGACGCCGACTTGCCGCCGAGCTCCAAGAACGTCTTCTTCAGCGTCGATGCCGCGGCTGCCATGATCGTGCGTCCGGTCGCGGTCGAGCCGGTGAACGAGACCATGTCGACCCGCGGATCCGAGCTCAACACCGCGCCGGCCTCGTGCGACTGCGCGGTGACGATGTTCAGCACGCCGGCCGGGAGGTCGGTGTACTCGGTCGCGAGCCGGCCCAGCTCCGCGGCCACCCACGGCGTGTCCGGCGCCGGTTTGAGCACGACCGTGTTGCCCGCCGCGAGCGCCGGGCCGATCTTGGCGAGGTTGATCTGGTTCGGGAAGTTCCACGGCGTGATCGCGGCGACCACCCCGATCGGTTCGCGCCGCACGGTGCGCGCGGTGGCGATGCCCATCGGCGACGCAAGCCCGAGGTCGTGTTCCCACTCGTAGCCGGCAGCCAGCTCGGTCGTCCACGCGAGAGTCTCGACCGGGACGTCGTACTGCGGGCCGGCGGTGAACATCGCGGGCGCACCGGCCTCGGCGGTGGTCAGCGCGCGCATCGCGGGTCCGGCGTCGACCAGCGCCTGGTGCAGCTGGCGCAGGCAGTGCACCCGGAACTCGACGTCCTCGGCCCACGAGCTCGTGTCGAACGCGCGCCGGGCCGCGGCGATCGCCGCATCGGTGTCACCGGCGCTCGCGTCCGGTGCGCTCCCGATCACCTCTTCCGTCGCCGGGTTGACGATCGGGAACGTCGCGCCGCCGGACGCGCCACGCAGCTCGCCGTCGACGAGCAGCGCGGCGGGTGGGGCGAGTTCGCTCATCGGGGGTGCACCACCGTCGGCAGGTGCGCGAACCCGCGCACGTTGATGGAGTGGACGCGCTCCGCGGCCGCCTCGTCGACCTCGACACCGTCGATCCGGGCGACGAGTTCCTCGAGCGCGATGCGCGCCTCGAGCCGGGCGAGGTTGGCGCCGAGGCAGTAGTGCCGGCCACCGCCGAAGCTGACCATCTGCGCGGTGTCGCGATCGATGTCGAAGCGGTCCGCGTCGTCGAACACCGCGGCGTCGCGGTTGGCCGAGCCGAGCAGCAGCACCAGCCTGGAGCCGGCCGGGGCCACCTGGCCGTGCACCGCGACGTCCTCGACGACGAGCCGGGCGAGCAGCTGCGTCGAGCCGTCGTAGCGCAGCGTCTCGTTCACCCAGTCCGGGATGCGGGCCGGGTCGGTAAGCGCCTTCGCGAGCTGGTCCGGGTTCTTCGTGCCCCAGTAGACAGCGTTGCCGAGCAGCTTCGTCGTCGTCTCGTTGCCGGCGACGATCATCAGGAACAGGAACGCGATGATCTCCGCGTCGGTGAGCCGGTCGCCGTCGATGTCGGCGTCGACGAGCGCCGACGTGAGATCCGCGCGCGGGTTGCGACGCCGCTCCACGAGCATCTCGGTGTAGTAGCCGAACAGCGCGATCGCCGCCTCGACACCGGCCTTGGGCACATCGCGGGCACCGTCCTCGCGGTGCACGAGCAGGTCCGCGAGCCGACGCAGCTCGGCCCGGTCGGCGGGCGGCACGCCCACCATCTCGGAGATGACGTCCATCGGCACCCGGCCGGCGAAGCGGTCGATGAGGTCGAACGGTTCGTCGAAGGCGAGCGCGTCGAGATGTTCGCGGGTGATCGTGCGGATCTGGCTCTCGAGCTCGGCCACCCGCCGCGGGGTGAACCCGCGCGACACGAGCGCACGCAGCCGGGTCTGCTCGGGCGGGTCCATCGCGAGGATCGACATGACGTCGCGGGCCTGCGGCCCCCAGGAGCTCGGGTCGAGCGAGACGCCCATCCGGTTCGAGAAGACGCCCTCCGACCGGAACGCCGCGGTCACGTCCGCGTGTCGCGACAACGCCCAGAAGTCGAGGTCGGCGTTGTGATAGAGCGCAGCGTTCTCGCGCAGCCACGCGTAGACCGGGTACGGGTCCTCCTGCGTCGCGTAGTCGTACGGGTCGAACACCACCGGGTCGGCGAGCTGCGTCATCGCGCATCCCCCAGCAGCAGCCGGGCGACGGCGACGAGCCGCTCGCCCATCTGCGTGTAGTTCGAATGCCCCATGCCGGCCTGCAGCATCGCGCCTGACCAGGACATGGCGAGCGCGTCCATGACCTCCGGTTCGACCTGCGGGCCGGCGGCCTCGACTATGCGGGCGTTGATCTCGCTGCCGATGAGCTCGCGCAGCTGCTTGACGTCCGGCTCGTCGCGCAACAGGGCGCACGTGGCGGCGCGGCCGAGCTCCGGGTTGTCCGCGAGGAAGCGCGCGAGATCCACGAACACGGCGGCCACGCGATCGACGGTCGGCGCAGCCGGCGACGCCGGGTGCGCGCGCTCGTGGATGCTGCGCCAGAAGACCTCGACGACCAGGTGGTGCTTGGACGAGAAGTAGGTGTACGCGGTCGCCGGCGCGACGTTCGCGCGTCCTGCGACACTGCGCACCGTGAGCTCGTCGAAGCCGACCTCACGCAGCTCGGCGCACGCCGCATCGATGACCCGCTGCGCCGTCTCGGCCTGCCTTGCGTTGAGATGGCGGCGCGTCGCGGTCATCGTCAGCGCCGGACTGGACACATCGCTGGACACTAGTCCAACCGATGTGCGAGTGCAACAGCCCCACGATCGGGCAACTGCTCATGGCCGGCGGAATTCCATCACCCAGTTGGGCACCCAGGTGCGGCCGTCGTCGAAGGAGAAGGACTGCGTCCACCAGATGTGCCAGAGGCGGGTGGCCGGGTCGAATTGGCGCAGCGTGAGTCCCTGCCACGGCCCGAAGATGAAATCGAAGTCGTGCCGCCCGTCCGCCTGCTCGTGGTCGACGCTCATGTCACAGCGGCTGGTCGACCGGTGCCGTCAGCGCGCCGGCCGCAGCGCCGGTGTTCACCACACCCGCCGCCTCGAGCAAGGCAACCGTCGCGCCGTCCGCGGTGTGCGGGCGGTGGAAGATGCCGCGCTCGATCACGTAGAGCTCCCCTGGCGCGAGCGTGACCGAACGCTCCTGTTCCGGCTCGCCGTCGCGCAGATCGATCGTGAGCGTGCCCTCGAGGCAGAGGAACGCCTCGTCGGTGTCGGGGTGGTTGTGCCAGACGAACTCGCCGTCGATCTTGACGACCTTGACCAGCACGTCGTTGATACGCGCGGCGACGCGCGGGCTCCACACGTCGGCCAGGCCGGCAGCGGCAGCACCGAGATGCAGCGGGCTCGTGCGGTTCGCGGGCCGGACGGATGCGCTCATGCCTCGATCATCCCCCCGGCCGTGCGGAATTTCAGGCCGCGCCCGGGATCTGAGCCGGAGCTCAGTAACGACTTGCATCGGGCGGACGTTCACTAGACGGTGGCGATGATGGAATCCGACGCAGCGATCAGCTTCTTCTGTGCCGCGGCCGCGGCCGGTGGCAACGCGCTGTCCAACGTCATGCAGCGCAAGGCCAGCCTGGAGCAGGAGGGCGACGCGCAGTTCGGCACCGCGGTGCTGCGCGACCTCGTGCGGCGCAAGACCTGGCTGCTCGGCTTCAGTGGCATGGTGGGCTCGTTCCTGCTGCAGGCGGTCGCGCTGCACTACGGCCAGCTCTCCACCGTCGAGACGATCATCACGCTGGAAGTGCCACTCACCTTGCTGGTCGCCTCGCAGGTGTTCCGCACCGGGATCGGCCGCGCCGAGTGGTCGGGCATCTGGACGATGACGGCGGGCATGATCGTGCTGATCGCCGCGCTGGACCCGCAGCCCGGCGACGAGACCGACATCAGCCACACGCTCTACGGCATCGCGGGCGGCGGCACCGCCGCGTTCATCGCCGTCCTGCTCATCGCGGCGCAGCGCGGCGGCGCGATGTGGCGCACCGCCTGCCTGGGCGCCGCGGCCGGCACCAGCTTCGGGCTCACCGCCACCTTCATCAAGGAGGTCACGGTCCAGCTCAGCGACCACGGCGTGGTCGGCGTCGTGACGACGTGGCAGACCTACGCCGCGGTCGGCATGGGGCTGTCCGGCGTCGTCATCATGCAGTGGGCGCTGCACTCCGGACCGTTGCTGGCCGCGCAGCCCGGCTTCACGCTGATGGACCCGACGGTGTCCATCCTGTGGGGCGTGCTCGTGTACAACGAGTCCGCCCGCACCGGCGGCTGGATCGCGGTGTCCGTGCTCGGCGCGCTCGGCATCGGCGCCGGGGTCTTCATGCTCGCCCGCTCGCCACTGCTGTCCTCGCTCAACGAGCACGAACACGCGGTCGGCGCGCCGCCGCGCGGCCGGATCGTCACCGAACCCTGATCACTCCTTGGTGAGCAGCGCCACCTCGTCGCGCAGCCACCGGATGAGCAGATGGACGTCCGGCATCTGATCGCGATCGGCGACGAGACCGAAATCGAGATGGCCGTCGTAACTCATCACGGTGATGTTGAGGCCCATGCCGTCGGTGATCACCGAGATCGGGTAGTTGGCGACGAGCCGCGCGCCGGCGAGGTAGAGCGGCAGCTGCGGGCCGGGGACGTTCGAGATCACCAGGTTCCACGGCGGCCGGCCTGCGGTCGAGGTGGCGAGTGCGAACGTGGACCGCGCCGCGAGCGCGAACACGGCCGGCGGGATGAAGTGGTTCGCGTCCTGCAGCAGTTCGGCGGGCAGCGCGCGGTGCCGGTCCTTCATGTCGCCGAGCGCGTCGTGGGTACGGCGCAGCCGCTCGACGGGGTCGGCGACGTCGGTGAACAGCGGCGCGGCCTGCAGCATGATGCGGTTGCCGTAGGTGCCGGTCTGCGCCTCGGTGCGCACCGAGATCGGGATCTGCGCGACGAGCGGGCCGTCCGGCAGCGCGTCGTGCTCGAGCAGCCAGCGGCGCACCGCGCCGGCGCAGATCGAGACGACCACGTCGTTCACCGTCGTGCCGTGCCGGTTCTTCGCCGCCTTCACGTCACCCAGCCCGATCTGACCGAACGAGATGCGGCGATGACCCGAGACCCGCCCGGAGAACGGGGTGCGTGGCGCCGGCGGGAGGGACGGGCGCCGCCGTGCCGGCTTGCGCAGCGCAACGCGCCTGGTCTGCTCGGCGAGCTGAGAGATCGCGCCGACGCCGGGCATCACCGCGAGCGAGCGGACCTCGGCGAGGTTGGGCAGCGCGGCCGGTGCCGACCGCGCGAACCGCACCGGCGCGCGCAGCAGGCCGAGCGCGCCCCGCGCCAGCATCTCGGCGCTGCCCGGCGCACGCTGCGCGGCCGGGATCGACTCGGCAACCTCACGTCCCTCGGGCGCGAGATCCAGCAGCGCGGCCATGATCTCCGCGCCGGACAGGCCGTCGACCACGGCGTGGTGGATCTTCGTCAGCACCGCGACATGCCCGTCCTCGAGTCCCTGGATGAGGTACAGCTCCCACAACGGACGGGAGCGATCCAGCGGCCGCGCGATGATGCGCGCCGCCTGCTCGGCGAGTTGGTTCTCGTTGCCCGGCGCCGGTAGCGCGATCTCGCGGACGTGGAACTCGAGGTCGAAGTAGGGGTCGTCCACCCAGTAGGGGTAGTCGAGGTTGAGCGGCACCTCGGCGAGCCGCCAGCGCAGCGGGGGCACCAGCGGCAGCCGCTCGGCGAGCAGTTGCTGCACGCTCGCGAGATCGAGCGCGCCGTCGCGCGTGGCCGGGTCGAGGATGGCGAGCCCGCCCACGTGCCCGTACTGCCGGGCGGTCTCCAGCGCGAGGAACTGCGCATCGAGGCTGGTCAGTTGGCGCATAGCCACACGGTGTCCTGCCGGGCCGCATATGTCCACCGTTAGGCGGGCACCGGCCGCAGCACCAGCAGTTCGACATCGCCCTCGCGATCGGACGACACGACCTCGAGCTGCTGCGCGGGATCGAGGTCCTCGTCGAGGAAGAGCCGCGTGCCGCTGCCGAGCAGGATCGGGTACACCATCAGCCGGTACTCGTCGACCAGCCCGTGCCGCTGTGCCAGCTGCGCGACGCTCGCGCTGCCGCCGACGAGGATGTCGCCGTCGAGGCGCTGCCGAAGCGCGCGGAGCTCCTCGACCGGGTCGCCGGACAGCACCGTCGTGTTCGTCCACGTCGGGTTCTGCAGCGTCGATGAGACGACGTACTTCGGCATCGTGTTCATCCGGTCCGCGAAACCCTGCTCGTCGTGCATGTCCGGCCAGGCGGCGGCGAAGCCGTCATAGGTGGTGCGACCGAGCAGCATCGCCTCGGCCGCCATCAGCTCGTCGAGCTTGAACCGGTTGCCTTTCTCCCCCCGTTCGAACCGGAACGCCCAGCCGCCGTGCCGGTAACCCTCCGCCCCGCCCGGGTCCTGCATGACGCCGTCCAGGCTGACGAATTCACTGACCACGATCCTGCCCATCGCCCGTGTCCTTTCGCTCGTTGGTGTTCTCGTCCTTGCGTCGATCACGCGGCCCGGGAATCGACACAGCCGTCGAAAAACTTTCATGGAGTTCCGGCATAGTGAGCGGCGGAGGTGGCGCATGGCACTCGTGACCCGCGGATTCTCGGGCCGCCGGCACGACGGCGTCGACCTACCCCCGGGCCAGTTCGAAGCCGGGCACCACGTGGCGCGGCGTCTCGCTCGACACGCTGCTCGCCGACGTCGACACCGCGGCCGACTATGCGCTCGTCCAGTCCTACGGCGGCTACACGACGAACCTCCCGCTCGAGGACCTGCTCGACGGCCAGGCCTGGATCGCGTTCGAGTACGAGGGCGAGCCGTTGCCGGCCGAGCACGGCGGACCGGCGCGGCTGCTCGTCCCGCACCTGTACCTGTGGAAGTCCGCGAAATGGGTGCGCGGCCTGCAGCTGTTGCTCGACGACGAGCCCGGCTTCTGGGAGGGCCTCGGCTACCACAACGACGGAGATCCGTGGCGGGAACAGCGCTACGACGGCGACTGATGCCTGCACTGTGGCGCGCCGCGAAACTTGTCGACACGCGGGACGAGACCGCGACCGCGCGCACGCTGCGGCTGCTCTACTCGGTGCGCACGCCGGCCGACGTCTACTACGCCGACGAGCTGCACGGCTGCGACGGCGTGGACGTCACCCTGCTCTACACCCGCGCGGCGCCCGACGGCGAGGCCAGGGCGGCGCCGCATCGACCTCGACGACACGCCAGTGGGGGCTGACATGACCCACAACCACGAGGACGGCAATGCGCTGGCCGGGCCGCTGCTCGACGTGTTCGCATTCGAGGTGAGCACCGCGACGGCACGCTGTGCCGGCTGCACGCGCACCGAGCCGATAGTCGCGCTGCACGTGTACCAGGGCGGACCCGGCGTCGTCGCGCGCTGCCCGGGCTGCGGCGACGTACTGCTGCGCTACGCAGAGACACCGCACGGACGGTGGCTCGACCTGCGCGGCACCGCGGTGCTGCACTTCGGTGCTGCCACGGGCTGAGTCGTGACCGCTGCTGCGCACCCCCTCCGGTGGTTGCGGACGAAGGACCGCAACCTCGTCGCGCTGCGCCGTGCCGGGCGTACCGCGATCGTCATGCCGGCGCTGTTCGCGATCGGCAGCAAGGTGATCGAGAACGGCAACGTCGCAACCTTCGCGGCGTTCGGTTCGTTCGCGGTCCTGCTGCTCGCCGACTTCGGCGGGCCGATGCGCGAGCGGCTCGAGTCGCAGCTCGGGCTCGGCATCGTCGGCGCGGTGTTCGTCGTGCTCGGCACGCTCGCCTCGCAGAATCCCTGGCTCGCGGCGAGCGCGATGGTGCTGGTCGGGTTCGGCGTGCTGTTCGCGGGTGTCGTCAGCTCGGCACTGGCCGGCGCCGCGTCGTCGCTGCTGCTGGCCTTCATCCTGCCCGCGTCGGCCGAGGCGCCGGTGTCGGCGATCCCCGACCGGCTGGCCGGCTGGGGCATGGCGGCGGCCGCGTCGCTGCTCGCCGTGGGGCTGCTGTGGCCGGCGCCGGTGCACGACCGGATCCGCGCCGAGGCGGGCGCGGCCTGCCGGGCACTGGCCGAGCGACTGCGCTCGGACGTGGCGTTCCGCCGGTCCGGGTTCGATCCGGCGCAGCGCGACGCGCACATGCAGGCCGTCGTCAACGCCAACGCCGCGGTCTCCGCGTTGCACCAGGCGTTCCTGGCCACCCCCTACCGGCCGACAGGGCTGAGCACGTCCGCGCGCACCGTGGTGCGGCTCATCGACGAGATCAACTGGCTGAACACGGTCGTGGTGAAGACCTCGCCGGTGCAGAAGAAGCTCCCCGTCCACGAGACGTCGCTGGAGGTGAAGACCGCGGCGGCAGAGGTGCTCGAGCGCGGCGCCGACCTGCTCGAGGGCGCGTCGCGCGATCCCGCCGAGCTGACGGATGCAGCCGCACGGTTGCGCGCCGCGCTCGTCGCAATGGAGACGCAGGCGACCCGGCAGCTACCCGTCCACCAGGTGCACGACGGTGACGAGGCGGTCGAGATCGTCTCATCGCTCGACCCGAGCTTCCGCGCGCAGGAACTCAGCTTCGCCGTCGGGCAGATCGCGGCGAACATCGAGCGCACCGCGCTCGCGGAGCGCCGCGGCTGGCTCGACCGGCTCCTCGGCCGGCAGCCGGCCGGGCTGGCCGGGCCGGTGGCCGCGGCCTCCGAGCGGGCCGCCGCGCACCTCGAGCGGCATTCGGTGTGGCTGCACAACAGCGTGCGCGGCGCCGTCGCGCTCGGCGCTGCCGTCTTCGTCGCGAACGCGACCGGCGTGCAGCACTCGTTCTGGGTCGTGCTCGGCACGCTGTCGGTGCTGCGCTCCAACGCGCTCAGCACCGGGCAGAACATCGTGCGCGGCCTGGCCGGCACGCTCGTCGGCTTCGCGTTGGGTGCGCTCGTGCTCTGGCCGATCGGGACGAACACCACCGCGCTGTGGGTGCTGCTGCCGGTCGTGATCCTGATCGCCGGCGTCGCCCCGGCGGCGATCTCGTTCGCCGCCGGTCAGGCCGGGTTCACGCTCACCCTGCTCATCCTGTTCAACATCATCGTGCCGGCCGGCTGGCAGGTCGGGCTGCTGCGCGTCGAGGACGTCGCCATCGGCGGCGCGGTCAGCCTGCTCGTCGGGCTGCTGTTCTGGCCGCGCGGCGCCGCCGCGGCGCTCGGGGTGGCACTGGCCGAGGGCTACGCCGACAGTGCGGCCTACCTCGTCGCGGCGGTGCGCTTCGGCGTGAGCCGTTGTGCACGGCATCCGAGTGCACAGGGCGTGCCGAGTCCGGTGAGCGGTTCGCTGACCGCCGCCGCGGCCGCGCGCCGGCTCGACGACACGTTCCGCACCTACCTCGCCGAGCGCGGCGCGAAACCGGTGCCGATGGCCGAGATCACCGGGCTGCTCACCGGTGTGGCCAGCGTCCGACTCGCCGCGGACGCGGTCGTCGAGTTGTGGGAGCGCGACGAGGCGCCGGAGCCCGGCGATCGCGAAGCGGCGCGGCAGGAGTTGCTCGGCGCGGTCGACGCCCTGCGCAGCTGGTTCGACGTGTTCGCCGGCAGCCTCGTCGGCGCCGCGGAGCTGCCGAGCGTGAACGACCGGGATACGCAGGCCGACCGACGGCTCATCGACGCCGTCCGCGCCGACCTCACCTGCGACGACGGGCTGGCCTCGGCGACCGCGGTGCGCGTCATCTGGACGGGCGATCACCTCGACGCAGTGCGCCGGCTGCAGGGCGCGCTCGTGGAACCGGCGCGCGCGGCCATCGACCGGGCCGGCATCGCCACCGCGCCACCCGCCCTGCTGCTAGGTCGCGGACGCAGCCACGCCCACCCCGCGTCGGTACGCCAGATGACCGCCCAGCCAGCCGCTGGCGAGTAGCAGCCCGGAGCCGGCGAGCGCGAGCGCAGTGCCCTTCGCGCGCCGCCCACCGGCGCGGGAGCGCCAGCTCGCGGCGTAGAGCCCGAGCGCGACGTCGTTCAGCCCGGCGTGCACGAACCCGACGCGTCGCTCCTCGCCACTCGTGCGCAGCCAGTCGGCGGCGCCGGCGGCCGCGGCGGGCAGCGCGGCGAGAACGCCGAGCCCGACGAGCCGGCGCGCCGCCGCGGCGTCGCCGCCGGTCAGGTCGATCAAAGAAGCGGACATCCAGGCGCCCATCGGCACCGCGACGAGGGCCGGGTGCAGCGGATGCCCGATCGGCTCGCCGCGCAGCACCTCCCCGACGCGGCCGCTGACCAGCGGCCGCCCTACCGCCTGCACCGCACCGGCCGGGCCGTCGAGAACCTTGGCCTGCTCGAGGCGGCCGACCGCTTCGTCCAATCGCTTCTGCAGCATGTCTCAGGTCCTACCCGCCGGCTGCGGGTACGTCTCACCGCTTGCGCAGAGCCAGTGCGGGCAGCACGCCGGCCGCCGAGATCGCGGCGGTCAGCCACCAGCCGTGCCGGAACGCGTCCAGCGCGGCGGAGCCGGTCGCCGGTGTGCCCAGCACCGCGACGAGCACCGCGACGCCGAGGACGATCCCCGTCTGGCGCAGCATGTTGATCACCGCCGAGCCGGTGGCGAAGGCGTGTGGCGGCAGTGCCGCGGCACCGCTGGACATCATCGTCGGCAGGGTGAGCCCCACGCCGATTCCGGTGAGGATCATCCCGCCGAGGATGCCGGTGACGTAGTTCGGCGAGACGGTGACGGCCAGCGCCCACCACACCTCACCGGCCGCGAACATCAGGCTCCCGGCGGCCAGCACGCGTGCTGCGCCGAAACGCGCGATGAGCCTGCCGGTGACGCCGAACGAGGTCAGCGGCACCATCAGCGGCCCGGGCGCGATCGCCAGCCCGGTGCGCAGTGCCGACCAGTGCCACACGTCCTGCTGCCAGAGCACGGCGGACAGCAGCATCGCGCCGAACGCCGCGGAGAACAGGATCGCGACCGCGGACGCCCCGCTGAACTGCCGCGACGCGAACAGCGACGGGTGGATCAACGGCGTGCGGCTGCGCAGGCAGTGCAGCACGAATGCGGCGAGCATCGCGGCCGCGCCGATCAGCGCCGCGTCGACCGAAGCGGCGCCCCAGCCCCAGTCGCTGGCCTTCACCAGCGCGAACGTCAGCAGCCCGACACCGGCGGTCGCGAGCACGACACCGACGGCGTCCGGTCGCTCGATCGGGTGCCCGGGCACGTGCGGCAGCCGGCGCCAGCCGATCACCAGCGCGGCGATGCCGATGGGCACGTTGACCAGGAACACCCAGCGCCAGTCGAGCTCGACGAGCAGGCCGCCCAGCACCGGGCCGATCGCAGCAGCCATGCCACCGGTGGCCGTCCAGGCGCGTACCGCGCCCTGGCGGCGCTCCGGTTCGTACGAGGCGAGGACGAGCCCGAGCGAGGTCGGCGTGAGCAGCGCCGCGCCGGCGGCCTGCACGACCCGGAACGCGACGAGCATGCCGACGCTGGTTGCCGCGGCACACGCGGCCGAGGCCGCGGTGAAGATCGCGACGCCGAGCAGGAACGCGCGGTCGCGGCGGAAGCGGTCGGCCAGCCGGCCGAAGAACACCAGCAGCGACGCGTACACGATCGCGTACGCGTTGAGGACCCACGACAGCTCAGCGAGATCGCCATCTGAGTGCAGGTCATGCCCGATCTGCGGCAGCGCAACGTTGACGATGAACAGGTCGATGCTGGCGAGCACGACTCCGGCACAGACGATCAGCAGCACCTCACGTGACGACGCGTTGTTGCGGGCGCGAGCCCGCACCGGCGCATCGATAAGTTCTGTCATAGAACGCACGGTAGAGCTTTGCGTTCTATGACGCAACTGACTATCGTGGAGGACGTGGAACGCAAGAGCTTCGCCGCGATGCACTGCTCGATCGCCCAGACCCTCGAGGTGATCGGTGAGTGGTGGACGATGCTGATCGTCCGCGACGCGTTCCTCGGCGTGACCCGTTTCGATCAGATGCAGGAGCGGCTCGGCATCTCGCGCAACGTACTCAACCAGCGCCTGGCACACCTGGTCGCCCACGGTGTGCTCGAGAAGGTCGCGTACAGCGACCGGCCGCTGCGTTACGACTACCTGCTCACCGACAAGGGCCGCGACCTGTTCTCGATCCTGACCAGCATGCGGCAGTGGGGCGACAAGTACGCCGCGCCCGACGGCGCGCCGCTGCGGCTACGGCACAAGGGGTGCGGCCGCTACACCGAGGCTGCGCTGCACTGCGACAAGTGCGGCGAACCGATTGATTCGGGCAACGTCCGCGCAGTGGCCGGCCCGGGCGATCTCGAACGCATCGTCGCCTCGACGCGCTGACGGTTCCTCGCACTCAGCCGGGTCGACTACCTTCGCCCCATGCGTGTTGTGGTGCTCGGCGCCGGGTTCGGCGGGCTCGAACTGGCCACCGGGCTTTCGGGCGAGTTCGGCGACGCGCTCGACGTGGTGCTCATCGACCGCAGCGACTGTTTCATCTTCGGGTTCTCCAAGCTCGACGTGATGTTCGGGCGCACGCCGCCGGACGCGGTGCTGCACCCCTACGCCGACATCGTCAAGCCCGGCGTGCGCTTCGTGCAGACCGAGGTGCGCGCGATCGATCCGCAGCGCCGGCACGTCGAGACCGACGCGGGTGCCTTCGACGCCGACTTCCTCGTCGTCGCGCTCGGCGCGGATCTGCATCCTGAAGCCACGCCCGGGCTGGCTGAGGCCGGGCACGAGTTCTACACGGTCGACGGCGCGTTCGCCCTGCGCGACGTGCTCGCGACCTTCGCCGGTGGCCGGGTGATCGTGGCCGTCACGTCCACCCCGTTCAAGTGCCCGCCCGCCCCGAGCGAGACTGCGCTGATGCTGGACGAACTACTGCGCGAGCGGGGCGTCCGGGAGAAGTCGTCGATCGCACTCGTCATGCCGATGGGCAAGCCCATCCCGCCGTCGCCCGCCGCCTCCGATGCGGTGCTCGCGACGTTCGCCGAGCGCGGCATCGAGTGGCTGCCGGACCGGCTCGTCACCGAGCTCGTCGGCGAACGCAACGTGGCGAAACTGAGCGACGGCACCGAACTGGCCTTCGACCTCTTCATGGGCGTCCCGCAACATCGCGCACCCGAGGTCGTCAGCGAGGCCGGGCTGACCGTCGACGGCTGGATCCCCGTCAATCCGCACACGCTGGAGACCCGCTTCGCCGGCGTGTACGCAGTCGGCGACGTCACGAGCGTCGGCACGCCCAAGGCGGGCGTGTTCGCCGAGGGGCAGGGCGCCGTGGCCGCCGAGCACATCGCTGCTGCGATCCGGCGGGTCGAGACGTCGGCCGATTACGACGGCCGCGGCGTCTGCTACCTCGAGTTCGGTGGCGGCGAGGTCGCGACCGTTGACGTCATGTTCGTCACCGGGCAGGCGCCCGTGGGCACCATGGGAGGCCCGTCGCTCGAGCTGGCAGCGCGCAAGGCCGAGTTCGGCGCAAGCCGCGCCGAGCGCTGGTTCGGCAAGGCCTGGTCGACGACCTGAGCTCCTTCGCGGCGCTATTTCGAGAGGGCGGTTTCAATAGCGCTGTTGGTTTGGACGAGATGCCGAGCGTCGAGCGGCTCCGCCCCTGATCGCAACAGCCCGGGCCCGCCAACCAGCGCGTCGCCGGGCCGGTGTGGTGCCAGATTGAAGTGCAGGTGCGCGACACGTTCCCCGAATACGTACACGTACACGAGGTCAGCGCCGGTCGCCTGTTTGAGCACAGTCGTGACGCGAGCGAGCACCGCGCCAACAGTGATCGCTTCCTCACCGTCGAGGTCAGTAATGGACGCTATGTGCCGGACGGGTTCGAGATGACCGAAGCCGGGCACGGGCGAGCCTTCCTCGATGCCGACGGAGAGTTCGTCGGATGGTCTGGTGTAGGTGGGGCCCGGTCCGATGGTGGTGCCGTCGGGTTCTTGGCGGACGGTCCAGCCGGCTTCGTGTTCGGCAGGTCAAAGATGTGGCGTCCGGCTTGGGCACGAATAGGCAGACGCCCCGACCCGCGCTGCCAAAGATCGAACGTCGTGTAATGCCGATGTCCGCAGGGTCGGCTTCTTTGACGATCTTCCTGCTCCGGCTGCGGCGGGGTCCGTGGCCACGCAGCGAGTGATTCCTCGGCGTGTCTACCTGCAGCGCGGCCGCACACCGCGAGCTACCTGAACCTGCGTGGCG
>JAICKR010000006.1 GCA_025927835.1 Jatrophihabitans sp. | reverse complement strand
GGTGGGCGGCATCATCGACACGCTCGGCTCGAACCAGGTGCGCGGCGGGTTCAACCTCGGCATCGTCGCCGCGTCGGTCGTCGCCATCCTGATGGTCAAGCGCTCGCACATGTTCCCGATCGTGATCGCGCCGCCGATCGTCTACTCGGGCGGCGCGCTGTTCCAGCTCTACGTGCGCTCGAGCGGGCTGCACGACAAGAAGGTCATTCTCGACGCCGCCGCGAACTACCTCGTGTACGGCTTCCCGGCGATCGCCGCAGCCACCGCGGCCGTACTGATCATCGCCGGCATCCGGCTGATCACGAGGAAGTAGCCGACTTCAGCTCCCGGCGCAGTTCCTGCGGCAGCGCGAAGGACAACCTCTCTTCGGTGTGCGTGATCTCTTCGACGTCCGCATAGCCACGCTCGGCCAGTGCCGCGATCACCTCGTGCACCAGCACCTCGGGCACCGACGCGCCGGACGACAGCCCCACCGCGGCGACGCCGTCGAGCCACGCGGGGTCGATGACCTCGGCGTTCTCGACCAGCTGGGCCGCGGGCGCACCAGCGGCGAGCGCCACCTCGACCATGCGCACGGAGTTGGACGAATTGGCCGACCCGACGACGAGGAACAGCTCGACCTGCGGCGCGATCGCCTTCACCGCGGCCTGCCGGTTCTGCGTGGCGTAGCAGATGTCGTCGGACGGCGGTGCCTGCAGCAACGGGAACTTCTCGCGCAGCGCCTCGACGGTCTGCATCGTCTCGTCGACCGACAGCGTGGTCTGCGAGAGCCATACGACCTTCGCCGGGTCCCGCACCTCGATCGAGTCCACCGCGTCCGGCCCGTCGACGAGGGTGATGTGCTCGGGCGCCTCGCCGCTGGTGCCGACGACCTCCTCGTGCCCTTCGTGTCCGATGAGCAGGATGTCGTAGTCGTCCTTCGCGAACCGGCGCACCTCGTGATGCACCTTGGTGACCAGCGGGCAGGTCGCGTCGATCGTGCGCAGGCTGCGCTGCGCGGCCTGCTCGTGCACCTCGGGTGCCACGCCGTGCGCGGAGAACACCACGATGGCGCCCTCGGGGACCTCGGCGTTCTCCTCGACGAAGATTGCGCCGCGCTTCTCGAGCGCATGGACGACGTGCAGGTTGTGCACGATCTGCTTGCGCACGTACACCGGCGCGCCGTAGTGCTCGAGCGCATGCTCGACGGTCTGCACCGCGCGGTCGACGCCGGCACAGTAGCCGCGCGGCTTGGCGAGCAAGATGCGCTTGTTCTGCTTCGACGCTGCGTCGGTCACGACTTCGATGGTACGGACGCCCGGTTTCGGGCAAGGTGGACCCATGCAGCTTCCTGGTCCGATCCGCGCGGTCGTAGGTCTGGTCGCGGAGGCGGCCCAAGAGGCCAAGCACCTGCCCGACCGGGCCATCGAGCTGCCGATGCTCGCGGTGAGCACCGCGCTGCAGATGTCGCTGCGGGCGCAGCAGCGCTACGCCCGGCTCGCCGCGCGGGGCGACGACGTGCTCAACCGGCGCCCGACGACCGACGAACCGCCGGCCTGGGCGACCTTCGACGACCCGGTGCCGGGCGGCGAGCTGCGTGGGACGGGCCTGGACGACGCCGATCCCCAGGTGCGCGCCCGCGCGGCCAGCCGGCTGCTCGACGAACTGCTCGGCACGCCGGCAGGGGACGAGGCAGCGGACGAGGCAGGGGGCGAGACAGAGCCGGCGGCGCGGCCGGCGCGCAAGCGCGCGGCGAAGAAGGCGCCTGCGGCGCGCAAGGCACCGGCCCGTAAGGCCGCGGCGAAGAAGGCCGGGAACGGCGACGCGGGCAAGGCGATCAGCCGGCCGCGCCATTCACCGCCGTCACGCTTCGACACGGTCGACGAGTAGGACCGCATGGCCCGGCTCGAAACCTCGGCCGAGTCGCCGGTGCCGGTGCGCGCGGTCGCGATCCGCATCGGCGAGTGGATCTCGCGGCTCGGCGAGATCTGGGTGGACGGCCAGGTCGCGCAGCTGACCCGGCGCCCGGGCGTGGCCACCCAGTTCCTCACGCTGCGCGACCCGGACGCGAACATCTCGATGAAGGTGACCTGCGGGCGTGGCGTGCTGCCCGACGACGTCGTCGAGGGCTCGCGGATCGTCATCAGGGCCCGGCCCGACTTCTACCTCGAACGCGGCGAGCTCAGCCTGCGCGCCACCGACGTGCGCCAGGTCGGGCTCGGTGAGCTGCTCGCCCGGCTCGAGGCGTTGCGCAAACTACTGGCGTCCGAGGGGTTGTTCGCACTCGAGCGCAAGCGCGCGCTGCCGTTCCTGCCGCACACCGTCGGACTGATCACGGGGCGGGCCAGCGCGGCCGAGCGCGACGTCGTCGAGAACGCGCGGCGCCGGCTGCCCGGCGCGCGCTTCCGGTTGGAGAACGTCGCGATGCAGGGCCCGAACGCGGTGCTCGAGGTCGTCGACGCACTGCAGCGCCTGGACGCGGACGTCGAGGTCGACGTCATCGTCATCGCGCGCGGCGGCGGCAGCGTCGAGGATCTGCTCCCGTTCAGCAACGAGACGTTGGTGCGCGCGGTCGCGGCGGCGAACACGCCCGTGGTGAGCGCGATCGGGCACGAGACCGACCGGCCATTGCTCGACCTCGTGGCCGACGTGGCCGCGTCCACGCCGACCGATGCCGCGAAGCAGGTGGTGCCCGACCTGCACGAGGAGACGCGAGCGGTGGCCGAGCTGCGCGAGCGGGCCCGCGCATGCATCCGGGCCCGGCTCGCCCGCGAGGCGGAGCTGATGGCCGGGCTGCCGGAGCGGCTGCGCCGCACCGTCGCGGGCCGGCTCGAGCGCGGGCGCGACGAGACGACGGCGCTGCGCGCACGCACCAGACAACGGGTCGCCGCGCTGCTCGATGCCGCCCGCGCCGACCTCGAGCACGTCCGCGCCCGCGTACAGGCCCTGTCGCCGCAGGCGACGCTCGATCGCGGGTACGCCGTGGTGCGGCGTCCGGACGGGACGGTCGTGCGTGCCCCGGCCGATGCCGTCGGGCCGCTGCGGGTGCGGGTGGCGGGCGGCGAGTTCGACGCCGCCGCCACGTAGGGTTCCAGGCGATGAGTGAGCCGTCCTACGAAGAAGCCCGGGCCGAACTGCGCGAGATCGTCGGCAAGCTCGAGTCCGGCGGGCAGACGCTCGAGGACTCGCTGACCCTCTGGGAGCGCGGCGAGCTGCTCGCCGACATCTGCCAGCGCTGGCTGGACGGCGCGAGCGAGCGGCTCGACAAGGCGATCGCCGAACACGACTCCGCCGAGTAGCCCCGAGTTGTCCGCCCACGGCACGCGTACGCGTACTGAGGGGCGGACAACTCCGATCACGGGGGCGGGACTTCGCCGACCTCGGGTGCGGGCCGGCGCAGGTAGAGCGCGGCCACCGCGACGAGCATCAGACCGCCGCCGACGATCGCCACGGGTGTGAGCTGCTCGTGCACCACGATCGCCGCCACCACCGCCGCGGTGAGCGGCTCGAGCAGGGTGAGCACGCCGGCGACCTCGGACGCGGTCGAGCGCAGGCCGCGGTAGAACAGCCAGTACGCGCAGATCGTGGGCACCACGCCGATGTAGACCACCCACATCGAGGCGATCCCGTCGTGCGGCAGCCGCAACCCCGCCGCGATCGCGAACGGGAGCAGCACGACCGTCGCGATGGCGCTCGTGACACCGGTGAGCACGAGCGGATCCTCGTGTGACATCCGCCGGCTCAGCGCGGTGATGGCCGCGTACCCGAGGCCCGAACCGACCGATGCCAGCACCCCCAGCGCCGGATGCGGCGCGGGCACGCCCGAGCTGGTGCGCAGCGAGACGAGCGCGAGCCCGACGACCGCGCAGGCCAGCACCGCGAGGCTGGCCGCGCCCGGCAGCCGGCGCCGGGCCAGCGCGCCGCCGACGGTGAGCGCGACGGGCGCGATGCCGAGGCTGACCAGCGTCGAGATGCTGACACCGACGTCCTGCACGCCGATGAAGTAGAGCGCCTGGTACGCACCGAACCCTGCACCGCAGACGAGCAGCGCGACCGGGTAGCGGCGCAGCACCCGCGCCGCGGTGCGCAGCCCCGAGGCCCGGAAGACCAGCGCCACGACGACCGCGGCGACCAGCACCCGGTAGAAGCCGACGGTGACCGCGGCCAGCCCGGTGCGCTCCTGGATGATCCGGACCGCGACGCCGGTCGTGCCCCACAGCACCGCCCCGCCGCACACCGCCAGCAGGCCGGTGCGGGCCCGCAGATGCGTGGAAACGGACACGCCGAAGACTATGGGGGGCGTCGACGAGGTTTCCGGATGCCCCCCACGCGCCGAAGCGGGTCTGCCAAAATGGGTGCCCGGATCGAACCTGACTGTGCCGAGAGGTAGCCCGCCATGAACGACGGATCCCCCGACACCGGCTCGATCGGCGTCCCTCCGGCGCTGGCCGTGCCGCGCCAGGCCCCTGACCGGAACCTGGCGCTCGAGCTCGTCCGGGTCACGGAGGCCGCGGCGATGGCCGCCGGCCGCTGGGTCGGCCGCGGCGACAAGAACGGCGGCGACGGCGCCGCCGTCGACGCGATGCGGGCCCTGATCGGCACCGTCGCCATGCGCGGCACCGTCGTCATCGGCGAGGGCGAGAAGGACGAAGCGCCGATGCTCTACAACGGCGAGGACGTGGGCGACGGCACCGGGCCGTTGTGCGATGTCGCGGTCGACCCGATCGACGGCACGACGTTGATGGCCAAGGGCATGTCCGGCGCGATCGCGGTCATCGCGGTGTCCGAGCGTGGCTCGATGTTCGACCCGTCCGCCGTGTTCTACATGGAGAAGATCGCCGCCGGGCCCGAGGCGGTCGACGCGATCGACATCACCGCGTCCACGTCGGAGAACATCGCGCGGCTTGCGAAGGCCAAGCGCGTACATCCCGAGGACATCACGGTCTGCATCCTCGACCGGCCGCGGCACAAGGAGCTCGTGCGCGAGGTGCGCGAGGCCGGCGCACGCATCAAGTTCATCACCGACGGCGACGTGGCCGGCGCGATCTCCGCGGCGCGTCCGGGCACCGGCGTGGACCTGCTCATGGGCATCGGCGGTACCCCCGAGGGCATCATCGCGGCCGCGGCGCTGCGCTGCATGGGCGGCGTCATCCAGGCACGGCTGTGGCCGCGCGACGACGACGAGCGGCAGAAGGCGATCGACGCCGGACACGACCTCGATCGGGTGCTCGTCACCGAGGATCTCGTCAAGGGCGACGACATCTTCTTCTGCGCGACCGGCGTCACCGACGGCGAGCTGCTGCGCGGGGTGCGCTACTTCGCCGACTCGGTGCAGACCGAGTCGATCGTGATGCGGTCCAAGTCCGGCACCATCCGGTTGCTCGACTCGCTGCACCAGCTCGGCAAGTTGCGGGCATACTCGGCCGTCGACTTCGACAGGAATGTGGGTGAGAGCGCGCCATGATGGTGGTGACGACCAACGAGATCCCCGGCTGGGAGATCCAGCGCGTGTGCGGCGAGGTCTTCGGGCTCACCGTGCGCTCGCGCAACGCGTTCTCGCAGCTCGGCGCCGGCTTCAAGTCGATGTTCGGCGGCGAACTGCAGGGCATGACGCGCAACCTCACCGACAGCCGCAACGAGGTCATGGGCCGGATGCTCGAGCACGCCCGGCAGAAGGGCGGCAACGCCGTCATCGGCATGCGTTTCGACACGTCCGAGATGGGCGAGACGTGGACGGAGCTGTGCGCGTACGGCACGGCGGTCGTGGCCGTCCCGGTGTCCGACGCCGCGAAGCAGACCGCGCAGTCGATGGGCTACGGCGCGCCGGGCGGTGCGCCGCCCTCCCCCGAGCCGGTGCAGCAATTGGCGCAACAGCTACCGCAGCAGGCGCCGCCACAGACCACGTTCCAGCCGCAGGGGTACCCGCACCAGGGCTACCCGCAACAGCAGCCGCAGGGCTACCCGCAGCAGGGCTATCAGCCGCCGCAGTAGGCGCCGCTCAGGCGAAGGAGATCAGCACGTGCGGGTTGTCCGCCGCACTGCTTTGCAGCGGCACCGCCACCGAGATGAGGCACTGGCTGGTCCTGCAATTGACGGTCTTGAACGCATCCACGACGGGGACCGTGATCGGCCCGACATGCCCGCTGCCGTCGGACTTGGTGGTCTTGGCCGGCGCGAAGGTGAGCACGCTCTTGATGTTGCAGTCGCCGAGCCCGTAGTTGTCCGCGTCCTCGCCCTTGTAGCGGCACTCCGCCACCACGAGTGACTCGTTCGGCTTGAAGCTGTGTCCGGTGATCGTGACGAAGGCGCACGGCGTTGCCGACCTGGGGCAGTCGGAGCTGGTCGTGCGCAGGCCAACGGCCTTGCACACCGTGATGCTCGCCTTGGACGGGTCGCTCGCGAGCGGCGGCGCGGAGGACCGGCAGCCGTTGTCCGGCGGCGGCGCGGACGACGAGCTGTGGCTGCCCCCGCCACCACTGTGCCGCGACGAGGAGGACGCGTGCGCCGGCGTGCTCGAATTGCCCCGCGACGCACTCTTCGAGCCGGAGGCCTTGGCGGTCTTCGAGGCCGTCTTCGAACCGGCGGCGGAGCCCGAGCCACCGCCGATGCCGGTCGGCGCGGCGTTGGAGGCCGTCCCCACGGCACCGCCGGTGCTGGAGTTGGCCGACCCGCCGCCGCCTTCACTGCAGGCGGCGACGAGCAGCCCCACCGCCACGACCACCGCACCGACCCGCCACGAGGTGAACCTCGCCATTGGCCTTCCTCCTCCGCCCACTTCGGTCAACTGCCTATCACGTCACGCGTGCATTCGCCCACGTTGGCGGTTTCGACGCTCCGTCGCGTCCTAGGGTGAAACGGTCCGTCGGATTCGAGGAGTGCACGTGTCGGCTAACGATTTCCGCATCGAGAAGGACTCGATGGGCGAGGTCCGCGTCCCGGCGACCGCCAAGTGGCGCGCCCAGACGCAGCGCGCGGTGGAGAACTTCCCGATCTCCGGCCAGCCGATCGAACGCGAACTCATCGCCGGTCTGGCCATCATCAAGGGTGCCGGCGCGCGCATCCGGGCCAAGCGCGGCCTGCTCGACCAGGGCAAGGCCGACGCCATCGCCGCGGTGGCGGCCGAGGTCGCGCGCGGCGACTGGGACGCCGAGTTCCCGATCGACGTGTTCCAGACCGGCTCGGGCACGTCCTCGAACATGAACACGAACGAGGTGCTGGCCACGCTCGCGAGTGAGCGGCTCGGCGCACCGGTGCATCCGAACGACGACGTCAACGACCCGCTGTCCTCGAACGACCAGTTCCCGTCGGCGATCCACGTCGCGGCCACCAGAGCGACGATCAACGATCTCAAGCCCGGCCTGGACCACCTCGCCGCGGCTCTGGAGGCGAAGGCCGACGAGTTCGCGTCGGTGGTCAAGGCGGGCCGCACGCATCTGATGGATGCCACGCCGGTGACGCTGGGGCAGGAGTTCGGCGGGTACGCGGCGCAGGTGCGTTACGGCATCGAACGGCTCGACGCCGCGCTGCCGCGCGTCGCGGAGCTACCGCTCGGCGGTACCGCCGTCGGCACCGGCATCAACGCGCCCGCGGGGGTCGCCGGCGAGGTCATCGACCTCATGGCGTCCGAGACCGGGCTGCCGCTCACCGAGGCGCGCAACCACTTCGAGGCGAACGCGGCGCGCGACGGGCTCGTGGAGTTGTCCGGCGCCCTGCGCACCATTGCCGTCGGGCTCAACAAGATCGCGAACGACATCCGCTGGATGGGGTCGGGCCCGCGCACCGGGCTCGCCGAGATCTTCATCCCGGACCTGCAGCCCGGTTCTTCGATCATGCCGGGCAAGGTCAACCCGGTGCTGTGCGAAGCAGTCACCCAGGTCGTCGCCCAGGTCATCGGCAACGATGCTGCGGTGGCCTGGGGCGGCGCATCGGGGGCGTTCGAGCTGAACGTCTACCTGCCGATGATGGCGCGCAACGTACTCGAGTCGATCCGGCTGCTCGCCAACGTGTCGAGAGTGTTCGCCGACCGGTGCGTCGCCGGCATCGCGGCCAACGAGGAGCAGTGCCGGATGAACGCCGAGGGCACGCCGATGATCGTCACGCCGCTCAACCACTACCTCGGCTACGACGAGGCGGCGAAGGTGGCCAAGCAGGCGATCAAGGAGCGCAAGACGATCCGCGAGGTCGTCATCGAGCGTGGCCACGTACCGGGCGCGATCTCCGAGGAGAAGCTCGACGAGGTGCTCGACGTCCTGTCGATGACGCATCCCGGGTAGCCGCCCTGGGTACGGTCTGATCATGGCTGTCGAGCTGAACCACACGATCGTCAACGTCCGCGACAAACACGCAGCGGCGACGTTCCTCACCGAGATCCTCGGCCTGGCGCCGTACACGACGTACGGCCCGTTCGCGGTGGTCGAACTCTCGAACGGGGCGTCGCTCGACTTCGCCGACGACCCCGGCATCGGTGAGGTCGTGCCGCGCCACTACGCGTTCCTCGTCGGCGAGGGTGAGTTCGACGAGATCTTCGGCCGGATCAAGCAGCGCGGCATCGAATACGCCGCCGACCCGTTCGGCAACAAGCCCGGCGAGATCAACACCAATGACGGCGGTCGCGGCGTCTATTGGGACGACCCCAACGGGCACCGCTACGAGATCATCACCGTGCCCTACGGCGGCGGCTGATCAGCTCGGCGCGAGCTCACCGTGCCGGCTGCAGCGGGCGCTCCAGCCGCTCGGCGTGACCTGGACGGTCATCCGCCGCTTGCACTGCGGGCAGTAGCGCGGCGGCTCCAGCTCACGCGCCCTCGCACACGCGGCATGGTCACCGTCGTCACGCGCACGCCCGCACCGATCACAGAACATCAGAGGTTCTTCGCGAGCGCTTTGATCGGCATCTTGAGGTCGGCGAGCATCGTCAGGTCATCAGCCGCGGGACGGCCGAGCGTGGTGAGGTAGTTGCCGACGATCACCGCGTTGATGCCGCCGCGCACGCCGCGCTCGGCCAGATCGCCCAGGGTGATCTCGCGGCCGCCGGCGAAGCGCAGGATGGTGCGCGGCATCACGAGCCGGAACGTCGCGACGGTGCGCAGCGCGTCGACCGCGGACATCGGCTCCTGCTCGCCGAACGGCGTGCCCGGACGCGGGTTGAGGAAGTTCAGCGGCACCTCGTCGGGCTCGAGCGCGGCGAGCTGGGCGGCGAACTCGGCCCGCTGCTCGACGGTCTCGCCCATCCCGACGATGCCGCCGCAGCACAGCTCCATGCCGGCCTTGCGCACCATTTCGCAGGTGTCCCACCGTTCCTCGAACGTGTGCGTCGTGACGACGCTGTCGAAGTAGGACCGCGCAGTCTCGAGGTTGTGGTTGTAGCGGTGCACGCCGATCTCGGCGAGTTCGTCCACCTGCTCCTGGCTGAGCATGCCCAGCGAGCAGGCCACGTTGATGTCGACCACGTCCTGGATCGCGCGCACCCCCTCGCGCACCTGCGCCATCAGCCGGTCGTCCGGGCCGCGCACCGCAGCGACGATGCAGAACTCCGTCGCACCGGTCGCCGCCGTCTCCTGCGCCGCCTTCACCAGCGACGGGATGTCGAGCCAGGCCGCACGCACCGGCGAGTCGAACACGCCGGACTGGGAGCAGAAGTGGCAGTCCTCGGGGCAGCCGCCGGTCTTGAGCGACACGATGCCCTCGACCTCGACCTCGTCGCCGCACCACTTCATGCGCACCTCGTGCGCGAGATCGAGCAAATCGTCCACCCGCTCGTCGGGCAGCCGCAGCGCTTCGAGCGCCTGGTGCTCGCTGAGCCCGTTGCCTTGCTCGAGCACCTGGGCGCGCGCGACCTCGACGATGTCGGACAACTCGGCTCCTAAACGTGCAGGGTCTGGCGGAACACGGTCCACGCGAACGTCCCGCCGAACTGCGGCGCCAGTGCCGCGCGGGCCAGCTTCCGAAAGTCTCTCATCGTGCTCATCCCGGCCGGCAGGATGCCGCCCAACTCGCGCTGCGGCGCCATGCGGCGCAGGTCGTACACGTTCAGTTCCATCGCGAGGTCGGGCTGCGCGGGCCAGCTGCCGATGACGATGCCGGCCAGCTCGAGCGACTCGTCGTTGATGCGGTTCACGGTGAGCGCGGTGTGGTTGAGCGTGCCGAGCCCCGGCTGGGTAACGACCACGAGTGGCGCGTTGAGATGGTGCGCCAGGTCGACGAGCGTCCACTCGTCCTCGGAGTGGAACGGCACCAGCAATCCACCTGCGCCTTCGACGAGAACGGTGTCGTACTCGGTGTCGAGGTCGTCGATGCGCTGTGCCGTCTCGGCGAAGTTGAGTGCGGGCCGGTTGCTCATCAATGCGGCGTGGTGCGGCGACAACGGGTCCGGGAAGCGGGCGAACTCGTAGGTGTCGCGGACGCCGGACAGCCGGGTCACCTCGGCAAGATCACCCGCGGCGTCGTCGGCGACTCCGGTCTGCGCCGGCTTGACGACGGCCACGCGACCCTCCGCGCACGCGGCGAGCGCGGCGGTGGCGACCGTCTTGCCGACGTCGGTGCCCGTCCCGGTGACGATCAGGACGGTCATGACCCGTGCAGTGCCGCACCCAGCGCGTCGGCCGCCCGGCCGAAGTCGGGTTCGGTGAGCGTCGCCCGCGCCGTCAGGCGAACACAGGATCTGTCCACCGGCACCGACGGCGGCCGGAAGCAGCCGACCCGCACGCCCGCGTCGAGACACGCCTCGGCGGCGCGGACGGCGCGCAGCGGGTCGCCGAGCACGGCCGCCACGACGGCCGCGTCCGGCTCCGCGGTGTCGATGCCCAGCCGGCGGACGAGCGCCGCGAGCACCACGGCGTTGGCCCGCACCGACGCGACCCGCTCCGGCTCGGCGCGCAGCACCCGCAACGCGGCGAGCGCCGCGCCGGCAGACGCCGGCGCGAGACCGGTGTCGAAGATGAACGAACGCGCAGTGCTCACCAACAGCTCGACGACCTCGGCGGCCCCGACCACCGCGCCGCCCTGCGCGCCGAGCGATTTCGAGAGCACCACGGTGCGCACGACGTCCGGCTCGCCGGCAAGCCCGGCCGCCTCGACCGCGCCGCGGCCCTCCGGTCCGATGACCCCCAGCGCGTGCGCCTCGTCGACCACTAGGAGTGCGCCGTGCGCGCGGGCGACCGCGTGCAGCTCGACCAGCGGCGCGAGATCGCCGTCGACGGAGAACACCGCGTCGGTCACGACGATGCGGTCGCGCGCTGCTGCGGCTGCCAGTGCCTCGTCGAACGCCGCGACGTCGCGGTGCGGCACGACGGTGACCGGCGAACCGGACAGCCGGCAGCCGTCGATCAGCGACGCATGGTTCGCCGCGTCCGACACGATGGCGACGTCGCGGCCGCCGAGCGCGGTGAGCACGCCCAGGTTCGCGAGGTAGCCGGAGGAGAACACGAGCGCCGCGGGCGCGCGGCAGAAGTCGGCGAGCTCGGCCTCGAGTTCGGCGTGCAGCGCGGTGGTGCCGGTGACGAGCCGCGAGCCCGTCGAGCCGGCGCCCCACTCGCGTGCGGCGCGTGCCGCCGCCTCGACCAGACGCGGGTGCCGGGCCAGCCCGAGGTAGTCGTTGCTGGCGAGGTCGAGCACGTCCGCGTCGGCGGCGCGCGGTCGCAGGTTGCGGCGCAACCCGGCCGCCGCCCGCGCCGCGAGCGTTTCCCGCACCCGGTCCAGCCCGTCGCTCACGCGACTACCTCGCGCACCGACTCGTCGACGACGGATGCGAGCTCGTCCACCTCGGCGTCGGTCATGCCCAGCGGCGGCATGAGCACGACGACGTCGCCGAGCGGCCGGATGATCACGCCGCGGCGGCGGGCGGCGCGGCACACCTGGAACCCGGTGCGCGCGCCGACCGGGCGCACCTCGATGCCGGTCATCGTGCCCATCCGGCGGATCTCGGCTACGCCGTCGTAGCCCTCGAGCGGCCGCAGCGCAGCACCGAGCCGCTCGCCGATCTGCGCCGCGCGCGCCACGGTGCCGCGCTCGTGCATCAGCGCGAGGTTGGCGAGCGAAGCCGCGCAGCACACCGGGTTGGCGGTGTAGGTGTGCCCGTGGAAGAACGTGCGGTTGCTCGGCGCGTCCCCGAGGAACGCGTCGTACACCCAGTCGCGGGCCAGCACCGCCGACAGCGGCAGCACCCCGCCCGTGACCCGCTTGCCGACGACCATGAGGTCGGGCGAGACGCCGGCGTGCTCGACGGCGAACCAGCGCCCGGTCGCGCCGATGCCGGTGGCGACCTCGTCGACGACCATGGCGGCGCCGGACGAGTCGCACAGCTCGCGCACGCCGCGCAGGAACGCCGGATCGTGGGTGAGCATGCCGCCCGCAGCCTGCACGAGTGGTTCGACGACGACCGCGCACACGCGCGAGCCCTCGTGGGCGACTAGCGCACGCATCTCGTCGAGCACGGCGGCCGCCCGTTCGGCGCGCGTCTGGCCGGGTTCGAGCACGCCGGGTGAGGACACCATGCGCGTCTCGATGAGCAGCGGCCGGTAGGTCGCGTGGAACAGCTCGACCCCGCCGAGCGACACAGCACCGAGCGTGTCGCCGTGATAGCCCTCGGCGCAGTGCACGTAGAGCGGGCGCTGCTCGCCGCGCTGCGCAGCGGCCTGATAGGCCATCTTGATGGCGGCCTCGGCCGCCGACGAGCCGTCACCGGCGAAGAACACCTTCGACAGCTCTTCGGGCGCCACCCGCAGCAGCTCCTCTGCGAGCGCGATGCCCGGTTCGTGCGTGAGGCCGAGGAAGGTCGAGTGGTCGAGCCGCTCGAGCTGCGCCCCGATCGCCGCGTTGATCTCCGGCGTGCCGTGCCCGTGCACGGTCACCCACAGCGAGGACACCCCGTCGAGGTAGCGCTTGCCGTCGGCGTCGTAGAGGTGCACACCGGCGGCCCGGTCGATCACCAGCGGGTCGTCCGCGGGCCACAACGCATGCTGCGTGAACGGGTGCCACACAGCGGCGAGGTCACGGGCGACGAGATCCACGTAGGACAGCGTCTCAAAGGGCCGGCCGGCGTCTTCGGGTAGGTGGAACTACCCGGCCAGGCGGTAGCCGCGCTTCACGACGGTCTGGACGATCGCCGGGTCGCCGAGGGCGGCGCGCAGGCGGGCGATCGCGACCTCGACGGCGTGTCCCTCGCCCGACTCCCCCGGCAGGAGCCGGCCCAGTTCGTCGCGCGAGAGCACCTCGCCCTGGCGTGCCGCGAGCGCGCGCAGCAGCGCCATCGGCGCGCCGGACAGCGCGACGAGCGTCGCGTCCAGCACGACCGCGTGCCCACGCAGCTCGAGATGGTGCCCGGCCGAGTCGAGCGACGGCGCGCGTGCCGGCAGCTGTTCGACGACCGCGCGCACCAGCGCGCCGAGCCGGAACCGCTCGGGCTGCACGGTGGGGATACCGGCTCGCTCCAGCGGCGCAGCAGTCACCGACCCGACCGCGGCGCACAGCACCGGGCCGGACAGCGCTGCCCGCACCTCGGCACTGCAGCCGAGTTCGTCAGCGGTGCGCAGGAAGTTCACCGCGGCCGGTGCGCTGGTGAAGGTCACGCAGTCGAGCGTGCCCGCGGCCGTGCCCTCGATGAGACGGCGCAGTGGCTGCTCGTCCTCGGGTGGCACCCAGCGATACACCGGCACCTCGATCACGTCCGCGCCCGCAGCGCGCAGCACGTCCGCGATGTCCGGCAGTGGCTCGCCGTGCAGCTGGACGGCCAGCCGGCGCCCGTCCAGCTCGTAGTTCGCGAGCAGGTGCTCGAGCACTTCGTGGCTGGACTCAGACTCCGGCGACCAGGCCTCACGCAGCCCGCCCGCCCGCACCGCGCCGCGCACCTTCGGCCCGCGCGCGAGGATCTGCGCTTCGCCGAGCGCGGCGACGAGCGCCTCGGCCAGCCCCCACGTCTCGGCGGCGTCCAGCCAGCCGCGGAAGCCGATCCCGGTCGTCGCGACGAGAACGTCCAGAGGGGCGGCGAGGCAGCGCTTGGTCGCCTCGAGCAACTGGGTGTCGTCGGCGAGCGGGACGATACGGATCGCCGGCCCGTACATCACCCGCGCGCCGCGCCGCTCGAGGGCGGCCCCGAGTTCCTCGCGGCGGCGCGCGGCGGTGACGCCGACGGTGAAGCCGGCCAGTGGAGCCGTCATGGCGCGCGCAGCCTCACTTCGACGACGCCGTCGACGCAGCGCACGTCGTGCACCGGCACGGCGGCGCCCGCCTCTGTCACGCACTCGCCGGTGCGCAGGTCGAAGACCTGCTTGAACAGCGGCGACGCCACGGTCGGTGCCCCACCACGGGTGCCGACGATGCCGCGGGCGAGCACGAAGGCCCCGGTGAACGGGTCGCGGTTGCCGATCACGTGCAGCATCCCGTCAAAGGTACGAAACAACGCGACCTGTTCGCCCGCAACGAGAGCAGCGACACCTCGCTCGGGCAGCAGATCGGTGTATTCGCACACCCGCGTCCAGGCGGTCACGCAGGCGTCCGCTGGCCGCGGGCGGTCCGGAACTGCACGCTCGGGTCAGGCACGCCGGGCGCGTTGACGAACGACACGAAGCGGGAGAGCCGCTCCGGGTCGTCGAGCACGCCGGCCCACTCGTCCGCGTAGCTCTCGACGTGCTTGGCCATCGCGGCGTCGAGGTCCTCGCAGATGCCGAGCGAATCGTCGACGAGCACCGCGCGCAGGTAATCGATGCCGCCGTCGAGTGCGGCAACCCACGACGCGGTGCGCTCCAGCCGGTCGGCGGTACGGACGTAGAACATCAGGAACCGGTCGACCGTACGGATCAGCGTGGCCGTGTCGACGTCGGTGAGCAGCAGGTCGGCATGTCGCGGCCGGAAGCCGCCGTTGCCGCCGACGTAGAGGTTCCAGCCGTGTTCGGTGGCGATGATGCCGACGTCCTTGCTCTGCGCCTCGGCGCACTCGCGGGCACAGCCCGACACCGCCGCCTTGATCTTGTGCGGGGCGCGCAGGCCCCGGTAGCGCAGTTCGAGCTCGATCGCGAGTGATACCGAGTCCTGCACGCCGTAGCGGCACCAGGTCGAGCCGACGCACGACTTCACGGTGCGCACCGCCTTGCCGTAGGCATGGCCCGACTCGAAGCCCGCGTCGACGAGCCGCTTCCAGATGAGCGGCAGCTGCTCCACCCGCGCGCCGAACAGATCGATGCGTTGACCGCCGGTGATCTTCGTGTAGAGCGCGAAGTCGCGCGCGACCTCGGCGATGACGAGCAGCTTGTCCGGCGTGATCTCGCCGCCGGGGATGCGGGGCACCACCGAGTACGTGCCGTTGCGTTGGATGTTCGCGAGGAAGTGGTCGTTGGTGTCCTGCAGCGCGGCCTGCTCGCCGTCGAGGACGTGCCCGGCGCGGCTCTGACTCGCCAGGATGGAGGCCACCGCCGGTTTGCAGATGTCGCAGCCGCGTCCGGTGCCGTGCCGCTGCACGAGTTCGGTGAACGTCGTGATGCCCGTGACGCGCACGATGTCGAACAACTCGGCCCGCGAGTGCCCGAAGTGCTCGCAGAGCGCGGTGCTCATCGGCACGCCGCTCTCGGCGAGCAGGTTCTTCAGCAACGGGACGCACGACCCGCAACCCGTGCCGGCCTTGGTGCACGACTTGACGCCCGGCACGTCGGTCAGCGCGGATACGGCGATCGCTTCGCGGATCGCGCCCTTGGTGACCGCGTGGCACGAGCACACCTGCGCGGTGTCGGGCATCGTGATCGCATCGGCCGCAGCCGAACCCCGCGGCGCGATGAGCCCGACCGGGTCACCGGCCAGCGCGGCGCCGACGAGGGGCCGCAGCATCGGATACCGCGACGCGTCGCCGACGAGGATGCCGCCGAGCAGCGTGGTCGCGTCGTCGGACACCACGAGCTTGGCGTAGGTCTGCTCGACCGGATCGTTGACGGTCACCTCGAGCGCGCCCGGCGTGCGCGCATGCGCGTCGCCGAAACTGGCCACGTCCACACCGAGCAGCTTGAGCTTGGTGGACGTGTCGGCGCCGCCGAACACCGCGCTGCCACCGCTGAGCCGATCCGCCACGACCTCGGCCATCGCGTAGCCGGGCGCCACGAGCCCGTAGCTGAGCCCGTCCAGCGCTGCGCATTCGCCGATCGCGTAGATGCGCTCGTCCGGCGTGCGGCACGACGCGTCTATCTCGATGCCGCCGCGCGGGCCGGCGGGGAGGCCGGCTCGGCGGGCCAGCTCGTCGCGCGGCCGGACGCCGGCCGAGAAGACGACGAGGTCGAGGTCCAGCTCCAGCTCGTTCGTCAACACCGCGAGCAGCCGGCCGCGGTCGCACTCGATCCGGCGCACCGAGCAATCCGTGTGCACGGTGACGTCCAGTGCCTCGATCAGCCGGCGCAGCAGCGCGCCACCGCCCTCGTCGACCTGCAACGGCATCAGCCGCGGCGCGAGCTCGACGACGTGGGGCGACATGCCCAGCAGCCGCAGGGCGCGCGCCGCCTCCAGGCCGAGCAACCCACCACCGACGACCATGCCGGCCGCCCGGCCGCCCCGGCGCCGCGCGGCGGCCTCGGCCGCCGCGCGGATCGCATCGAGATCGTCGAGCGTGCGGTAGACGTGGCAGCCGGGCAGCTCGCGGCCGGGCACCGGTGGCACGAACGGCGCCGAGCCGGTCGCGAGCACGAGCGCGTCGTAGCGCAGCGACCGGCCGCGGCTGGTGGTCACCGTGCGTGCGCTGCGGTCGATCGCCGTCACCGCTTCGTCCAGGTGCAGGGTGCGGTGCACGCCGTCGTAGCAACCCGCACCGACGAGATCGAGCTCGGTCGCGGCGACCCCGTCGAAGTAGGACGACAGCGCGACCCGGTCGTATGCGCGGCGCGATTCCTCGCCGATGACGGTGATGCGCCACGCGCTGCCGGCATCGCGTTCGTGCAGCGCGTCGACGAGCCGCTGCCCGACCATGCCGTTGCCGACGACGACGAGCTCGTTCATGCCAGGACCGGCTCCAGCTCCGCGGCGGGTGCCGGAGCTCCCGCCGGCACTGTCACCGCGCGCCGCGACCGGGTTGAGAACGCGTAGGGCAAGCCGACGACGAGCGCTCCGCCGATCACGTTGCCCGGCACGGTGAGCAGCAGGTTGTGCCAGAGGTCGCTCCAGTGCGCGGTGTGGTCGAAGATCGCCAGACAGAAGATGGTCATGTTCGCGACGGAGTGCTCGAAACCGCTGGCGACGAAGGCGAGCAGCACCCAGAACAGCACGGCAAGCTTCGCGCCGTCGCTGCGGGTTCGGGTGGCCATCCAGAGCCCGAGGCAGACGAGCATGTTGCACAGCACGGCGCGCCAGAACAGCTGGCCGTCGCCCTCGGCCATCTTGTTCGTCACGAGGGTCGTGATCATGCCGTTGCCGGGCGCAGGCTTTCCCGGCGCGTGTGCGGCGAGCACGCCGCTGGCCTGCACGATCGCGGCGAACGCCAGCGAGCCCACGAAGTTGCCGATGAGCGAGGCGACGTTGACGAGCACCGCCGACGAACCACTCACGCCACCGCGCAGCCAGCCGATGAACATCACCATGTTGTTGCCGGTGAACAGCTCGGCACCGGCGAAGACGACGAGCGTCAGCGCGATGCCGAAGACCGTGCCCTGCACGAGCTTCGTGGCCGGTGACGACGCCGAGGCCAACGGGCCTGCGGTGCTCGCGAGCAGCACGACCGCCACGCCGACATACGCGCCGGCCAGCGCGGCGAGCGCGCCGTAGCGCAGCGGCGCGCGCAGCGTCGCCGCCTTGTCACGCGCCTGCGTGCACGCTTCGTCGATGGCTTCTGAGTACGGAACAGGCATTGCGCGGGCTCCCGTCGATCGGCTGTGGAGTAGCCGAAGCTAGGGACGCCACGTTTCCGCGGGGCGACCTGCCACGTGTCGCGCGCGTCAACGTCGCTCGTCGACGCGCAGCATCAGTGTGTGCGCAGACCGAAATGCGACGGAAACACCGGGTCGGGTCAGCCGGCCCGGCTGCCGTACTTCGCGACCCAGGGTCGCGCGTCGTCGGGCAGCACGCCGTTCTGCTCGGCGATCGCGGCCCAGCCGGCGACCATCTCCATGAAGCGCACCGGGTTGTAGACGTCCTCCTCGGACGAGAACTGACCGCCGCCCGCGTGGTGCAGGATCGTCATGTTCGGCGACTGGTGCACCTGCCCGTCGCCGGCGTCGGCCATCACGTTCTGCACCTCGCAGACGATCCAGCCGCGCTCCTCGTCCAGCACCGACCAGCTGATCGGGAACCCGACCATGGCGTTGCCCGGGAACGTGCTCATGGTGCGCACCGCCCATTCGGTGATGGCGGGACGCCCGCTGAAGCGTCCGTAGGCGTGCTCGTTGTAGGTCGCGTCCTCGGTGAACAGTCCGGCGAACAACGTCCAGTCCTGTTCGGCGACCGCGCGCCGCACCGTTGCTTGGTAGTGCTCGAACGCCTCCGCCAGTTCCGTCATGGGCTCGGACGCTAACAGGGTGTATCAGGTGCCGCCGGACGGGCTCCTGACGGGCATGAGAAACCGCGACAGCGTGGCGGATGCGCTCGGCCGCACCGCCCGGTACGGCAACCTCGCCCGCCGCGAGCGGCAGGCGATCTCGCAGGCGAGCACCCTGCTGCGCGTGCCTGCCGGCGCGGTGCTGGCGCGGGAAGGCACCCTGCACCGCCAGTTCGTCATCGTGCTGGCCGGCGCGGCCACGATCCGCACCGGCGAACGGGTCACCTCGGCGCTGCTCGCCGGCGACCACTTCGGTGCCGTCGGCATGTACGAGGACGGCCCGAACAAGCACAGCGTCGTGGCCGAGACGCCGATGACGCTGGCCGTCGTCGGGCCGGTCGAGTTCGGGGGCCTGCTCGAGCGCAGCCCCTCGATCGCCAAGGCCGTGATCGACGGGCTCGCCTCGAAGGTGCGCTCGATCGCGCCGGCGGCGGCCTGAGCCGGCTATTCCTCGCTGAGCCGGAACGTGCGCGGCTTCGCGGTCGCCGCCCGCTCGGCTGCGCCGCGCTCGACGCAGAAGTCGTTGCCCTCGGGATCGGCGAGCCAGACCCAGCCCAACCCCTTCTCGTCGCGGTGGTCCTCGACCAGCGTCGCGCCGAGTGCGACCAGCCGCTCGACCTCGTCGTCACGGGTGCGGTCGGTGGGCTGCAGATCGATGTGCAGGCGGTTCTTCACGGTGCGTGATTCGGGCACCGGGATGAACAGCATCGTCGGCCCCTCGCGGTGCGGCGGGAACTCCGGCGCGACCAGGATCTCCGGATCGTCGTCGTGGTAGACGTTCCAGCCCAGGGCCTCGGCCCAGAAGCGGGCCAGCGTGAGGCCGTCGGTGCAGTCGACGGTGATGTTTCGCAATGAGCTCGCCATGGACCGAAACCTAGCGGGCTGATCCGACCTCGCCGCCGCGTCAGTCGGGCAACATCGGCGGCGACCAGCCGGGGTCGCGGCCGAGCAGCACCGCGCGCTGCACGGCCTCGCTGCCGAACTTCTCCCGGATGCCGTCCAGCGCCGGGTCGAGCCCGCCCAGGCTCTTCGCCGCGTAGGGCAGCTCGAGTTGCAGCGCGTCGGCGTCGTCGAGGTTCGTCAGCGAGATACCGATCAACGTGAGCCCTCCGTCGCGGATCTGCGGCGCCACCGACTGGAGCAGCTCGCGCGCCGTGCCGAGGACGGCGGCGGTCTCCCAGGTGGCGCGCAGGAGTGAATGCGAGCGGGTGCAGCGGCTGAAGTCCTCGAATCGCAGGCGCAGGATCACCGTGCGGCAGACGCGGCGGGCCTTGCGCATGCGCCGGCAGACCCGGTCGACGAGGCCGACGAGCGTGGCGTCGATCTCGGCCGGCGAGAGCCGGCGGCGGGTGCCGAGCGCGCGCTGGCCGCCGATGGAGCGGCGGCGCCGGCCGACGGTGACCGGCCGCGGGTCCCTGTTGTGCGCGAGCGCGTACAGGTGGTGCGCGGACGCCGGGCCGAGCATCGCCACCAGCGAGCGCGGCGCGAGCCCGGCCATCTCGCCGACGGTGAAGATGCCCCGGTCGTGCAGCTTTGCCGTGGTGACCTTGCCGACGCCCCAGAGCCGTTGCACCGGCAGCGGGTGCAGGAACTCGAGTTCGGCCTCGGGCGGGACGTAGCGCAGTCCGTCGGGCTTGGACACCTGGCTGGCGACCTTGGCGAGGAACTTGGTGCGGGCGATGCCGACGCTGATGGCGAGCCCGACCTCGTCACGCACGCGGAGGCGCAGCCGCACCGCGATCTCGACGGGCGAGCCCGACACCTGCCCGAGGCCGCCGACGTCGAGGAAGGCTTCGTCGATCGAGATGCCCTCGACCAGCGGCGTGGTGTCGTCGAAGATCGCGAACACCGCCTTGCTCGCCTCGACGTAGGCCTCGAAGCGCGGCGGCACGACGATGGCCTGCGGGCACAGCTCGCGGGCCTGCCGCCCGCCCATCGCCGTGCGTACGCCGTAGGCCTTGGCCTCGTAGCTGGCGGCGAGCACCACGCCGGCGCCCACGATCACCGGACGCCCGCGCAGCCGCGGCGCATCCCGCTGCTCGACCGATGCGTAGAACGAGTCGAGATCAGCGTGCAGGATCACTCGCCGATATTCGAACAGAATTCGAACGGCGTCAAGGCCTCAACGGCCACCGACCGATGCCGCTCGCGCCGAGCGGCACCGGTCGGTTCCCCCTACGCGTGCTGCCAGGTGACCGAGAATGCGGTGTTGCTGGTCAGGTTGGACACCGCGGCCTTGGTGTAGTTACGACCCACCATGGTGATCTTCTGCGGCGTCGGGACGGTGCCGAGCGCGGCGCCGTTGACCGTGGCGTTGGTGAACGACATGGTGCCGAAGTTCGCCAGCGGGAGAACGCCGCGGTTGCTGGACGGTGCCTCGGCGATCACCTCGGCCGACGCGTTGAGCCCGCTCGGTGCGCTGCCGGTCGTGGTGTGCGACCAGCCCTGCGTGGCGTCACTGAGCACCAGCGTGTACCTGCCGGCGGAGTACGTGACGGTCGAGCTGAAGTGGTCGCCCGGACGCACCGTGTTCGAGTAGTTCACCGGGTAGGCGGGATAGAACTCGTACCAGCTGTAGTAGGCCGGCGTGCCGTGGCGGCAGTCGCCCTCGCTGCCGGTCTGCTCGACCGAGTTGCTGCCATCGCCGTCGAGCCCGATCCAGAAGGAGGCGTAGCTGGTCTCCCGCTTGGCGCAGGTGATCGTCGGCTGCACCCAGCTGGCCGAGACCGAGGTGTACGTACCGCCCGTGTTGTCCCAGCCCGCCCAGTTGGAGGACGTCGCGTGGGTGAGCTTGTGGGCCGCACCGTGCCGAACGGCTGCGGTGGCGGACGGGGCGCTCGCGAACAGCCCGAGGCCGAGGGCGAGGGCGGCGGCAACGACGACGCCGCGTCTGATCTGGGTGGACATGAAACCTCCATGAGGACGGAACTCGCACCATCGTGCGCCCGGCCGAACGCCGACGGACTACCGCCGTGCTGGCAGATACCTGCACGGCCGTACCCGGACACTCTGCGGGGGCCGAAGGCCCCGCGTCTAGAGCGGAAGGTCCTCCAACATCTCGGTGACCAGCGCGGCTATCGGCGAACGCTCAGATCGCGTCAGCGTCACGTGCGCGAACAGCGGGTGCCCGCGCAGGGCCTCGATGACCGCGGCCACCCCGTCGTGCCGTCCGACGCGCAGGTTGTCGCGCTGCGCCACGTCGTGAGTCAGCACCACCCGCGAGCCGGCGCCGATGCGGGAGAGCACGGTGAGCAGCACGTTGCGCTCGAGTGACTGCGCTTCGTCGACGATCACGAACGAGTCGTGCAGCGAACGTCCCCGGATGTGCGTCAGCGGCAACACCTCGAGCATGCCGCGGTCGATGACCTCGTCCATCACGTCCGTGGACACGAGCGCACCGAGCGTGTCGAACACGGCCTGCGCCCAGGGCGCCATCTTCTCGTTCTCGCTGCCGGGCAGGTAGCCGAGCTCCTGGCCGCCGACCGCGTAGAGCGGGCGGAACACGACCACACGCTTGTGCGCGCGGCGCTCCAGCACCGCCTCGAGGCCGGCGCACAGTGCGAGCGCCGACTTGCCGGTGCCGGCCCGACCGCCGAGCGACACGATGCCGATCTCCGGATCGAGCAGCAGGTCGAGCGCCACGCGCTGCTCGGCGGAACGGCCGCGCAGCCCGAACGCCTCGCGATCGCCGCGGACGAGCCGCACCTGCTTGTCCGGGGTCACCCGGGCAAGCGCGGAGCCCTTGACCGAGTGCAGGACGAGCCCGGTGTGGCAGGGCGAGTCGGCGACGTCGACGAAGTCCGGCTCGTCGGCGAGCGCGAGGACGTCGCCGTCGTAGAGCGCATCGACCGTCTCGGCCGCGACGGTGAGCTCGCGCATGCCCGTCCAGCCGGTCGAGTTCGCGACCGGGTGCATGCGGTACTCGTCCGCGTCGAGACCGACGGACGCAGCCTTGACGCGCAACGGCATGTCCTTGGTGACGAGCGTGACGTTGCGACCCTCGCCGCCGAGGTTGAGCGCGACGGCGAGGATGCGCGAATCGTTGCTGTCGACGCGGAACCCGGCCGGCAACGTCGAGAGATCGGAGTGGTTGAGCTCGACGTGCAGCGTGCCGCCCTGGTCGCCGATCGGCACCGGCGCGTCGAGGCGCCCGTGCTTGATGCGCAGCTCGTCGAGCACGCGCAGTGTCTGGCGGGCGAACCAGCCGAGCTCGGGGTGGTGTCGCTTGTCCTCGAGCTCGCCGATCACGACCAGCGGCAACACGACCTCGTGCTCGGCGAAGCGTCCGAGAGCCCCCGGGTCGGAGAGCAGGACGGACGTGTCGAGGACGAAGGTTCGCAGGCCGGTCTGTGCGGCGACGGTCACGTGGCGCTCCAGCAGGAGAGTCGGCGCGCTCGCGCGAGACACTGCGCAGCGCTGTGGGGTGACGGCTCGGTCCCGAGGACCGAACCGGTCCCCTCGCTGGTCGTTGCCACCGTGTCGGGACCTCCGAGTGGCCCGGGTTGGCCGGACCGCCGAATGGGACGCTACGTCGCCGTGCGGCGGCGGTTCGGAAGGCGCGCCAAGGAGCGCATGACGGCGCGGTAAACGCTTGTGGCCGCACCGCGGCGCGCACGCCGGCCGGTCGCCCGCTACGGGACGGCGCCCTCCCGGGCCGGACGGGATGGGTCACCGCCCCACTGCGACCACGATCCGGCGTAGAGGGCGGTGCCGCCGATGCCGGCCAGCTCCATCGCGAGCAGGTCGTGGCAGGACGTCACGCCCGAGCCGCAGTAGGCGATCGCGCCGCGGGTGACGGCGTCGCGGTAGATCTCGCGCAGCTCGTCGGCACCCTTGAACCGGCCGTCCGGGCCGAGGTTGTCGGCCCACGGGGCGCTGAGCGCGCCCGGGATGTGCCCGGCCCGCGGGTCGATCGCCGGGTCGCCTGTGGCATACCGGGCCGCGGTGCGCGCGTCGAACACCGCGGCGCCGGTCGCTGCGACGGCATCGGCGTCGGCGAATCGGTCGGCCGGCCACGGCCGCGGCGCCCGCTCGACGGGCGTGACGTCGGGCGGGTCGGTGTCGAGCTCGCCCGGCCACGCGCCCAGGCCGCCGTCCAGCACCGCGGCCGGTTCGCCGAGGACGTGCAGCATCCACCAGAGGCGGGCCGCGACCGAGCCGCCGAGATCGTCGTAGGCGACGACAGGCGTGCCCGGGGCGATGCCGACCCGGCCGAGGGCCCCGGCGAAGTGCTCGGGCCGGGGCAGCGGGTGCCGGCCGGCCGCCGCCGAGGCCCAGCCGGAGAGGTCGGTGTCGACGTCCAGCCAGACCGCGCCGGGGAGGTGCCCGGCCCGGTAGGCGGCGCGTCCCGATCGTCCGTCTAGGTACCAGCGCACGTCCACGACGCGCACCTCGTCGAGATGTGCGGCGAGCCAGTCGCCGGAGACGAGCGGTCCGATCATGCGCCGAAGCGGCGCTGCCGGGTGCCGTAGTCGCGCAATGCCCGCAGGAAGTCGATCTTGCGGAAGTCGGGCCACAGCGCGTCGCAGAAGTAGAACTCGGAGTGGACGGACTGCCAGAGCAGGAAGCCGCCGAGCCGTTGCTCGCCGGAGGTGCGGATCACCAGGTCGGGGTCGGGCTGACCCTTGGTGTAGAGGTGCTCGGCAATGTGGTCGACGTCGATGACGTCGGCGAGCTCTTCGAGGCTGCCGCCCTCGGCGGCGTGCTCCTTGAGCAGCGAACGGACGGCGTCGGTGATCTCGCGCCGCCCGCCGTAGCCGACCGCCACGTTGACCCGCAGCCCGTCGCGGGCGCGAGTCTCGTGCTCGGCCTTGCGCAGCGCCTCGGCGGTCTCGGGCGGCAGCAGGTCGAGCGCGCCGACGGCCTTGACCTGCCACGGTGTGCCGGGTGCGGAGAGCTCCGCGGCGACTCCGGCGATGATGCGCAGCAGCGGCTCGAGTTCCTCGGCCGGGCGGCGCAGGTTGTCCGTCGAGAGCAGCCAGATCGTCACGTGCGCGACGCCGGCCTCACGGCACCACCCGAGCAGATTGGTGATGTGCCGCGCACCGACGACATGGCCCTGGCTGACGTCGTCGAAGCCGGCCGCCCGCGCCCAGCGCCGGTTGCCGTCGATCATGATCGCGACGTGCCGCGGCACCGGCAGGCCCTCGAGGTGCTTGCGCAGCCGGCGTTCGTAGATCGCGTACACCCAGCTGCGCAGACTCACGCGGCCAACCTATCGCTCGCGCAGGGACGTCGATGATCCGCATTTTCGGTCGCAATCCGCGCACTGTCCGTGTAATGATGTAATTACTGCAAGTAAGTAAGGAGACCGATCATGCGTGGACAAGGACATCGAGGCCGCGGTGGCTACCGCGGCACCGGGGGTTGGCAGCAGGCCGATCTGCCGCCGGCCGACGACGCGGCGGCCTGGCTCGCCGGGCGGCTGCCGGACGACTGGTTCGTCGGCGACCCCAGCGTGACCGTCGACCGCGAGGAGATCGTGGTCGTCGGCGAACTGCCCGCACCCGAGAGTGGCGACGAGGCCGCCGCGGGCGCGACGGCGGAGGGCCGCATCGGCCGCTTCCGCGAGGAGACCCGCGACGCGCGGATGCGGATCGCGGACGAGGCCGAGGCGCGCTACGGGCGCAAGGTCGCGTGGGGCGCCGGCATCGGCGATACCCGCGTGCTCTTCACCCACCTCGCCGTGCCGGTCATGACCCGGCTGCGGCACGACGAGCGGCGGGTGCTCGACACGCTCGTCGACGCCGGTGTCGCTCGCTCGCGCTCCGACGCGCTCGCCTGGTGCGTCCGCCTCGTCGGCGAGCACACCGAGGAGTGGTTGAGCGGCCTGCGCGACGCGATGGAGGAAGTGGGCAAGCTGCGCGCCGAGGGCCCGAACCTCAGCAAGGAGTAGCTAACGGGCGAGGGCGGCCTCGAGCGCCGCGGTGTCGGTGACCGGGAGGTCGCAGACCATGCCGCGGCAGACGTAGGCCGCGGGCCTGCCGTGCACGAGCGGACGCTGTGCCAGCAACGGCAGGCCGGGCGCATCCGGCTCGGCAGAGATGACGACCGCGCCTGGTGGGCGTCCGCGCCAGGCGGCGGCGGTGAGCGGGCCGGCGCCACCCTCCCCCACCACGGCGATCTGCACCGGCCCGTCCACGATCGCCTCCGCGGCGGCGAGCGCCCAGCCGAGGAAGCGCGGCTGCTGGACCGCGAGCTCACCGACCTGCCGCAGCGCGGCCTCGGCGGCCTCGCGGTGCGTCGCCGAACCGGTCAGCGCCGCGTAGGCGAGCAGCGCGTTGATGAGCGCACTCGAACCGGAGGGGGTCGCGTTGTCGGTCGGGTCGCGCGGGCGCCGGACGAGTCGTTCGGCGTCGTCCGCCGTGTCGTAGAAACCGCCGGCGCCGTCGCCGAAGTGCGCCAGCGCGGTGTCGAGCAGGTGTCCGGCGGCGGTGAGCCATTGCGCGTCTGCCGTCGCCTGGTGCAGGACGAGCAGCCCGTCCGCAAGATCGCCGTAGTCCTCCGCGACGCCCGCGGCATTCCCGGCCGCGCCGTCGCGCGAGGTGCGGCGCAGCCTCCCGTCGACGACGTGCAGGCCGAGCAACAGCCGTGCTGCGTCGGTAGCGGCGGCGAGGTAGAGCGGCTCGTCGAGCAACACCCCGGCCTCGGCGAGGCCCGCGATCGTCAGCCCGTTCCAGGCGGTCACGACCTTGTCGTCGCGGGCCGGCTGCGGCCGGATCGTGCGCGCCGCGAACAGCCGGGTGCGCAGGCCGTCCCACACGGCGGGGTCGGCCGGATCGTCCGGCAGCTGCAACGTGGACGCACCGTGCTCGAACGTGCCGTCCGCGGTGACGGCGAACAGCGCCGCCGCGGCGTCCGCGTCCGGCCCGAGCACCTCACGCAGCTGCGCGGGCGTCCACACATAGGTCAGGCCCTCGACGCCGTCAGTGTCCGCGTCGAGTGCGGACGCGAAGCCGCCTTCGGCGGTGCGCAGATCGCGCAGCAGGAAGTCTGCCGTCTCACCGACGACGCGCCCGGCGAGCGGCGCACCACTGCCCCGCCACCAGTGCAGGTAGGCGCGCAGCAGCAGCGCGTTGTCGTAGAGCATCTTCTCGAAGTGCGGCACGACCCACGCCTCGTCCACCGAGTAGCGCGCGAAGCCGCCGCCGAGCTGGTCGTACATGCCGCCACGTGCCATCGCGTCGAGGGTCTGCTCGGCCATCGCGAGCGACGTGGGGTTGCCGGTTCGCTCCGCCTGACGCAGCAGGAACTCGAGCACCATCGACGGCGGGAACTTCGGCGCGCGTCCGAAGCCGCCGTGCGCCCGGTCGAACTGGCGCACGAGCGCATCGGCCGCGCTGTCGAGCCCGTCTGCCGCGAGCAGCGGCGCGCCGGGCTGCGGTGGCGCGGCCACGCCGGCGAGCGCCTCGACCACGCGCTGCCCGGCCGCGCGCACCTCGTCGCGATTCTGCTGCCACGCCTCGTCGATCGCGGTGAGCAGCCGGAGGAAGTGCGGGCGCGGGAAGTACGTCCCGGCATAGAACGGCGCACCGTCGTGGTCGAGCACGACGGTCATCGGCCAGCCGCCCTGCCCCGTGAGTGCCGTGGTCGCCTCCATATAGACGGCGTCGACGTCGGGTCGTTCCTCGCGGTCGACCTTGATGTTGACGAAGCGCTCGTTCATCACGGCCGCGACCTGCTCGTTCTCGAACGACTCGTGCGCCATCACGTGACACCAGTGGCAGGCGGCGTAGCCGACGGAGAGCAGGATCGGCACATCGCGTTCGCGCGCCTCGGCGAACGCCTCGTCCGACCATTCCCACCAGTGCACCGGGTTGTCCGCGTGCTGGCGCAGGTACGGGCTCGTGCTGGCCGACAGTCGGTTCATCACTCAGCCGATCACGCGACGGGCGAGCAGCCGCGCGGACGCGAGCTCGGCGTCGTCGCCGAAAAGCTGGTACCGGACGTTGCCGGCGTTGAGGAAGGCGTCGATCGCGAACGCGTCCAGTACTGCATAACGTGCCTTTGCCACGCGCAGATCCGCCTCCAGGAGATCGAGCCATTCGCGCTTCAACCGTCGCACGGCATCGGCGACCGGTCCATCGCGATGGCCGTACTCGGCCGAGGTCGCGGCCAGGAAGCAGCCACCCGGGAACACCCCGGCGCGCAGATACGCGATCCAGCTGTCCACCACCGCGCGGAGCCGGGCGATGCCCGCGGGCTTGCCCCAGGCCGGCGCGATGACGTGCTGACGGTAGACCTCACGGGCTTCGGCCACCGCAGCCACCTGGATCGCCTCGCGGCTCCCGAAGACGGTGAGGATCCCGCTCTTGCTGACCCCGGTCGCGGTCGCGAGCAGCCCCACGGAGATCGAGTCCAGCCCGTGTGTCGTCGCGATATCCGCGGCCTCGCGCGCGACCCGCTGTCGCGTCGCATCGCCGCGCGCTCGCCGACCGTCGACCTGCCCGTCCACGAACCGCAGCCTATACGTCCGACTGGACGTATAGGCGTTCCGATTGTTAGCGTCCGGGGAAACGCGACCGTTCGGTCGCTTACCTTGGGACGGACCGATGACGATACGAACGTACGAGGCTCTTCTCGAAGAACGCATCGAGATCGCCGCCCCGCAAGAGGTCGTATGGGACCTCGTCGGCGACGTCCGCCGAATGGCGGAGTGGAGCCCGCACGTCGTGTCCACCCGGCTCCGGGCCGGCTTCGACGGTCCGGGCGTGGGCGCGGAGTTCACCAACCTCAACCGCATGAGCGGGCTGGAATGGAAGACCCGCGGCGAGATCGTGCGCTACGACCCGCCGAGCGAGGTCGCGTTCCGGATCGCCGACAACTGGGTGATCTGGACACTGACGCTCCGGCCGCAGCCGAGGGGGACGCTGCTCGTGCAGCGACGCGAGACACCGGACGGCATCTCGGACTACTCACTCGACCTCACCGAGCGTTATCTCGGCGGGCAGCAGGCGTTCACCGAGGCGATGCGCGCCGGCATGCGCGAAACACTCGAACGGGTCAAGACCGAGGCAGAGGGCTGACCGCGCACGCAACCCTGCCACCGCGCAGGACTCGCGGTGGCAGGGCGTCGGTACAGCGGCTCTACATCAAGTCGGCCGGGTCGTTCGGCGCGATGTAGGTGGTGCGGCGGGGCAGCGGCTGCGCGACGTACGGCGCCGGGGCGGCGGCGCGCGGGTCGACGTACGCGGCCGGCGCTGCCGGCGCGACCGGCGTGACCGGTGCAGCCATTCGCGGGTCGACGTAAGCCATCCCCGAGTCGACCACGGTGGTGCGGCGGCGGGTGCCCCACATGATCAGCTCGAACACCAGCCCGGCAATGCCGACGATCATCAGGACGACGCCGACCGTCTGGATGTTGATCCCGCTGACGTGCTTGGTGACCGCGAACTTCAAGATTGCGCCTACCGCGATGAGCATGAGGCTCGCACCGATACGCATGATGATCTCCCGTTCCCAGCCGCGTCGGCCCGATGGCCGGCCGTTCACAGGGTTCCCCCCGACGTGTGCCTGCTAACGATTCGTGTGCTCTCGTTGACCGCTGTTCAATAGCTGACTAGCGTCGCTGGACATGGCTGCGCGCACTGCCCGTCCCCGTCCCGCCCCGCAGAACCGGCCCCACGACGTGGTGGTGTTCGGCGCCACCGGCTTCGCCGGCCGGCTGACCGCCGAGTACCTCGCACAGACCGCGCCGCCCGACTGTCGGTGGGCCATCGCCGGGCGCAGCGCGGCGAAGCTCGACGAGGTCCGCGCCGAGCTGGGCCGCCCCGGCCTGCCGGTGCTGCAGGCCGACGTCGGCGACGAGGCGTCGCTGCGCGCGCTCGCCGAGAGCACCCGCGTGCTGATCACCACGGTCGGGCCGTACGTCCTCTACGGCGAGGGGCTCGTCGGCGCGTGCGCGGCAGCCGGCACCGACTACCTCGATCTCACCGGCGAACCGGAGTTCGTCGACACAAGCTATGTGCGCCATCACGCGACCGCGCTCGAGTCGGGTGCGCGCATCGTGCACGCCGCCGGCTTCGACTCGATCCCGCACGATCTCGGTGCGTACTTCACCGTGCAGCAACTACCCGAGGATGTGCCCCTGCACGTCTCGGGCTACGTGCGCGGCTCGATGATGATCTCGGGCGGGACGTTCGCGACGATGCTCACCGGCGCGTCTCGCATCCGGCAGAACGTGACCGCCGTGCGGGCCCGCCGCGCGGTCGAGCCACGCGAGGGCGAACGGCACGTCCAGGCGAAGGCCGGACGGGCCGGCCGCGACCCGATCGACGGCGGCTGGGCGCTGCCCTTCCCGTCCCTGGACCCGCAGATCGTCGGGCGCTCGGCGCGGGCGTTGTCGCGCTACGGCCCCGACTTCCGCTACGCGCACCACGTCTCGGTGCCGCACCTCTACCAGGCCGGCGGGCTGGCGGTCGGGGTGGCCGGGCTCGTCGGTGCTGCGCAGCTCCCGCCGGCGCGGCGCGCACTGCAGCGCCGGCTGGCGCCCGGCGACGGCCCGTCACCGGAGCGGCGCGCGCGGAGCTGGTTCACCGTCACCTTCGTCGGCACCGGGGGCGGCGAGCGCGTCGTCACGCGCGTGTCCGGCGGCGACCCGGGCTACGGCGAGACCGCCAAGATGCTCGGCGAGTCGGCGCTCTGCCTCGCCTTCGACGACCTGCCCGCAACCGCCGGCCAGGTCACCACCGCGGCCGCGATGGGCGATGCGCTTATCGACCGCCTGCAGAAGGCCGGCATCGGCTTCGACGTCATCGGCTGACGCCGCGCGCTACTCCCCGGGCGGAGGCAGCGGCGGGAATCCGCCGGTGGTCGGGGGCGGCTGGCGCCACGGGCCGGTCTGTTGCGGCGGGTACGCGCCGGTCGGCGGGTTGGCCGCCTGCCTCGCGTTGTGCTGGCTCTGGGTCTGCGGCTGATAGGCCCGGTTGCCCTGCCAGGGCATCGCCTGCGTCTGCGCTTCGGGACCGCCGTAGTAGGGCGGCGGCTGCTCCGGGGGCACGTACTGCGGCGGGGCGGCGGCGTTTCCCTCGGCGGCCACGGGGCCGCGCGTCGTCACCGTGACGACCCCGGCGATCCACGCGGCAAGCAGCCCGAGGATGACCGAGCCGACGAACACGTACTGGCTGGGACCGGCCGCGCCGAAGACCGCGCTCGTCACCTTGTCGCCGCCGGGCAGGCCCGCCTCCGAGGTCGGCAGCACGAGCCCGCGGACGACGCTGCCGAGCAGCGTGGCGACGATGACGGCCACCCAGGTGGCGAGGAAGGCCCGCCAGAACGTCGCGGCCGCGCGCCGCACGAGCGCCCAGACGAGCAGCCCGGAGATCGCGAGCGCCGCGACGTCGAGCGCCAGCTGCGCTCCCCACTCGCGGGTCAGGTGCGACTGCGGCGTCAGCCGCCAGTTGTAGGTCAGCCAGCTCTGTTCGACGCGATAGCGGAACGACACGTGATCGGCCACGTCGGTGACGATCTTCTTGCTCACCCACTGGTTGGCCGCCGCCGCGATGATCACCAGCTCGGCGCCCACCGCGGAGAGCACGATCCAGAGGATGCGCCCGCTACCGGGCACCGCCGCCGCAGACGTGCCGCCGCCCTCGGCATCACCGCTCGACTTCGCACCCGGCCTTGCCCAGCCCGGCACCTTGTCCGCTCCCAGCTGCACCTTCGGGGGTTCCATGGGGAAAAAGTAGGCCACAACCGCCTCCGGCGTCGCCATAGACTCGACGACATGGGAGAGGAAGTCGTCACGCCCGAGCCCGCTGACGAGACCACGTCGCACGACATCCCGCTGGCCGAGCACCTGCGCGCGGCCATCGCGCAGGACTGGGACCCGGCTCCGGCGATGCCGCACCCGGCCCGGCCCGACGTCGCCCCGCACGCTGCACGCCGCCGCGCCGCACTGTCCGCGCAGTTCCCGGGTGAGCTCGTCGTCGTCCCCGCGGGCGCGCCCAAGGTGCGCGCGAACGACACCGACTTCCCGTTCCGGGCCGCCAGCGCGTTCACCTGGCTCACCGGTGAAACGGTCGCCGATGCAGTGCTCGTGCTGACCCCGCAGGCGGGCGGGCACACGGCCACGCTGTACGTGCGCGAATACGCGCAGGCCGGCGAGCCCGAGTACTTCACCGGCCGCGGGCACGGCGCGCTGTGGGTCGGCAACGTGCCCAGCCTGGCCGACACCTCGTCCGTCCTCGACATCTCGACGCGGCCACTGACCGCGCTGGCCGACGACCTCGCGGCACACCGCGACGACCCGGTCGCGCTGCTGCGCGGCCACGACCCGTCCGTCGACGCATTGCTCGCCAAGGGCGAGGACGAGCGGCTCGCCCAGGTCGTCGACGAGCTGCGCCTCGTGAAGGACGAGTGGGAACTCGCCCGGCTGCGCTATGCGTGCGAGGCCACGGCGCGCGGCTTCGACGACGTCGCGCGCGAGCTGCCGAATGTCGTCGGGCGTGGGGACGTGCGCGGCGAGCGCTGGCTGGAGGGGACGTTCTGGCGCCGCGCCCGCCTCGAAGGCAACGAGGTGGGCTACACGTCCATCCTCGGCTCGGGACAGCACGCCACGACGCTGCACTGGTGGCGCAACCACGGCGTCGTCGAGCCGGGCGGCCTGCTGCTCGCCGACATGGGCATCGAGACCGACGAGCTCTACACCGCCGACGTCACGCGCACGATGCCGGTCAGCGGCGAGTGGTCGCCCGCGCAGCTGAAGGTCTACCGCGCGGTGCACGAGGCGCAGGCGGCGGGCATCGCCGAGGTCAAGGCCGGCGCCGACTTCCTCGCCGCGCACCGCGCCGCGATGTTCGTGCTCGCCGATCACCTGCACAGGTGGGGACTGCTGCCGGTGACCGCCGACGTGTCGTGCGCCGACGACCCGGAACGTCCCGGCGCGGGCCTGCACCGCCGCTACACGCTGCACAGCACGTCGCACATGCTCGGCATCGACGTGCACGACTGCGCGCGGGCGCGCGAGGAGACCAACCGCGGCGGCACGCTGGCCGCGGGCATGGTGCTGACCGTCGAGCCGGGGCTGTACTTCCAGGCGAACGACCGCACCGTGCCCGCCGAGCTGCGCGGCATCGGCGTGCGCATCGAGGACGACGTCGCCGTCACCGACGGCGAGCCGCAGAACCTGTCGGCGATGCTGCCGCGCGATCCGGACCAGGTGCTGGCCTGGATGCGCGAGGTGCAGGCGACACCCGCACGTCCGTAGCCGTGCTCGATATCCCGGACGCTGAACTCGTCGAGCGGTTCAGCCGCTCCTCCGGTCCGGGCGGGCAGTCGGTGAACACCACGGACAGCAGGGTGGAGCTGAGCTGGGACGTGGCGCGCTCGGCTGCGCTCGACGACGTGCAGCGGGCCCGGCTGCTCGACCGGCTCGGCAACCGGCTGGTGGACGGCGTCCTCACCATCGCCGCCTCCGAGCACCGCTCGCAGCTGCGCAACCGCACCGCGGCCCGGGGACGGCTGCACAACCTGGTGGCCGAGGCGCTCGAGCCGCCTGCGCCGCCACGCCGGGCGACCCGGCCGTCGCGGGCCGCGAAGGCGCGCCGGCTGGAGGCGAAGCGCCGCACCGGTGAGCTGAAGTCGACGCGGCGCCGCCCGACGCTCGACTGACTCGGCGGTCAATTCGACGGATCGCCCGGGCCGTGCCAGTCTTCCCGCAAACCAGCAGCGAGAGGGCGGGGACGGTTGATGAAGGACGACGAGCAGCAGCCGGTCGAGGAACGCGGGATCACCAGGCGCCAGGCGCTGGGGCTGGGCGCGGCGGCCGCCGGTGCGGTGGCGGCCGGATCGCTGATCAACAGCCAGGCCGCGAAGGCGGCCGGCATCCCGGTGCCGCCGACGACGAACAGCACGCTGGGCCAGACCAAGCTGCACGGCCCACCGGTCAACGCGCAGGGCTACCGGCACATCGTCAACGGCGCGGGCGAGCCGTCGCTGGCCCGCAACGACCTCATCGCCGACGCGGTGCGCAACACCTCGGCGGGCCGCAGCGCGCTGCTCGCCTTCACCCAGTTCACCGACATGCACCTCATCGACGCCCAGTCGCCGGCGCGGGTCGAGTTCCTCGACCGGCTCGACGACCCCGATCTCGGCGTGCCGGGCCTGACCATCCTGCCGTTCCAGTCGTCGTACCGGCCGTGGGAGATGCTGAGCCTGCAGATCTCCGAGGCCATGGCCCGGCGGGTGCGCCAGTTCACCGGCGGGGCCCCGGTCACCAACCGCCCGTTGGACTTCACGATCACGACCGGCGACAACGCCGACAACACGCAGTACAACGAGGTGCGCTGGCACATCGACCTGATGGACGGCGGCAAGACGGTCCGCCCCGACTCCGGCAACCTCAACAAGTGGGAGGGCGTCGGCGGTCCGGACGACCACGACATCGCGTACTGGCATCCGAACGGCACGCCGCTGTTCAGCAAGCCGGACAACTACCTGGCCAAGCGCGGCTATCCGACCGCTCCCGGGCTGCTCAACCTGGCCCGTCACCCGTTCACCTCGACCGGCGTGGGCACCGACTGGTACAGCGTCTTCGGCAACCACGACGGGCTGGTGCAGGGCACCGTCCCGTCGCTCGGCGTGCTGTCCGCGATCGCGACCGGCAACCTCAAGGTCACCGGCCTGCCGCTGGGCATCGACCTGGTGCCGCTGCTGACCGCGCTGGCCGGCGGCAGCTCGGCCGCGCTCGTCACGCTGCTGACGCTCGGCCCGGCCAAGCTCGTCACCGCGGACAAGAACCGGCGCATGCTCACCAAGAAGCAGCTGGTCACCGAGCACTTCACCACGACGGGCACGCCGGTCGGGCACGGGTACACGGCGGCGAACGTCGCCACCAACACTGCGTACTACAGCTTCAATCGCGGCCCGTTCGCGTGCATCTCGCTCGACACGTGCAACCCGTTCGGCTACTCCGACGGCTCCATCGACGGCCCGCAGCGCGATTGGCTCACCGCGCAGTTGCAGGCCAACAGCTCGCGCTACCTCGACGCCAACGGCAACTGGGTCAACGGCACGGGCACCGACAAGTTGATCCTGATCTTCAGCCACCACACGATCGCGACGATGGAGAACAAGCTCGGCGTCGACCGGGTCAACGGCACCGAGGTACGCGACCTGCTGCTGCGCTTCCCCAACGTCATCGCGTGGGTCAACGGCCACACGCACCACAACGAGGTGCTGCCGCACGCACGAGCGGCGACCGCGGCCGCCGGAGGCGGGTTCTGGGAGATCAACACGGCCGCGCACATCGACTGGCCGTCGCAGGCGCGCATCATCGAGGTCGTGGACAACGGCGATCCGACGCTGTCGATCTTCGGCACGATCATCGACGACATCGCGCCGAACGCGTGGACGCCGGGCGTGCTGGGCACCCCGGTCGGGCTCGCCTCGCTGGCTCGCGAGCTGGCGGTCAACGACCCGCAGCGCGACGCCGAGACCGCGACCCGCGACGGCAAGCGCGGCACCCTCGCCGACCGCAACGTGGAACTGGTGGTGAAGAAGCCGTTCTGATCGTCGATCTGGCGCCGGCTCGTTCGTCGGTCTGACAAGTCGAACGAGCTGAAAGGGTGTCCGCATGCCGAGCTACTTGATCCTGATCTACGGCGACGAGCAGCGGTGGAACGCGATGTCGCCGGACGAGGAGCAGCAGATCCACGAGGGTCACCGGGCGTTCCAGGAAATGGCGGGCGCGGCCGTCCACGCGGTGGGTGAACTGGAGCCGAGCACGTCCGCGGTGACGCTGCGCCGCGGCGCCGACGGCCGGCCGATGGTGAGCGACGGGCCGTTCGTCGAGAGCAAGGAGGTCGTCGGCGGCTTCTACCTGGTGGAGGCCGCCGACCGTGACGAGGTCGTGTCGTACGCGCGCAACCTCGCCGAAGCCGTCCAGGATCACAGCGGCGTGCAGATCGTCCCGCTGCTTCGGCGGGGCTGACCGGCGCGGTCAGTCGGAGTGCACGACCCGCACATCCGCGGCGCCGCGGAGCTCGGCGACGCGCTCGGCCTCGGCGTCGAGCTGCTGCCACACCTTGGGCGGTAGCGGGCCGAACGCCTCGACGGTGATGGTGAGCGTCTTCGCGGCCTTGGTGCGCCACGTGCCGGCGATCTCGCCGTCGACGAGGACGGCGCCGGGGCGGCCGAGCACCGGCCACAGCGTCTTGTGCACCGCCTTGTCCGGGACGATGAGGGATCGGTCGCGCGCCTGCAGGTACGGGTCGAACGCGCCGAGCAGCCGCACGAGGTCAGGTGCCGGGGCGCGGCGCAGCGCGGCGAGCTGCGACGCGGGCAGCCACGCGCGCCGCCCGTCGACCGACACCTCGGCGAGGTCGTCCGGCCAGAGCGGCACGACGTCGGCCCGCCGCGCCTCGAGGTAGCCGGCGAACTCGCCGACATCGGCCGGTCCGAGGTAGGTCAGGTAGCCGCGGGCGAGTTCGGCGATCGCCTTCGGGTCCACGCCTGCCGGCAGCTTCGCCTTGGCCCGCGGCACGAGCACCGGCGGTGCGGTGCCCGGCTCGAGCTCGAGACCCGCGGCCGGCGCGGCCGTGCGCATCGCCGAGTCGGAGATGTGCCGGGTCTTGCATGCGCGACAGTCGCGCCGCATCGGCGCGGGGACCCGCTTGGTGACCGCTGTGCTCGCCGCTCCCTTCGCGGTGGCCGAGGACACGACCGCGCGCATCGCATCGATCGCGAGCTGGAACTGCTCGAGCGCGGGGATGCCGGCTCGCTGCACCGACGGGCCGGTCTCGTTGAGCCGGCCGGCCGCGTCCGCCTCGGACAGCGGCCAGAGCGCACCAGCCAACGCGTCGAGATCGCGGCGCCGGTGCACGTGCGGCGCGCCGCGCAGCGTCCACGCCAGGGCAAGCCGGTGCCCGGGGCCGATCGCGACGTCGGCCGGGGCGACCGACACCGACTTCGGCAGCCGGGCGGCGAACGCGAGCGCCGCGGGATGGCCCATGGCCTCCTGCACCCCGATGTCGAGCACGTCGAGCTCGCCCACCGACTTCGCCTGGCGATGCAGGCCCTGCGCCGCGATGCGGTAGGCGATCACCTGTTCGCGGGTGACGTCCATCAGCTCATGTTCGTCACGCAGAAGGGATGCCCGGCCGGGTCGAGCAGCACCCGCCAGCGATCCGGCTCGGGCTGGTGCTCGGCCTTCGTCGCGCCCAGTTCGAGGGCGCGCGCCTCGGCCACGTCCAGGTCGTCGACGGTGAAGTCGAGGTGGAACTGCTTGGGCGGCGAGCCGTCCGGCCACGCGGGCGGTTCGTAGCCGTCGATGCGGTACGCCCCGATCCACATGCCGTCGGGTGTCTCCACGCCCGAGAAGTTGTCCGACTCGTACGCGATCTTGCCGTCGAGCGCCGCGCGCCAGAACTCGGCGAGCTTCTTCGCGTCCGCGCAGTCCAACGTGATCGACCACAGTTTGCCGATAGCCATGTGCCCCATCCTTCCCGGCAAAACCTGACAGGATCCGTCAACTTTTGCGCGACAATCGAAAGCATGCGCGCCAGTCGGCTGCTGTCGATCCTGCTCACCCTCAGCGTGCGCGGCCAGGCCAGCGCCCAGGAGCTCGCCACCGAGCTCGAGGTCTCGCTGCGCACGATCTATCGCGACATCGATGCGCTCAGCGCGGCCGGTGTGCCGGTGTACGCGACGCGCGGCCGCCACGGCGGCATCCGGCTGCTCGACGGCTACCGCACCCGGCTCACCGGCATGACCGAGGACGAGGCGGACGCGCTGTTCCTCGCCGGGCTGCCCGGAGCCGCGGCCGATCTCGGGCTGGGCAGCGTGCTCGCCGCGACCCAGCTCAAACTGCTCGCCGCGCTGCCGCCGGAACTGCGCCAGCGGGCCGCGCGCATCCGCGACCGGTTCTTCCTCGACGCGCCGGGCTGGCTCGGCGACGCCGACCCGCCGCCGAACCTGGTCGCCGTCGCCGAGGCCGTCTGGAGCCAGCGCCGACTCGACGTGCGCTACGAGCGCGCCAACCGCGAGGTCGGCCAGCGGCTGCTCGACCCGCTCGGGCTCGTGCTCAAGGCCGGCACGTGGTACTTCGTGGCGCAGCCGCATCCGGACGACGGGCGCGGGCCGCGCACCTACCGCGTGTCCCGTGTGCACACGGCCGCGGTGCGCGACGAGGACTTCGCGCGGCCCGGCGACTTCGACCTCGAGGCCTTCTGGGCCGACTACCAGCGCGGCTACGAGCGGCGCGTGTATCGCGAGTCGGCGTCGGTGCGGCTCTCCCCCGCCGGCCGCGAACTGCTCTTCCTCGTCGGCCCTGTCGCCGCGCGCCGGGCGCGTGCCCAGCTGTCCGAGCCGGACGCGGACGGCTGGGCGACGACGCAGGTGCCGATCGAGTCGGTGCGCCACGGGCACCACGCGTTGCTGCAGCTCGGCGAGCATGTGGACGTGCTCGAGCCGGTGGAGCTGCGCGAGCTGATCGCCGAGTCGGCGCGGGCGCTGGCCGCCCGCTACGGCTGAGCGGGCGGCGGCTCGTCCTTCGGCTCCGCCTCGCTCGCCGCGGGCTTGTCGAGCACGACGCTGTCCGCCCGCTGCGCGCCGGCCTCCGGCTCGATCCGGTCGGCGGTGGCGGCGTCCTTGTCGGCCGGGTAGTTCTCCCGGACGGTGCGCAGGTGCTTCGACATCGACTTGAACAGGAAGTAGCACAGGATGCAGAGGATCAGGATGACGGCGAGCCCGATCGGGCCCGACTTCGCGGCCTCCCCGCTCCTCGCCAGGATCTCGGGCAGCATCACGCCTCCACGCGGTCTCGAACCCCCGCGAACAGATCGTCCTCCGGAATGCTGGAGTCGACCAGCGAGCGCGCGAGCTCGAAATCCTCGGTGGGCCACGCCTCGTGCTGCAGATCGAGCGGGACCTTGAAGAACCAGCCTTCCGGGTCGACCTGCGTCGCGTGCGCGAGCAGTGCCGCGTCGCGTCGCTCGAACCAGGGCGACACCGGCACCCGGGTGGTGAGCTTCGGCGGGCGACGCTTGCCGAAGAAGTCGGACCGGTTCTTGAACCACTCCTCGTACGGCGACTCGAGTCCCTTCTCCAGCATCACCGCATGCAGCGCCGTGGCCCGGTCGAGGGAGAAGCCGACGTCGTAGTAGAGCTTGAGCGGCTGCCACGGGTCGCCGGCGTCCGGGAACTTGTCCGGGTCGGCCGCCGCGTCGAACGCGGCCACGCTGATCTCGTGGGTACGAATGTGGTCGGGGTGCGGGTAGCCGCCGTACTCGTCGTAGGTCGTGATCACCTGCGGTCGCTGCTCGCGGATCTCGCGGACCAGGCGCTCGACCGCCTCGTCGATCGGGACGAGCGCGAAGCATCCTTCGGGCAGCGGCGGTAGCGGGTCACCCTCGGGCAGGCCGGAGTCGACGAAGCCGAGCCAATGCTGGCGCACGCCGAGGATGGCCCGGGCACGTTCCATCTCGGCGCGCCGGATCTCGCTGATGTTGTCCTCGATGTCCTTGCGGTGCTGCAGTGCCGGGTTCAGGATGCTGCCGCGCTCCCCGCCGGTGCAGGTGACCACGAGCACGTCGACACCCTCGTCGACGTAGCGGGCCATCGTCGCCGCACCCTTACTCGACTCATCGTCGGGGTGAGCGTGCACGGCCATCAGCCGCAGCTGTTCCGGAACCTCTTCGCGAACCACGTGCCCATTCTTCCTGACGGCCATACCCAGGTTCAGCTCAAATCCCCGGTCACCCATTCCGCGACCGCGCCGGCGAGTGGCGTGAAGGCGCCGTCGGGATCCTGCAGCAGCTGCCAGCCGTGCGCGCTGCCCGGCAGCACGATCAACCGTTTCGGACCGGAACGCACCAGCTCGTACACCGATCGGACGGTGGCCGCGGGCGCGATGGAGTCGTCGACCGCTGCCGCGAACAGTGCAGGGACGTGCAGCCGGCGCGCGTCGGCGCGGTCATCGGCGCCGGTGTCGGTGACATCGTTGGACAGGGCGACCACGCCGCAGTGACGAAGAGCACGTCGCCCGAGCGACCGACGTCAGGTCGCCGACCGGCTCGGCGACGTAGTCGTAAAGCACGACCGTGAGGCCGGCCTGCCGCAGCGCAGGCAGGGGATCCCGTCGGGAGTACGTGTCTCGGTCGGCGCGAAGCCGGCCAGGCAGGGCCAGCGCGCGGCGTGCGTCGCCGTCGTGGAGCGGGCCCCGGTAGTGGCATCGGTGTGGGCCTTCGGGCGCGTCGATGCCGTGCAGCCGGACAACAGAACCGCCGCGAGCGCGACGCAGCGCAGAAACGTCGATCCCGGCACACCCGTAACGTAGGCCAGCGCGTTCGAGGCGCGCTCCGGCATCCGTTGATTTGGCGGGGCGCGCGGAGTCGGTGTTACGTTCGACGCTTCGTCCTTTTGTCCGCACCGTTCTGGAGATCGCCTGTGTCCGCGTCCGACGCCCCCGTCACCTGGCTCACGCAGGATGCCTATGACCGCCTCTCGAACGAGCTCGAGGCCCTGATCGCCCACCGTCCCGAGCTTGCGCGCGAGATCAACGCGCGCCGTGAGGAAGGCGATCTGCGCGAGAACGGTGGCTACCAGGCCGCGCGCGAGGAGCAGGGCAAGCAGGAGGGCCGCATCGCCCAGCTGCAGGCGCTGTTGCGCGAGGCGAAGGTCGGCGAGGCGCCGGTGCAGGCCGGGGTCGCGGGCCCGGGCATGCTCGTCACCGTCCGCTTCGCCGGTGACGACGAGGACGAGACGTTCCTCATCGGGTCGCGTGAGGAGGCCGAGACGGCCGGTGTCGAGGTCTACTCGGCCGCGTCCCCGCTCGGCAAGGCGCTCACCAACGCGACGGAGGGCAGCACGGTCGCATACGAGACGCCGACCGGGAAGAGCATCAAGGTCACGCTCGTGAGCGCGCGCCCGTTCGCCGGCTGATCGTCACCCCAGCCGAAGCAGCGCCGCGGTCACCGCGGCCAGCACGACGATCACGAGGAACGGCGCGCGCCGCCAGACCGCGAGCGCACCCACCGCGAAGCCGGTCAGCCGCGGCCAGTCCAGCGTGATGTGCCGGCCGTCCGCGATCGCCTCGACGACGACGAGTGCGGCGAGCAATGCGACGGGCAGCAGTTCGACGATGCGCCGGATGCGCGGCTGGTCGAGAACACGAGCCGGGACGAGGTAGCCGGTCAGCTTGAACGCGTAGCAGCCCGCGATCGTCGCCACGACGAGGATCCAGAGGTTCACGGCGCCGGCACCTGCGCTGCGAGCAGCAGCGCCGCGCACGCGGCGAGCACCGGCACACCGGGCGGCGTGAACGGGATCAGCACGCCGGCGATCACCACGCCGGTGAGCGCGATGCGCTTCTCGACCGCACCCGCGCGCAGCCGCGGTGCGAGCAGCGCGAGGAATGCGGCCGGCACGACCGCGTCGAGACCGACCGTCGCCGGGTCGATGACCGAGCCGGCGAGTGCGCCGAGCAGCGTCGACAGGTTCCAGAACGTGAAGACGCCGCCGAACGTCCACCAGAACGCCACTCGCGAGAGGTCGGGTTCCGGCTGCGCGATCGCCATCGCGGTCGACTCGTCGATCGTGCCGTGCGCGGCGAGCAGCCGGCGCACGCCGCGCACGCGCAACAACGGCGCGAGGCGCATCGCGTAGAGCGTGTTGCGCGAGCCGAGCAGCAGCCCGCTGGCCAGTGCCGCGGCGATCGTGCCGCCGCCCGCCACCACGCCGACCACCGCGAACTGCGTGCCGCCGGTGAAGGTGAGCAGGGAGAGCAGGCAGGTCTGCAGCACCGACAGGCCGGCGGCCACCGATGCGGCGCCGAACGCGAACCCGTACGCGCCGACGGCGACGCCCACGCCGACGGAGTTGCGCACGACCGCGCGTCTGTCCGGGCTCGTCACTCCGGGTCCGGGACGAGCCGGCCGAGCAGCAGGCCGAGCCGGCGCAGGTCGTCGTCACTGAAGTGCGCGAGCCAGTGCTTGCGGATACCGGCGAGATGCACCGGCGCCGCGCCGCGCACCCGGGCCATGCCCTGCTGGGTCAGCACGGTGAACGTGCCGCGGGCGTCGTCGGGCGACGGCTCGCGGCGGACGAGGTCCTCGGCCTGCAGCCGGTCGATGAGGCGGGTGAGACCGGAGCGGGACAGCAGCACGCGGTCGGCGAGCTCGGCCATCCGCAGCCGCCGCTGCGGTGCCTCGGCGAGGGTGAGCAGGACGTCGTACCAGCCGAGCGGCATGCCGGTGTCGGCCAGCAACTCGCGCTCGAGCACGCGCATCGTGTTCGCGTGTGCGCGCAGGAACTCGCGCCATACGCCGACGCGCCAGTCAGATGGCCGGAGATTCGTGACGGGCGGCTCCGCGGACGGGGGCACAGACGTCACGGCGCACCACTCTACGTACCATCGAAGACGTGCCGCAGCCCGCTGAATCAGACCTGGCGTCCGACGTCCGCATAGCTTTGGCGGCGGTGGACGACCCGGAGATCCGCAAGCCCATCACCGAACTCGGCATGGTCGAGTCGGTGGTCATCGGCGCGGGCGGAGCGGTCTCGGTTGCGGTGCTGCTGACCGTCCCCGGCTGCCCGATGAAGGAACAGCTGACCCGCGACGTCACCGCCGCCGTGTCGAAGGTGCCCGGCGTGAGCTCCGTCGACGTGCGGCTCGGCGTGATGAGCGACGCGCAGCGCGGCGAGCTACGTACCAAGCTGCGCGGCGACGCGCCCGCGAACGAGATCCCGTTCGCGCAGCCGGGCTCACGCACCCGGGTGTATGCGGTGGCCTCTGGCAAGGGCGGCGTCGGCAAGTCGTCGGTCACCGTGAACCTCGCCGCCGCGCTCGCCGCGAAGGGGTTGTCGGTCGGTGTCGTCGACGCCGACATCTACGGCTTCTCGGTGCCGCGCATGCTCGGCGTCACGGGCAAGCCGACCCAGGTAGACCAGATGATCATGCCGCCGGTCGCGCACGACGTGAAGGTGATCTCGATCGGCATGTTCACGCCGGGCAACTCGGCGGTCGTGTGGCGTGGTCCGATGCTGCATCGCGCCTTGCAGCAGTTC
>JAICKR010000174.1 GCA_025927835.1 Jatrophihabitans sp. | reverse complement strand
GGTGCAGGCCCTCGCCGGTGTTCGTGTAGAGCAGGTCGGCGTCGACCACGAGGACGTTCGAGTCGGCCAGCCCGGTCAGCGTGATCCCGTCCTCGGGCGCGTAGCCGGACACGTCGACGTCGGCGCCGTTCAGCGTCACCGAATGCAGCCGGTCGGCCACGACGTCGATGAACGTGGCGGCGCCGGCGGTGGCGGCGAACCGCACCGTGGTCACCGAGCGGAACGTGCGATCGCCCGGCTTACCGCCGCCGTCGGTGAGGTCGAGCGCGATGTCGTAGGAGTCGACGGTCAGCAACTCGGCGCGGGTCCGGGCATCGTCGCGGGTGAGGTTGGGTACGGCCACAGCAGTACATCTCTCCTTCAGCGGAATTTCAGAAGAGAAGTCTTTCACGTCCGGCGGAGCCGCCGCGCGGACTTAGTTGCCGCCCGGCTAGCGTGGCAGGGTGCGCGAAGGTGAGCTCGTCCCCGACTTCGAACTGCCCGACCAGACCGGTACGAAGCGCTCGCTCACGGAGTTGCTGGCCGGTGGTCCGATCGTGCTGTTCTTCTATCCGGCGGCCATGACGCCGGGCTGCACCCGCGAGGCGTGCCACTTCCGCGACATCGGCGCGGACTTCGCCGCGGCCGGCGTGCAGCGCGTCGGGATCAGCCGCGACAGCGTCGAGCGGCAACGGCAGTTCTCCGACAAGCACACGTTCGACTACCCGCTGCTCTCCGACGAGGACGGCCGGGTCGCGCAGATCTTCGGCGTCGCCCGCAGCGGTCTGCTCGGAAAGCTCGGGCCGGTCAAGCGGTGGACGTTCGCGATCGGGACGGACCGCACGGTGGTCAAGATCGTCCACAGCGAGACGAACATGAACGTGCACGCCGACGAGGCCCTCGCCGCGCTGCGCTGAGTGGGTACAGTCGTTGATGTGACTACTAACGAGCGCCGGCCCGTCGTCGACTTCTACTTCGACCCGCTGTGCCCGTTCGCGTGGGTCACCTCGCGCTGGATCCTCGAGGTCGAGAAGCTGCGGCCGATGGACCTCAGCTTCCGGGTCATGTCGTTGTCGGTGCTGAACGAGAACCGCGAGCTGCCGCAGGACTACAAGCGCTCGATCGACACCGGCTGGGGCCCGGTCCGGGTCTGCATCGCCGCCGAGCAGGCGCACGGCGTGGAGGTGCTGCGCGACCTCTACACCGCGCTGGGCACGAAGCGGCACAACGAGAAGCGCGACTTCGACCGGGCGCTCATCGTCGAGGCGCTCGAGGACGCCGGGCTGCCCACCGAGCTCGCCGACGCGGCCGAGTCGACCGACTTCGACGAGGCCGTGCGCAAGTCCCATCACGAGGGCATGGACCCGGTCGGCACCGAGGTGGGCACGCCGACGATCCACATCGACGGGGTGGCGTTCTTCGGCCCGGTGCTCACCCGGATCCCGCGCGGTGAGGAGGCCGCGCAGATCTGGGACGGCACGAAACTGCTTGCCACCTACCCGTACTTCTTCGAGCTCAAGCGCACCCGCACCGAGCCGCCGCGTTTCGACTGAGCGGTTCGCGTCACGCCGAGCGTCCGTCGTGAAGATCAAGTACGTTCGCCGGTGCCGGGCGGCGCGTACCCCCCTCGCGCCGTCCGGCGCACCGATGAGAGCACTGCTCTCGACGTCATGGCAGACTCCGGTCATGGCCGACACCCCCCGCGCGCGCGCCCGGGCCGAGACGACAGAGCAGATCAAGCAGATCGCCCGTCGCCATCTCGCCGCCGAGGGCCCGAACCTGTCGCTGCGCGCGGTGGCGCGCGACCTCGGCGTGGTGTCGTCGGCGGTCTATCGCTACTTCGCGAGCCGCGACGAGCTGCTCACCGCGCTCATCGTGGACGGTTACACGTCCATGGCCGACAGGGTCGAGGTGGCCGAGGCTGCGGCGCCGCGCCGCGATCTCCTTGGCCGCTGGCTCGCGCTGGGCAATGCGATGCGTGACTGGTCGCTGGCGAACCGGCACGAGTACGGGCTGCTCTACGGGACGCCGGTGCCCGGCTACGCGGCGCCGCAGACCACGATCGAGCCGGCCACCCGGCCGGTGCAGCTCGCCATGGCCATCCTGCGCGACGGGGTCGAGCGCGACGTGATCGAGGTGCCGAAGGATCGGCTGCCCGGCCCGGTCCGTGCCGACGTCGAACGAGTCGGTGCAGCGCCCGGCTTCGCCGGCGTGCCGCCTACGCTGATCGCCCGCGCGTTCTCCGTGTGGGCGCAGCTGTTCGGGACGATCAGCTTCGAGCTGTTCGGTCGGTTGACGAACGGGGTCACCGACTATGACGCGTACTTCGACCACCAGCTGCGCGTGATGGCGCGCTACCTCGGCGTCGTCCGATGATCGAGGGTCGTTGCGACGCCGCGTTCGAGGGCGTGCGGGATGTGTTCGCGGCCGGCCTCGCGGCCGGCGACGACCTAGGTGCCGCGGTGAGCGTGTTCGTCGACGACCGCTGCGTCGTCGATCTTTGGGGCGGCGTCGCGAACGAGCGCACCGGCCGGGTCTGGCAGCGTGACACCGCGTGCGCGACGTTCTCGTGCACGAAGGCGGTGACCGCGGCGGCCGCACTGCGGCTCGCCGAACGCGGCGCCGTCGCGCTCGATGCGCGGGTGACGGATTGGTGGCCCGAGTTCGCTGCGCACGGCAAGGGCCCGACGACGGGTTTGCACCTGCTGACGCATCAGGCCGGGTTGCCGGCGTTCGACCGGCCGATCTCGCTGGAGGAGGCCGCGGACCCGGTGACGATGGCCGGCGAGCTCGCCGCGCAGGCGCCGCAATGGCGGCCCGGGACGGCACACGGCTATCACGCGCTGACGTTCGGCTGGCTCGTCGGCGAACTCGTGCGCCGGCATGCCGGACAACCGGTCGGGGAGTTCGTCCGCGCCGAGGTCGGGCCGGAACTGTGGGTGGGCGTGCCGGCCGAGATGGTCGACGGGCTCGCCCGGATCGCGGCGGGCCGTCCGGCGAAGCTGCTCGACCCGCCGGCCCCGCCCGATGTCGTCACCGCGCTGGTCGCCGCGTCCCAGGACCCCGACTCGCCGATGGTCCGCAGCACCACGAACCCCGGCGGGTCGTTCAACAACCCCGCGCTGCTCACCGCCGGCTGGCCGGCGGCCGGACTGGTCTGCACGGCGCGGGCCTTGGCCGACTTCTACCGCCGGTTGGTCGCCGGGGAGCTGCTGCGCCCGGACACCGTTCGCGATGCGGTCAAGGAGCGGGTGCGCGGGCCGGACCGCACGATGGTCACCGAGTCGGCGTTCGGGTTGGGCTTCATGCGGGCCTCGGAGACGATGTACCTGCCGCAGGCGGCGCGGGGCAGCGCGTTCGGGCACCCGGGTGCCAGCGGCGCGCTCGGGCTGGGCGATCTCGACTGCGGGCTGGCGTTCGCCTACATCCCGAACCTGACCCGGCCTGCGCTGGGGGACCGGCGCGCGCACCGGTTGGTCGAGGCGGTGTACGCGGCGCTATGACGTTCCAGCGCTACGTCGCGCTCGGCGACAGCCAGACCGAAGGGCTCAACGATCCGGACGGCCGCGGCGGGTTCCGCGGCTGGGCCGACCGGTTCGCCGAGTTCCTCGCCGCGGACAACCCGCACGTGCAGTACGCGAACCTCGCGGTGCGCGGCCGGCTCGTGGGCGCGATCCGGGCCGAGCAGCTCGAACCCGCGCTGGCGATGCGGCCCGACCTTGCGACGGTGATGGGCGGGCTCAACGACCTGATGCGGCCGTCGGTGGATCTCGAAGCCGTGGCGGCGGACCTGGAGGCGATGCTCGCCGCGCTGCGTGGTGTGGGCGCGACCGTCCTCACCAACACGTTCCCCGACCCGTCCACGATCGCGCCGCTGTTCCGCCGCCTCGCGCCGCGGGTCGCGGCGTACAACGAACTGATCCGCGCAGCGGCGGCGCGCCACGGTGCGCCGGTCGTCGACTTCGCGGCCCGCGGCGCCGGCACCGACCTGCGCTTCTGGAGCCCGGACCGCATCCATGCCAACCCGGTCGGCCACTCGCTGATCGCGGCCGCGTTCGCCGACACGCTCGGACGGGCCGGGCACACCGGCTGGGACGAGCCGCTGCCGGCGCTCGCCCCGGCGGGTCGCTGGCGGCGGGTGGGCGGCGAGCTGCGCTGGCTCGGCCGCGACGTCACACCGTGGATGTGGCGTCGGGCCCGCGGCCGTTCGTCGGGTGACGGCATCGTCGCGAAGCGGCCGCGGATGGTGCCGGTCGCGTCGCTCTTCCATCTCGTCGCGCCGGACGACTGGCCGGCGACCGGCTGGTACCGCACCGCGTCGCTGCGCGAGGAGGGCTTCGTCCACCTCTCGTTCGCCGACCAGGTGCAGGCCGTGGCCAACGCCCGGTATCGCGATGTCGCCGAGTTGATCGCCGTCGAGCTCGATCCCGTCGCGCTGCGGGCCGAGGTGCGTGTCGAGGACAGCTACGGCGAGGGCGCGGCGTTCCCGCACGTGTACGGTCCGGTGCCGGTCGGCGCGGTCGTCGCGAAGCATCCGCTGCGCCGGGCCGCGGACGGGTCGTGGCTGTTCAGTCCCGACCCTGCAGCCGCTCACGCATCGCCGGGTCGCTGAGCCACCACGGGGCGTCGCGCTCTACCTTCGCGTCCGACTCGGGCAGCGCGCGCCTGGCGGCACGCTCGGCCTCGAGCACCGCGTCGACCTGCGCAGCGTCGCGCGCGTCGGCGCGGATCCAGCGGCGATAGACGAGCACCAGGAACGGCAGGTCGATGATCTCGGCGATGCACCAGAGGATCGCGCCCGCGACGCGCTGGTCGTGCAGCGCGTTCGGCGTCCAGACGTGCAGCGCGCGGTGATCGAACCAGCTCGTCGTCAACCCGTTGCGCAGCCGCAGGACTACGCCGGGCAGTGCGTCCAGCACGAGTTCGAACGAGCCGATCGCCAGCGACAGACCCACCGCGAGCGATGATGCGTCCTCGTCGAGCCCGACGAGCGGCAGCACCATCAGCGCGCCGACCGCGACGAGGACGAGTTGCAGCAGCCAGCCGGTCGCGTCGTAGCGGATCGCCCACCCCGCCAGCGGCCCGAAGAACAGCGCGAACGACAGCAGCGGCACCAGCGCCGGCCCGACGAGCGGGTTCGCCACGAACCGGCAGAACCGGCTGCGCAGCACCCGATCGAGCCGGCTGCCCGGCCCCGACACCGCGCGGGCGAGCTGGACCGGGTGCCCCGACATGATCAGGCTCGGCACGACCAGCCACAGCACGAGGGTCTGCGTGGTCCAGACCCAATAGAGGTCGTTGGCATAGACCGCCGGGAAGCCGCAGCTCGTCCAGATCAGCAGCGCGACGCCGGCGCCGAAGAGCGCGATGCGCCCGCGCGGCACCGGCACTGCGGTGCGGCGCAGCCCGCGTGCGTAGCCCGCAAGGAGCACGATCGCGAGCGCGATCGCGACCGGCTGCGGCGTCCATGCGGTGAGCGCATTCGACGGCTCGGGCCGGGACAGCGCTGCGATCACCTCCCTATCGTCCCTCTTGGCCCTGCGGCGCTGACATGATGCGTCCATGCGCGTGTATCTCGGCAGCGACCATGCCGGCTTCGAGCTCAAGGCCCGCCTGATCGACCACGTCCGCTCGCTGGGGCACGAGCCGGTCGACTGCGGCGCGCACACCTTCGATCCCGAGGACGACTACCCCGCGCCGTGCATCACCACCGGCAGCCGCGTCGTCGCCGACCCGGGCAGCCTGGCGGTCGTCATCGGCGGTTCGGGCAACGGCGAGCAGATCGCGGCGAACAAGGTGCGCGGCGTGCGCGCGGCCCTCGTCTGGAGCGACGACACGGCCCGGCTCGCCCGCGAGCACAACGACGCGAACGTGATCAGTATCGGCGCGCGCAACCACCCCGAGGCGGACGCGCTGCGCTTCGTCGAGATCTTCCTGGCCACCCCGTTCTCGCAGGGCGAGCGGCACCAGCGCCGCATCGCCCAACTCGCCGAGTACGAAACCACCGGCGCGATCGCCGGCCACGACACGGCGTGATGGCCGTGCCGCGACGCCTCACCGTTGGGTCGTAGTGTCGATGGTGAAGTAGCGGCGGAAGCTGAGTCGTCTGAATCCCTTGCGGGCGATGGCAACCGCATCGCGAAAGGCATCGCGCATGAGTCGTATTGCCACGGGTTGTCGTGAAGGCAGTAGGCGATGACCTGGGTGGCCGTGGCCATGTAGTGGGACACGAACTCGATGCGGTCGATCCGCGGCCACGGCTCGCGCCTCTGACCGGGATGGGCGTCCGGTCCACGAGTGCGTCGAGCAGGCCGTCGTTGATTCGCATTCCTGGAGTGCTGGCGCGCAGTCTGCGACATCTCTCCAGCGCGTGCGCCGCCGTCGACCAGGACCATTGGCCGCGTTGAAGTCCCGTGGCACGCCTTTGATCGTCTCACCGTGCACACGGTCCTGCTGCTGCCGTGGGCCGGTCGTGAAGATGTCCGATGGGAGACACTCGGGCTGTGGGCGTCACGCTGCAGTTCTTCGCATCCGATGTCGAACTGTTGTCGTGGGTCGATCGCTGGCGGTTCAGATTTCGGTTGCATGCGATGGCGGAACAGTCTCACCGCGTACTTGCCCCATGAGACCTACCCGGGCATCAAGTTCTACGTGCAGTGAACACGCGCTCCAACTGTTACGCGAAGGCGGAACACTGCGCCAGGCGACGAACGCGAACGCATACCGCCTGTAACTCGGCGCAATCGCTCAGGCGGCGTCGCCGGGTGGGTCGCTGGTGGTGTCGATGGGGAGTTCGTCGGGTGGTCGGGTGTAGGCGTGGCGGGTGGGGCTAATCCAGGTGGTGGTGCCGTCGGGTGCGCGGGTGACCGACCAGCCGGCCTCGTGTTTGGCGTGATGATGTCGGGCGCACAAGGGCTGCAGGTTCGACGGTG
>JAICKR010000081.1 GCA_025927835.1 Jatrophihabitans sp. | reverse complement strand
CTCGATCACGACGACCCGCTTCACCGCACGTCCGGGCGCAGCGACGTTCATCGACGTCATCGCCGACGCCATCCACTCCGTGACGCTGAACGGGCGCACCCTCGACGCGAGCGGGTATCGCCCCGAGGACGGCATCGCGCTGCCGGGGCTGGCCGACGACAACACCCTCGTCATCGACGCCGACCTGCTCTACACGAACACCGGCGAGGGCCTGCACCGCTTCGTCGACCCGCTCGACGGCGAGGTCTATCTGTACTCGCAGTTCGAGACCGCCGACGCGAAGCGGCTCTACGCGTGCTTCGACCAGCCCGACCTCAAGGCCGCCTTCACCTTCCATGTCACCGTGCCCGAGCACTGGAACGTCTCCTCGAACGGCCGGGTCGAGCGCGAGGAACAACTGCGAGCCGGCAAGCTGCTGCACTTCAAGCAGACCGCGCGCATCAGCCCGTACATCACCGCGCTGGTCGCCGGGCCGTACCACGTGGTCACCGACCACCACGACGGGATCGATCTCGGGCTGTGGTGCCGGCAGACGCTGGCCCGCCACCTCGACCCGGAGAACCTGTTCGAGGTCACCAAGCAGGGCTTCGACTGGTATCACGCGAACTTCGGCGTCCGGTACCCGTTCGACAAGTACGACCAGCTCTTCGTCCCCGAGTTCAACGCCGGCGCGATGGAGAACGCCGGCTGCGTGACCTTCCGCGAGGACTACGTGTTCCGCAGCCGGGTCACCGACGCCCGCTACGAGCGGCGTGCCGAGACGATCCTGCACGAGATGGCGCACATGTGGTTCGGCGACCTCGTCACGATGCGCTGGTGGGACGACCTGTGGCTCAACGAGTCGTTCGCAACCTACGCGGCGGTGCTCAGCCAGACGAGCGCCACCCGGTGGAAGCACTCCTGGGCGACGTTCGCCAATACCGAGAAGACGTGGGCCTACCGCCAGGACCAGCTGCCCTCGACCCACCCGATCGCCACCGACGCGCCGGACGTGCAGACCGCCGAGGTCAACTTCGACGGCATCACGTACGCGAAGGGCGCGAGCGTGCTCAAGCAGCTCGGTGCCTACGTCGGCGTCGACGCGTTCCTCGCCGGGCTGCGCGAGTACTTCAAGGACCACGCCTACGGCAACACGACGCTCGCCGATCTGCTGCACGCGCTGGAGAACTCGTCCGGGCGCAACCTCGGCGACTGGTCGAAGCTCTGGCTCGAGACCGCCGGCATCAACACGCTGCGCACCGAGTTCGGCGTCGCGCCCGACGGCACCTTCTCCTCGTTCGACATCGTGCAGACCGCGCCGACCGATGTGGCGTCGTCGAACACGCTGCGCCCGCACCGACTCGCGATCGGCAGCTACGAGGAGCAGGACGGAAAGCTGGTGCGCACCGGCCGGCTCGAGCTCGACGTCGCCGGTGAGCGCACCGCGGTCCCGGAACTCGTCGGCACGACGCGGCCCGCACTGCTGCTGCTCAACGACGACGACCTCACCTACTGCAAGGCGCGCCTCGACGATGCCAGCCTGCACACGCTGCACACCGGCGGGGGCATCGCAAAGCTCGAGTCACCGCTGGCCCGCGCGCTGTGCTGGTCGGCGGCCTGGGACATGACCCGCGACGGCGAGCTCGCCACCCGTGACTACGTCGCGGTGGTGGCCGCCGGCGCGCCGCACGAGACCGACATCGGCGTGATGCAGTCGTTGCTGCGACAGGCGTTGCGCGCGCTGGAGATCTACGCCGACCCGGCATGGGCACCGCAGGGCTACGCCGCGCTCGCCGACGCGGCCCGCACCGCCGTCGAGGCGGCCGCGCCCGGCTCCGACCACCAGCTCGCCTGGGTCATCGCGCTGCTCGGCTCGACCCGCACGCCCGGGCAGATCGACTACGTCCGAAGCCTGCTCGACGGCCGGACCGTGCTCGACGGCCTCGCGGTCGACGACGAACTGCGCTGGTCGATCGTGCAGACGTTGTCCGCGCTGGGCGCGCTCGGCCGCGACGAGATCGACGCCGAGCTCGAGCGCGACCCGTCCGCAGCCGGGCAGCGGCACGCCGCGACCGCGCGGGCACTGCAGCCCACGGCCGAGGCGAAGGACGAGGCGTGGCGGCTCGCGGTCGACGACGACTCGCTGCCCAACGCGATGCAGTCCGCGGTCATCGCCGGCTTCGCGCACCCCACCCAGGGCGCGCTGCTCACGCCGTACGTCGCGCGCTACTACGCCGCTATCCGCGATGTGTGGGAGCGGCGCACGAGCGAGCTCGCGCAGAACGTGGTGATCGGGCTGCACCCGACCTGGACCTCGACGATCAGCGCCGACACGCTCGCCGCGGCCGACGCCTTCCTGGCGCAAGCCGACCTTCCGCCCGCGCTGCGCCGGCTGGTCGGCGAAGGACGCGCCGACGTGCAGCGTGCGCTGACCGCGCGTGCGGCCGACCGATCCGGCCACAAGGGTTGACCGCAGAAACTTAACGCGTTACCAACATAGGACAGCCTCGTTGAATTCGACGTGGCTGCCGTCAGCCGACGTCCGGAAGAAGTCACGATGCTGCCTGCTCTACCGCGCCTGCTGCGGGGCCGCGCGCTTCTTCGTCGATACCCCAGGCTCGGGCCGTCCGCAGCCGTCGGGTCGCTCGGCACCGGGGTCGTGCTGTTCGTGATCGCCAGCCTCACCTCGCCGCTCGCCGCGGCACCGGTCGCGGCACCGGCCCGGCTCCCGGCGCGCAACGCCGTCCCCATCGAGCCCGCGGTGCCCTACTTCGGGATCGATCCGGCCGCGCCCGCGGTGAAACTGCTCAAGCCCGACCCGACGCACGTCAAGCACAAGGCTCCCGTTTCGCACGGGGTGATCAGCGGTCTTGCCGCGAACGGCATCCCGCAGGTGGCGCTGAACGCCTACCGGGTCGCGGCCGCGCGGATGGCCTACGTCGATCCGTCCTGCGGCATCGACTGGGCGCTGCTGGCCGGCATCGGCCGCGAGGAATCCGACCACGGCCGCTTCGGCGGCGCGGTGCTGCATGCGGACGGCGTCTCCACCCCGACGATCATCGGGCCGGCGCTCGACGGCAAGCACTGGGACTACATCCCGGCACCGGCCAACGGACTGGCCCTCGACGGCGACGCGAAGTACGCGCACGCGCTCGGGCCGATGCAGTTCATCCCGCAGACGTGGGCGATCTACGGCACCGACGCGACCGGCGACGGCCGGGCCGACATCTTCAACATCAACGACGCCGCGCTCGCCGCCGCCCGCTACCTGTGCGCGGCCGGCGGTGACCTGCGCACCCAGCGCGGGCAGATCCGTGCGGTGCTCGCGTACAACCACTCCGACCAGTACCTGGCGCAGGTGCTCGCGCTCGCCGACGCCTACCGGCGCGGCATCCCGATCACCGGCATCCCGGTCGGCATCACGAAGGGCCGGCTGCCCTCGATCAGTAACACCGGCTACATCCCGCCGGCGAACCCGGGCGCGCCGACTGCCACCCAGCCGACGAAGACCACGAAGCGCGCACCGGCGAAGGCATCGACAAGCCCGACGCCGACCCGTAGCTCGTCGACCGCGACGACCAGGTCACCGGCGCCCACCTCGAGTGCGGCGTCCAGCGGCTCGTCGAGCAGCGCCACGAGCAGCAGCGCGGCACCGAGTCCGTCGCCCAGCCCGAGCCCGACGTGCGGCCCGCTGATGCAGCTTCTGCACGAGTGCTAGCGGCGTAGCGGCTAGTGGGTGCCCGCCGCGTCGGCAAGCATGCGCAGCCCGGTGACGATGCCGCCGACCAGGTCGCCGTTCGCGAACGAGGCCCGCATCGCCAGCGCAGCGAGCGCGCAGGCGCGGTTGGGCAGCCGCTTGGCCGACTCGGGTCCGGTGACGATGTGCAGCAGCCGCTGCGCCGGTGAAACCGCGACGAGCACCGAGCCGTCGTCGAGTCGCTCGAACAGCGCCTCCGCATGCGCTCGGGCCGGCGCCTTGAACTCGCCCACATAGACGGAGAACGTCAGCCCGGTCTCGCGGCTGGACAGGGTGAGCGCCTCGTCGAGGCGGCTCAGCTGGCGTGCGGTGAACGCGCCGCCGGCCGGGGCGTCGCCCTGCGGGCCTTCCTGCAGTTCGCGCGACGGGGCGCGGGTGATCTCACCACTCACCGCTGGCACCTCCGACGGCCGTCGTGGTCGAGCCCGTGCTCGGGCGCGCGACCACGGCCTCCGGGTGCGGGACGTACCAGGCGCCCGGGTAGTCCCATGTCTTGCCCGGCCGGTAGCGGTTCGGCTGGCGCACGATCGCCTTGCCGTACACCGCGAGCGCGATAACCGCGATGATCCCGGCAGGAATGCCGACGAAGACCAGCACCGTCTGCACCACAGTCACGTCGCAACCGTAGCGAATCGCCGCTGAGCCGGCGGTGTCAGGGGCGGGTCAACAGTGCTTGCTCGTCGCGACGCAACGACGGGCGCGCGACCTACCAGACCGCGATGGTCGGCGACTACGAGCGCACGTCGATCCTGCGCGAGGCCGGCTACCCGGGCACCGACGCGATCCCGCAGGACCTCCTCGCCTCGAACGGTCAGATGATCAACGTGGCGACCGTCATGAACGACGAGCACCTCCGCCAGGAGTACTACGACTTCATGCACGCCGAGGCGAACAAGCCTGCGGGCACGCTCGGGCAGGGTGCGTCGGTGTACGAGCTGACGAAGAACGCCGCCGGCCGCTACGACGCGGCCTACCTGCAGGCCCGCGGCGACGACGAGGGCGAGTCGGGATAGTCAGGCGGTGGCGATCGCGGTCTCGGCGTGGCGATAGCTGAGGCCGAGGTACTGCGCCCACGACGGCTCACGCACCGTCCAGCCCATGACGACCGCGACGGTCGAGGGTGGCTGCACCGGCGGCGCTGCCATGTGCCAGCCGAGTTCGTGCAGCAGCCGGTCACCCTTGCGGTGGTTGCAGCGCGCGCAGGCCGCGACCACATTCGTCCACACATGCGTGCCGCCGCGCGAACGTGGTCGCACATGGTCGATCGTGTCGGCGCGGGTGCCGCAGTAGACGCAGGAGTGGCCGTCGCGCTCGAGTACCGCACGGCGGGTGAGCGGCACCTCGCGGCGGTACGGGACCCGGACGAAGCGGCTGAGTCGCACGACGGTCGGGACCGGCAGGCTCAGCCGCTCGGAATGCATGACGTCGTCGGTCGACTCGACGATCACCGCTTTCTCGGCCAGGACGAGGACCACCGCGCGGCGCAGCGGCACGACGCACAGCGGCTCGTACGTCGCGTTGAGCACCAGCGCAGCGCCCATCGCGTCCCTTCGTCCTGAGCACAGTCAACCCGACGAACGGCGTGTTCGCACGCGGTTACGGCTCCCCGATTCGCCCGGATAGCCGATTTCACATCCCCGCGCGGCGCCGCACGGCCGTCGGCGGTGGCGTGGCAGGGTGGAGCGGATGAGTACCGCCCAAGTACTTCCGGCACTCGCCTCGAAGTCGTACTGGGAGAGCCACAAGGAGTGGCTGCTCTGGATTCCGGTCCGCATCGTGGCGATCATCCTGGTCTCGCTCATCATCCGAGCGGTCTTCAAGCGCGTCATCGACCGCGCGGTCCACCCGGTCCGCGGCGGGGTGCCGCGCATCCTCAAACCGTTCAAGGAACGGCTCGAGGGCAGCTCGTTCCTGGAGTCCGCGGGTTTGCTCTCGGAACGGCGCGCGCAACGCGCGGACACGCTGGGCTCGGTGCTGAAGTCGGCGGTGTCGGCCACCCTGTTCGTCATCGCGTTCCTGCTCGTCCTGAGCGAGCTGCGCATCGACCTCGCGCCGTTCATCGCGGGCACGTCGATCGTCGGTGTCGCGCTCGGCTTCGGCGCCCAGAACATCGTCAAGGACTTCCTTGCCGGCATGTTCATGCTGATGGAGGACCAGTACGGCGTCGGCGACGTCATCGACTTCGAGAAGGCCAGCGGCACCGTCGAGGCGGTGGGGCTGCGCTCCACTCGGCTGCGCGACGTGAACGGCACGGTCTGGTACGTGCGCAACGGCGAGGTCGTGCGCGTCGGCAACAAGAGCCAGGGCTTCGCCCAGGTCGTCCTCGACATTCCCATCGACGCGTGGGCCGACGTCGACGCCGCGTCCACGGCGATGCGCGAGGTCGCGCAGGCGATGGCGGCGAGCGACGACTGGTCGGGCGTGTTCCTCAGCGAGCCCGACGTGCAGGGTGTCGAGGCGATGACCCGCGAGGAGACGGTGATCCGGCTCGTAGCGAAGGTGCGTCCGCTCGAGCAGTGGCGCACGGCGCGCGAGCTGCGCCGCCGCATCCGCGACCGCCTCGAGCACCTCAACATCGACGCCCACGTCCCGCCGACCCCGCCCGAGGCGCCCCCGACGGACGAGGACGCGGAGCAGCCGCCGCCGGCGGCGGATTAGGCCAGCGCGCCGATTGCCTCGCTGACGGCGCGGTGCAGGGTCGGGTAGGCGTAGTGCATCGTGCGCATCGTCTGCACCGGCACCTGCGCGTGCACGGCGAGGGTGAGCATGCCGAGGATCTCCCCGCCGTACGGCGCAACGACGGTGCCGCCGACGAGCACGCCGCGGTCGGCGTCCTCGACGACCTTGATGAAGCCGTCGTTGCCCGGCCCGTGGATCCAGCCGCGCGTGTTGCTCGAGATCTGCTGCACGCCGACCCGCACGTCGAGACCCTTGTCGCGCGCCTGCTGCTCGGTGAGTCCCACCCGGCCGACCTCGGGATCGGTGAAGGTCACCCACGCGAGGCCGTCGTAGCCGCCGTACGGCTCCCACTGCCCGGTGAGGTGCGCACCGAGCACCTTCGCCTGCCACATCGAGACGTGCGTGAACGCACCGCGCCCGGTGATGTCACCGATGGCGTACAGGCCGTCGACGCCGGCGACCGCCATGTGCTCGTCGACGTCGAGGCTGCGCGCCGCGGGGTCGAGCCCGACACTCTCGAGCCCGATGTCGGACAGGTTGGGCCGCCGGCCTGCGGCGACGAGCACCTTCTCGCCCGTCGCGGTGCTGCCGTCGGCGAGGGTCACGACCACGCCGTCCCCGCCGCGGGCGACGGACTGCACGCCGATGCCGTGCCTGACGGTGATGCCCTCGCGTCCGAACACCTCGGCGAGCAGGCCGCCGGCCTCCGGCTCCTCCGGCATCAACAGGTGCGGCGCGCCCTCGACGACGGTCACCTTCGCCCCGAACCGGGACAGCCCCTGGCTGAGCTCCGCGCCGATCGCGCCGCCGCCGATGACCACGATGGACGCGGGCACGACCGGCGAGCGCAGCACCTCGCGGTTCGTCCAGACCAGCTCGTCGACCCCGCGCGGCAGCTCGGCGAGCCCGTCGATCGGCGGGATGGCCGGTGCGGTGCCGGTGTTCAGGCACACCGCCGCACCCACGTAGGTGTCGTCGCCGACCCGGACCTGCAACCGGCCGTCGCCGGTGCGCCCGGCGAGCCGGGCGCTGCCGCGGACGAAGGTCGCGCCGTGGCCGGTGAGCCGGTCGACCGCGATCTTGTCGTCCCAGTTGGTCGTTGCCTCGTCGCGGATGCGCTTGGCGACCGGCGTGAAGTCCGGCTGTACCTCGGCGTGCCCGGCCAGCTGGTCCACGCGCCGGGCCTCGGCGAGTACGTCGGCGCCGCGCAGGACCATCTTGGAGGGGATGCAGCCGTAGTACGGGCACTCGCCGCCGACGAGGCGCTCGTCGACGGCGAGCACCGAGCGGCCGGCCTCGGCGACAGTGCCGGCGACATCCTCGCCGCCGGGACCGAGGCCGATGACGATCACATCGAAGTCATGGGACATGGCCCGACCGTACCGAGCGGTCAGGGACAATGAACGCGTGACTGACCCCGTGACCGACCCTGGTGCAGCCGGCGAGGCCCGGGCCGACACGTTCTACGCAGCGGTCGGCGGCGAGGAGACGTTCCGCCGCCTCGTCGACACGTTCTACGCAGGCGTGGCCGCAGACCCCGAGCTGCGCGCGCTCTATCCGGAGGACGATCTCGGCCCGGCCGCGGAGCGGCTGCGGATGTTCCTCGTCCAGTACTGGGGCGGGCCCACCACCTACTCCCAGCAACGCGGGCACCCGCGGCTGCGGATGCGGCACGCGCCGTTCGCGATCGGTGTGGCCGCGCGCGACGCGTGGCTGCGGCACATGCGCGACGCCGTCATCTCCCTCGACCTGCCGCCGGCGTACGCGCAGGAGCTGTGGAACTACCTGCAGTCGGCCGCCGACTCGATGCGCAACCTGCCCGGCTGACTCGCCCAGGTCCGCCGTCGGGCAGAATGACGCCCGTGTCCCAAAGCGCTTACAGTCAGCAGCCTTGGTGGGCCGATGCGGTCTTCTACCAGATCTACCCGCGCAGCTACGCGGACGGGAACGGCGACGGCACCGGTGACCTGATCGGGATCTGCGAGCGGCTCGACCACCTCGTCGAGCTGGGTGTGGACGCCATCTGGATCTCGCCGTTCTACCGCTCGCCGATGGCCGACGGCGGCTACGACGTGGCCGACCCGTGCGACGTCGACCCGATCTTCGGCACGCTGGCCGACTTCGACGCGCTGCTCGCCGACGCGCACGAACGCGGCCTCAAGGTCACGATCGACATCGTCCCCAACCACTTCTCCGATCAGCACGTGTGGTTCCGGCAGGCCCTCGCCGCGGCACCGGGCTCGCCGGAGCGGGCCCGGTTCATCTTCCGCGAGGGTCGCGGCGCGAACGGCGACCAGCCGCCGAACAACTGGCCGTCGATGTTCGGCGGGCCGGCGTGGACGCGGGTGCCGGACGGGCAGTGGTACCTGCACCTGTTCGCCGCCGAGCAGCCCGACCTGGACTGGACCAATCCCGAGGTGCCGGCCGAGTTCGCCCGCATCCTGCGCTTCTGGCTCGACCGCGGCGTCGACGGGTTCCGCGTCGACGTCGCGCACGGCATGGCCAAGGAGCCCGGCCTGCCCGACATGGACCTGTCGGTCATCACGCCGCGCGACGAGGGCGCACACATGCCCTCCGCGGCCGACATCCGCTTCGACCGCGACGCGGTGCACGAGTATCACCGCGGCTTCCGCAAGGTGCTCGACTCCTACCCCGGCGACCGGATGGCGGTCGGCGAGGCGTGGGTGCCGAGCAGCGAGCGGATGGCCCGCTACGCCGCGCCGGACGAGTTGAACCTGACGTTCAACTTCGAGCTCGTCGTGGCGCCGTGGAGCGCGACCGAGTTCCGCTCGGCGATCGACCGCTCGCTGCACGCGATGGCGGCGGTCGGCGCGCCCTGCACCTGGGTGCTGGCCAACCACGACGTCGACCGCACCGCGACCCGTTACGGGGGCGGTGCCAGGGGGCTGGCCCGCGCCCGCGCCGCCGCGCTCGTGCAGTTGTCGCTGCCCGGTGCCGCCTACCTCTACAACGGCGACGAGCTCGGGCTGGAGAACGTCGAGCTGCCCGACGACGCGCTGCAGGACCCGACCTGGGAGCGCACCGGGCACCAGGTGCGCGGCCGCGACGGCGAACGGGTTCCGCTGCCCTGGACCGGGACGAGGCCGCCCTACGGGTTCAGCACCGGCCCGACGAGCTGGCTGCCGATGCCCGAGGGCTGGGCCGCGAGCACGGTCGAGGCCGAGGCGGCGGACCCGGCCTCGACGCTGCAGCTGTACCGGACGACGCTGCGGCTGCGTCACACGCTGGCCGACCTGCAGGGGACCGCCCTCGAATGGCTCGACAGCCCGGACGGCTGCCTCGCCTACCGGCGCGGCGGCCTGTCCGTGTGGCTCAACGCCGGCGTGGCCGCCGTCCCGATGCCGGCCTGCGAGCTGGTGCACGCGTCCGCACCAGTGGGCGCCGACCTGGAGCCGGACGTCGCCGTCTGGTTGCGGAGCTGACGCAACTCACCCACCCCGGGGTCACTGGAACGGCACCCAGGCCTGCTTGGCCAGCGTGTGCAGGTCGCTGGCCTGCAAACCGGACGAGGACATCGTCCAGAGGTCGTCACCGATGACCAGCGTGCGCTCGATGCCGGTGTCGTAGCTGCCGACCGTCGCGACGGCCGGGTTGCGGATCGAGCCCTGCACGTGCAGCGCGTCCTTGTCGACGTGCAGCACGACCGCGGCACCGGACTGATCGGGTTCCCACGAGTTCACCGGGACGACCGCGGTGCCGGTCGCCGGCCAGAACAGGAAGGCGTGCGGGTCGATGGGCGTCTCGGACGGCGTGTGGTTGCGGGTGATGCGCGCGATGCGCGACGGATGCGCGGGCGAATCGACGTCGAACAGCGACACCTGCAGACCGGTCACGATCTGCTGGCTGTTCACGCTCTGCCCGACCCCGAGCAGCCGGCCGTCCGCCACCGGGTGCAGGTAGTCGGAGTAGCCGGTGACGGTGAGCTCGCCGGCGCGGCGCGGGTGCGCGGCATCGGACAGGTCGAGCACATAGAGCGGGTCGACCGACTGGAACGTGACGACGTAGGCGAGCGCGCCGATGAAGCGCACCGCATGCAGCTGCTCGCCCGCGCCGAGGCCACCGACCGAGCCGAGCACGCGCAGCGAGTCGGCGTCGAGCTCGTACAACGCCGACGAACTCGTCTCGCTCGCATTCTTCGTCGTGACGATGCGCAGCGCGCCCTGGTACTCCGACATCGAGTACGAGTCGAGCAGGAAGCCGGGCACGCTGCCGGAGCCGAGATACGTCGGCCTGCCCGGCCCGTCGACGCCGAAGCGGTGCAGTTGCGTCTTGACGCCGTTCGAGCTCGCGACGTAGAGACTCGTGGTGCTGCCGTAGACGGCGGTGCCGTCGGCGGCGAGCGTGATCGGCTGCGTGTCGGTGAGGTCGCCGGTGAGATCGACCGAGTAGACGGTGAGCATCGACTCGCCGCTGTACTGCACCGGGTGGCTGACGCTGTCGCACGGCACCGACCGGGCGCTCGTCGTGCCGCCGCTGGTCACCGAGTAGGTGGGCAGCCAGGCGCTCAGCGGCGCCTGCTCGACGAGGTTGCGGAAGTACGCGGTGCGCTGCTTGTTCGTCAGGCGCCCGGTCGGCTGTTCGAAGGTGAGCGTCGGCGCGCTCTGCACGACGAGCCGCGCGGTGCCGTCGACCATGCGCGCGTCGACGTAACCGCCGTTGGTGTGCAGCGTGCCGACGACGGACGGGTCGGCCTTCGCGAGGTCGACGAGCAGGATCGTGGTGCCGCGGGTGGCCGGGTCGTACGGGTAGGCGTAGTCCAGCATCGGCCCGCCGCGGAAGTACGGCATCTGGCTGCCGAGGATGACGAGCAGCCGGTCGCCGTCCATCAGCAGTTGGGCGCTGGCGGCGCCGGCGTAGACGCCGAGGTCGAGGGTGCCGGTGATCTCGTGGCTGGCCGCGTCGACGACGCGCAGCATGCCGTTGCTCACCGAGACGATGCGGCGCCCGTCCGTCTCGACGATGTCCGGCTCGCCGACGCCGGTCTCCTGCACGTTGGTCGTCGAGTGGTCGGGCGCGGCCGGGTCCGCAGCGCCGGACGGCGCGGGAACTCGGCCGATGGTCGTGTCTTTCGCGATCCCGCCGGCGAGGCCGTAGCCGTAGCGGATGCCGCCGCCGAGCCCGTACGGGCCGATGTGCGAGGCGAGGTGGCTGCGCAGCCCGTCGAGCATCGCATCGCAGTTCGTGTATGCGACGAGTGCCATGCGCTGGGCGGGCGCCGGGCCGCTGTGCGGTGCGTGCGTCGTCGGCAGGGCGATCACACCCGGTGGCGGCTCGTTCGATGCCGTCGGGGAGTCGCCGTTCAGGACGCCGACGGTGACTGCCGCCGCGACGAGCGCGCTGAAGCCGATGCCGAGCGCGAAGGGGCGGGCCCGGCGCAGCGCGCGGCGGCGCCGGTTGCTCGCTGCGATCGAGGACATGATGCGGGTGAGCGTGTGCCGGCTCTCGGCCGAATCGGACCAGCCGTCGTCGGCGGGTGTCTGTGGACGTGCGGCACGCAGCAGGCGCTCGAGCTCGTCGTCGGTCATGACGTCACCTCCGGCAACGGGTCGGCGTCGGTACTGGAGTCGTGGAAGCGGTAGCCCGCGGCGCGCAACCGGTCGGCGAGTCGACGCCGTGCGCGGTGCAGCCGCACGGTGTAGGCGGAACGCGAGCAACCCAGCGCCTGCGCGGCCTCGTCGGCGGAGAGCTCGTACCAGGCGCTGAGCGTGAGCGCCTCGCGGTCGTGTGCGGACAGCTGGGCCAGCGCGCCGGCGACGACGTCCCCGACGCCGTCGCCGCCGAACGCGCTGCCCGGCTCGCGTGGCGTGGTGTCGGCGATGCGCAGCGCGAGCCGATCGCGGCGCCGGCTGCCGCGCTCGGCGTTGGCGAGCAGTCGGCGCGCGGTGCCCAGTAGCCAGCCGATCGGCGGCTCGGGCAGTTGGTCGGCCTTGCGGAACGCGGTCACGAACACCTCCTGCAGCACGTCCTGCGCCGTATCGCGGTCGGTGCGATGGAGCAGGTACGCGAGGACCCGGTCGGCGTGCGCACGAAACCAGCCCTCGAGCCGGGCTTCGGCGGTCGCATCGTCCACGCGAGCACTCCTCGTGTGTCATCAGGTAGATGTCCGGCGAGCCGGTCACCTGTTACACGAGGTGGGCCACGTGTTGCGTTTCAGCCCAGCCGCAGCGTCTGCCCGGGCTGTTCGAGATAGACGGTGCCGTATTCGGCGACGACCCGCAGCCAGCGGCCCGCCGCGTCGACGTAGGCGTGCCCGTCGCGCGGCAGGAAACCCATCCGGATCAGTGCGCTCAACGCCCGCAGGGTGATCTCGGCACGGGCGCCGGTGTCGTCGGTCGCGGTGAGCACCACCGAATCGAGCAGGGCGTCGGCGACCCGCGGCGCCGCGTCCTTCAGGGCGAGCGCGCCGGTGCGCACGAGCCCGCGGATCACCTCGTCGGGCACGGTCTCGATGCGCCGCCACCCGGCGACCGGCGGAACACCGGTGCGCCAGTCGAGGTCGCGCGGCTCGGGCACGTCGGCGGCGTCGTCGAGCCAGTCGAGCAGGTCGGTCGCGCGCACCGGGGTGTCGAGCGGCTGCGCGCGCGCCGCGCCCCGCACGGTGCGCGACACGAGCACGCCGAACGGCAAGCGGACGAGGACGGTGGCCGCGTCGTCGCGCAGTCGCAGCCGGGCCAAACTGCGCGGATCGAGACCGGTTGCGCGGCGCAGCGCCGGTGCGAGCTCCGCGACGGCGGGACGGTCGTCAGCTGTCAGCACGCTCGTCGTCGGCGTAGGCGGCAAGGATGGCGCGCTCGTCGGGCGTGAGCCGGCGCGGCCGGTCGCGGTCGAAGTCGAAGGTCACGCACAGGGTGGCGGCGCGGGCGGCCAGCTCGCCCTTGTCGTACACCTCGTAGCGGACGGTGAACTGCGCGCCGCGCACGTCCTCGACCCACATCTGCATCTGCAGCGGGTCGAGTTGGTAGACGACGGGGCGCAGGTAGTCGATCTCGTGCCGGGCGACGACGGTACCGCTGTTGAAACCCTCGTGCCCCAGGAAGAACATCGCGACCCGGGCCTGCTCGAGGTACTGGAGGTAGGCGGCGTTGTTGATGTGCCGGTACGCGTCCATGTCGGACCAGCGCATGTGCACCTCGTGCGTGAACCTGCCCATGGCGCTGGGTCAGTCGCGGGTGAGCTTGCGGTGGGTGACCGCGTGCGGCCGGGCCGCCTCGGGGCCGAGCCGCTCGACCTTGTTCTTCTCGTAGGACTCGAAGTTGCCCTCGAACCAGAACCATCTCGCCGGGTTCTGGTCGTCGCCCTCCCACGCGAGGATGTGCGTCGCGATGCGGTCGAGGAACCACCGGTCGTGGCTGGTGATCACCGCGCAGCCCGGGAACTCGAGCAGCGCATTCTCCAGCGAGCCGAGCGTCTCGACGTCGAGGTCGTTCGTGGGCTCGTCGAGCATCAGCACGTTGCCGCCCTGCTTGAGCGTGAGCGCCAGGTTGAGCCGGTTGCGCTCGCCGCCCGACAGCACCTTCGCCGGCTTCTGCTGGTCGGGGCCCTTGAACCCGAACGCGGACACGTAGGCGCGCGAGGGCATCTCGACCTGCCCCACGTTGATGAAGTCGAGCCCGTCGGAGACGAGTTCCCACACGTTCTTCGTCGGGTCGAGGCCGGCCCGGCTCTGGTCGACGTAGCTGATCT
>JAICKR010000160.1 GCA_025927835.1 Jatrophihabitans sp. | reverse complement strand
TTGCGCCGTCTGGGTCAAACTTGACGATGCGAAAGAAAAGTTTGCGGATGTCTCTGTATGCGTTGGCCCAGTGAGCCCTACGCCGGTCCGTGCTGCCCGGCTAGACCCGCCTGGCTCGCCTGCTCGCCCGGCCCATCCTGCTCCGCCGCCTGCTCCGTCTCGCGGGCGAGCCGCCGCCGGGTGCGGTTGACCACCCAGAAGCTGAACCCGACGGCCAGGATGAACAGCGGGTAGCCCATCGCGATCCGGGCGAAGGCCAGCCAGCCCGTCGCGTTCTGGTGATAGAGCGTCGCCTGCACGATGCCGCGCGCCAGGAAGACACACGTGGCCGCGAGCGTGGCCCAGGTGTAGGCGAGCAACAGCGGGCGCCGCCGCTGCCACGGCGGATCGTCGGCGGTGGCCGGGGTGGGGTCGAGGAACTCCCAGAGCAGCCCGACGAGCGGACGGCGCACGACGATCGACGCGGCGAACGGGACGGCGTAGACGAAGCTGGTCCAGATGCCGAACAGGAAGTAGCCCCGCGCCTGTCCGGTTCGGGCGGCGATGACCGCCGCGACCGCCACGCCGAACAGGCCCGACAGCGCCTGCTGCACCGATTGCCGGCGCACGAGCCGGTACCCGCTGAGCAGCAACGCCGAACCGACGGCGGCGACGATCCCCCAGCGCAACGTCGTCATCACGTTGACGACGACGAACACCGCGGTCGGGACGGCCGTGATGAGCGCACCGGTCCAGCCGCCGATGCTGGTGAGCAGTTGCTGACGAAACGTCTCGCGGAGGTCTATTGCGCCGTCGCGGTCCGGCGGGGTCATGCGTTGGGCTGCAAGAGCTCGTACCACGGGTTGTAGATGGCCCGGCGGCCGTTGTGCTCGCCGACCCGACCGCGGACCACGACCCGGCGTCCCGGCTCGAGGCCGACGATGCGGCGGCGGCCGAGCCACACGAGATCGATCGAGTCGGAGCCGTCGAAGAGCTCGGCCTCGAGGGTGGGGACGGTCTCGCTGGGCGTGTACACGACGGCGCGCAGCCGCCCGACGACGCGCACACACCCCCCGCGGTGCAGGTCCTGCAGCGGGACACAGTCACCGCGCAGCTGTACTTCCTCGCGCAGCTCGGCCGCGTCGAGGTTCGAGGCGCTCGCTGTCAGCCGGTGCAGCAGCGAGACATGCTTACCCACGACACCAAGGGTAGGTCACTGTGCGCCCGGAAGCTCGACGTCGGGCGGCAGCTGCAGCGGCACCGGGTCGCGGACCGGCAGCGGGTCGCTGCCGCGCACCACCACGCACTGCCGGAAGGCGTCCTCGAAGCGCTTGGCCCGGGCGGCGTCGGCTGCCACCGGCCCGGCGATCAGCGCGCGCAGGAACCAGCGTGGCCCGTCGACGCCGATGAAGCGCACCGGCACCGAGCCCTTGCCGTTCTCGGCGGGCAGGGTGCCGTGCAGCTCGGTGCCGAACGGGCCGCTGGCCTCGCTCGCCGAGCCCTTGCGCTGGGCGTTGAGCGAATCGGCGATCTCGTTGCGGACGTCGTCCCAGATGCCCTCGTTGCGCGGTGCGGCGAACACGCCGAGCTGCATCGTGCCCTCGGGCGCGGCGAGCGTCGCGGAGATCACCTGCTGCACCTCGTTCAGGTCGACCCGCACGTCGTAGCCGGTCGCCACCGGCACGCGCAGCGCGCCGAGGTCGATGCGGTCGACGCCGTCGTCGGGGGCGTCACGCTCGTCGAAGGGCCCGGTCGTCGCGTCCGGTTCGTCACGCTCGCGGTGCTCCCACGGCGGGGTGGCGTCGAGCTTGGAGCGGTCGGTCCGCTTCTGCCTGCGTCGTCCGGGCACTAGTGCCGTCCTCCCTCGAGGTCCTGCAGCGGACGGCCGGCCAGCACGGCTGCCCCTCCGGTCGAGCCGTGACCGCCTGCGCCGCGCGCCGACTCCGGCAGCGCGCCGACCTCGTCGAACTCCACCCGCTCGACGCGCTGCACGACGAGCTGCGCGACCCGTTCGCCCCGCGCCAGATGCAGCGGCTCGGAAGGGTCGTGGTTGATGACGATGACCTTGATCTCACCGCGGTAGCCGGAGTCGATGGTGCCCGGAGCGTTCACCAGGCCGAGCCCGGCCCGCGCCGCGAGCCCGGAGCGTGGGTGCACGAATGCGGCGTACCCGGCGGGCAGCGCGATGGCCAGTCCGGTCGGCAGCACCGCGCGCTCGCCGGGCGCCAGCGTGATGTCGACCGCCGTGACGATGTCGGCGCCGGCGTCGCCGGGGAGCGCGTAGGCGGGCAGCGGCACGTCGGCGTCCAGGCGCTGCACGAGCACGCGCACCGGTTCGGCTGCGGGTGCGCTCGCTGCGGTGGTCACGGGCCACGAGGCTACCCTCGACGCCGTGAACGACGGCATCGACCGCGCCCCCGCGCCGGACGCGGACGACGCGCGAGCCGTCGAGTATCGCGAGCTGCTGCGCACACCGTGGTGGTGGTACCCGATCGCGGTCGGCGTGGCCTGCCTGTTCGCCGGCGAGTTCCACATCTCCGGGCTGCGCCTCACCGACTGGATCCCGTTCGGGACGCTCGTCCCGGTCTCGATCGTGCTCGTCTGGCTGCTCGGGCACAGCCGGCTCGAGATCACCGGTGGCGAGCTGCGTGTCCGCGGCGCGCACCTACCGCTGCGCTACGTCAGCGGCGCGATCGCGCTCGACGCGCACACGCTGCGTCGGGTGGTCGGGCGCGAGGGTGATCCCGCGGCGTTCGTGTCGATCCGGCCGTGGATCGGCCCCGGCGTGCAGGTCTGGCTCGACGACGCGGACGACCCCACCCCGTACTGGGTGGTGAGCTCGCGGCATCCGGACCGGTTGGTGACCGCCGTGCGCAGCCACTTGTCACAGCCGGGATAACCGCCCGCTAGGTTGCGGCCATGACATCTACGCCGCTCGGCAGGCGCTTCGAGGGTCAGGTTGCGCTCGTCACGGGCGCGAGTCGCGGGATCGGGCTCGGGGTCGCGAAACGGCTGCGCGACGAGGGCGCCAGTGTCGTCATCACCGCGCGCAAACCGGAGGGGCTGGCCGCCGCACTCGAGGAGCTGGGCGGCTCACCGCACGCGGTGTCGGTGGCCGGCAAGGCCGACGACGCGGAGCACCAGGAGGCTGCCGTCGCCACCGCCGTGCGCGAATTCGGCGGCCTGGACGTGCTGGTGAACAACACCGGGATCAACCCGGTCTTCGGGCCGCTCACCGACCTCGACGACGGCGCGGCGCAGAAGATCATGGCGGTCAACGTGCTGGCCGCGCTGGGCTGGACGCGGCGTGCGCTCGCCGCGGGTCTCGGCGCGGAGCGGCCGGGCGCCGTCGTGAACATGGCCTCGGTCGCGGGTCTGGGCGCGTCGCCCGGGCTCGGCTGGTACGGGGTGAGCAAGTCGGCCCTGATCGGGCTCACCGTGCAGTTGGCGGCCGAACTGGCGCCGCGGGTGCGGGTGAACGCGATCGCGCCGGCCGTGGTCAAGACGAAGTTCGCCACTGCCCTGTACGAGGCGGACGAGGAAGGCGTCGCGGCCATGTACCCGCTGCAGCGGCTCGGCGTGCCGGAGGACATCGGTGCGGCGGCCGCGTTCCTGGCGTCGGCGGACTCCTCCTGGATCACCGGTCAGACGATCGTCATCGACGGCGGTGCAAGCCTGAGAGCCAGCCTCTAGGAGACCCGGCGGTTAAAGCAGAACGTGGCCACCCCGGAGGGTGGACCACGTCCGGTCGGCGCTCTACGCGCAATCGCGGCAGATGAGCTGGCCCTTGCGTTCGCGGGCCAGGCGGCTGCGGTGGTGGACGAGGAAGCACACGGAGCAGGTGAATTCGTCGCTCTGCTTGGGCAGGACGCGCACGGTCAGTTCCTCACCCGACATGCTCGAGAGGTCGGCGCCGGGCAGCTCCAGCGACTCGGCCAGCTCGGTCTCGTCCACGTCGATGGACCCGGACTGCGCCTCTGCGCGCCGAGCCTTCAGTTCTTCGATCGAATCTTCGTTCAGTTCGTCGACATCCCCGCGACGCGGGGCGTCGTAATCGGTCGCCATTCGGCGTCAACTCCTCGGTGGGTTCGCCACTGTCGTCTTCAGTTCTCGTCTCAGTGCTGCACTGAGGGTCCGTACACAGGGTCCGTCCGGCGCTGAAACGTTCGGGCACCGGGTTTTGTGCCCGTGTTGCGGAACCAATCTGCCTCGATGTTCAGGGTTGGCCGCGGAACGGTACCGCGTGGAAGTTTCGGCCAAACGCACCGGGCTGTCATCAACATTCCCGGCCCGCCGCCGTTACGATTTGGCACCTTGCTGTGCGACCAGTGTGCGGCGGCTTCTGAGGGAGGTCCAGGCCTTGGCAAGTCTGCCGACGCGGCGCCCGCTGCCGGCCGTCGTCTCCCTGGCCGCGCTCCTCCTGCTGACCGCTCTCGTGTGGTGGCGGGTGCTGCACCGGGGCGGCGGGGACAGCAATGACGCCACGCCCTGCCCGAGCACTGTGGCGCACGCGACGCTGCCCGCACCGGACAGTGTGGTCCTCCAGGTGCTGAACGCGACCAAGCGCGCGGGCATCGCGGCGCGAGCCCGCACCCTGCTCGTCGCCGACGGCTTCAACGTGCCCAAACCCGCGTCCAACGACAAACCCAAGGTGAGGGTGACCGGGGTCGCCCAGATTCGGTTCGGGCCGAATGCAGCCAAGGCAGCCACGCTCGTGAAGTACTACTTCCCGGGCGCCCAGATGGTGCGTAACGACACCGTCCGCTCCGGCCTGGTCACCGTCTCACTCGGCGCGAAATATCGCGGTGTCGCCTCGCGCAGCGCGGTCGAGGCCGCCCTGCAGCGCCAGCGGATCGTGCTCGTCGGCAGCACGCCGGCACCGTCCGACGCTACATGCTGAGGACGTCGGCACCGATCTCCTCCAGCAGCGCGAAGAACGGTTCGGCGAGACCCGGCCCGGCGGCCGCGTAGAGCGTGGCCGAGGGCGTGCGGCCGTGCAGGCCGCTCGCCACGCAGCCCGCCTCGGCCGCGACCAGCCCACCGGCAGCGTGGTCCCACGGATTGAGCGCCACCTCGAAGTAGGCGTCGATCCGGCCGGCGCCGAGGAAGCACAGGTCCAGCGCGGCCGCGCCCAGCCGGCGGATATCGGCGACGCGCGGCAACATGTGCGCCACTACCGCGCCCTGCCGCGCGCGCAGCGCCGCGTCGTAGCCGAAGCCGGTACCCACGACGGCGCGCTCGAGCGGGATGTCGCGCGGCCCGCGCAGCCGCTGCCCGCCGAGGTAGGCGCCACCGCCCAGGCGCGCATGGAACGTCTCGCCGGTCACCGGATTGGCCACCGCGCCCGCGGTCACGCTGCCGTCGACCTCGGCCGCGACCGAAACGGCATAGATCGGCAGCCCGAGGACGAAGTTGACGGTGCCGTCGATCGGGTCGAGTACCCAGCGCACGCCGCTCGTCCCGGACCGTCCGCCGCCCTCCTCGCCCAGCACGGCGTCCGCGGGCCGGCGGCGGGCGAGCTCGGCCACGAGCCACCGCTCGGCCGCCCGGTCGACCTCGGTGACGAGGTCGGTCGAGGTGCTCTTCGCGCCGACGTCGAGCTGCCCGTGGGCCTGCGAGCGGACGAGTTCGGCCGCACCCTCGGCGAGCTCGACGGCGAGGTGTTCGAGCGCGGCGGGTGACCCGGCGCCGGAAGTCGTCACCCCGACATCGCATCACGACCGGGGCAGTCTTGGATAAAGTCGCCGCGGACGCAGATTGAGGAGTGGGCGGATGACGTCGGGCAGCGCGGCCGATCGAGCCTTCGGGATCGACATCGGCGGGACGGGTATCAAGGGCGCCCTCGTCGACCTGACCACCGGCGAGTTGGCCACCGAACGCCGCCGGTACGCAACGCCGCAGCCGGCGACCCCGACCGCGGTCGCGCAGGTCGTCGCCCAGCTCGTCGCCGAGGTCGGCTGGAACGGGGTCGTGGGCGCGACCTTCCCCGCGGTGATCAAGCACGGCGTCGCGCGCTCGGCCGCGAACGTCGATCCGTCCTGGATCGGCACCGACGCCGACAAGGTCTTCACCGACGCGATGGGCGGCAACAGCGAGGTGATCGTCCTCAACGACGCCGACGCGGCCGGCATCGCCGAGGTCCGCTTCGGGGCCGCGAAGGGCGTGTCCGGCGTCGTCATCCTGCTGACGTTCGGCACCGGCATCGGCAGCGCGGTGCTCGCCGATGGCATCTTGGTGCCCAACACCGAGCTCGGCCACCTCGAACTCGACGGTCACGACGCCGAGAGCCGCGCCGCAGCCTCGGTCCGCGACGAGCACGACATGTCCTACAAGGAGTGGGCGCATCGGGTGAACCACTACATGCAGCACGTCGAGCGGCTCTTCTCCCCCGACCTGTTCGTCGTCGGCGGCGGGGTCAGCAAGAACGCCGACAAGTGGGTCCCGCGGCTGGAGCTCAACACGCCGGTCAAGCCCGCGCAGCTGCTCAACAACGCAGGTATCGTGGGCGCCGCGATCGCCGCGATCGAGCGACGCGGCGAGTGACGCGGCGAGTGACGATCACCGGTTGAGTCGCGCCGATCGCAGCGCGCAGTACAATTAGTCTCCGGGCACTGCGCACGTACTGGACTCGATCTCTGAGCCGACCAACAGACGGCCTGCGACCCCACCAAGCCCGCGCTCCGCGGCACCAACCGACGCGTCCGTGACAACAGTCGCACGCACTCGTGGTGAAAGGTCATCAGTGGCAGCGAGCAAGAAGACCCCGGTCGAAGACGACTCCCCTCGCGCATCCCGTCCCGTCTCCGCGGCAAGCACCACCAAGCGGACCGCCACCGCGCGCGTCCGCCCGGCAGCCAAGCCCGCCGCCACGAAGGCGGCCCCCAAGCCGGCGGCGAAGACGGCCGCGGCCAAGCCTGCCGCGAAGTCCGCGACCAAGGCTGCGCCGGGCAAGGCGCCGGCCAAGAGTGCGGCCAAGAAGGCGGCGGCCGAACCTGGCGACGCCGAAGCCGCGGCACTCGTCACCGAGCAACCCGCAGACGGCACCGCCGTCGAGGAGCCCGAGGCCGAGGTCGCCGCCGAGGACGTCGACGAGGAGTCGGAGTTCACCTGGGACGAGGAGGAGGAGTCCGAGGCGCTGCGTCAGGCGCGCAAGGACGCCGAGATGACCGCGTCCGCCGACTCGGTGCGCGCCTACCTGAAGCAGATCGGCAAGGTCGCGCTGCTCAACGCCGAGGAGGAGGTCGACCTCGCCAAGCGGATCGAGGCCGGGCTCTATTCGGCCGAGCGGCTGCGCCAGGCCGACGAGGCGAACGAGAAGCTCGTCCTCCAGATGCGCCGCGACCTGCGCTGGATCGTGCGCGACGGCGAGCGGGCCAAGAACCACCTGCTCGAGGCGAACCTGCGCCTGGTCGTGTCGCTGGCCAAGCGCTACACCGGCCGCGGCATGGCCTTCCTCGACCTCATCCAGGAAGGCAACCTCGGCCTGATCCGCGCGGTCGAGAAGTTCGACTACACCAAGGGCTACAAGTTCTCCAC
>JAICKR010000017.1 GCA_025927835.1 Jatrophihabitans sp. | reverse complement strand
GCAGCTTGCAGAGCGCGACGCGACGCCGCTCACCACCGGAGAGCAGCGTCGGGTCGGCGTCGCCCGGCGGCAGGCGCAGCGCGTCCATCGCCTGCTCGATCCGGCTGTCGAGTTCCCAGCCCTCGGCGTGCTCGATCTTCTCCATGAGTTCGCCCTGTTCGGCGAGCAACGCGTCGAAGTCGGCGTCGGGCTCGCCCATCGCGGCCGAGACCTCCTCGAAGCGGGCCAGCGTGGCGCGCAGGTCGGCGACCGCGTCCTCGACGTTCTCGCGCACGGTCTTCGTCTCGTCGAGCGGCGGCTCCTGCTGCAGCAGCCCGACGGTGAAGCCCGGCGACAGCCGCGCATCGCCGTTGGAGGCCTGGTCGAGTCCGGCCATGATCTTCAACACGCTGGACTTGCCGGCGCCGTTCGGCCCGACGACGCCGATCTTCGCGCCGGGCAGGAACGACAGGGTGACGTCATCGAGGATCACCTTGTCGCCGTGCGCCTTGCGCACCTTTTGCATCGTGTAGATGAACTGGGCCACGTTCCGTCCTTGCTGGCTGCTCGCAGGTATCTCCGGTGTAGTGCCGGTCCCGTCAAGTGTCCCAGCCGTGCGCGGCACGTGACCCCGCGCCCTGCGGAGAACCCGCCCGGACCGGTTCGGCGGTCCGGGCGGTCCGGGCGGTCCGGGATCACGGCACGGACGCGAACTCCGGCTCGCGTTCCGGCTCGTCGCCGGCCGGCTCGCGGTCGAGGTCGAGCCAGTGGTCGCTCTCGTCGACGGGCACCCCGTCGCCGTCCTGGGTGACGGTGACGTTCGGGCCGGACTGGTAGACCCGGGTGAACTGGCTCGTGCCCCGGGCCAGATCGTGCCCGACGGCAACCGCCTCGAGCTCGTACGAGCTGCGCAGCTGCTCCTCGACCTTGTACTCGCGCATGTAGTAGCGGCCGTAGACCAGCACCGGCTGGCCCTTGCGGATCGACTCGTCCACGTTGACGCCCATCTGCCGCCAGCAGGTGACGTTGACGTACAACGTCGAGTTGTCGACGAACTTCTCCTGCTCGCGGTCGAAGCGGCGCGACGTGGACGCGACGCGGAAGTTCGTCACCTCGAAGCCGTTCTTGGTCTGCCGCCGCCTCGGGGTGTCGACCACATTGCCGACGATCGTGATCATCGTGTCGTTCAACTTCGTCTCCTGACCCTCGCTCCGGGACTCTCCGGGTGCCCGCTCTGGGCGTGAGGTCAGGTAACCGGGCGGCGGCGACGCGACGCTGCGAGCCGGACGGAACTGTGGACGGCCGAGGCGGCTGTGGACGCAGCGGCCCGGTACGTCAGGCAGATCTGCTAGCGGCCGGGCGGAACGCGCGCCGGTAGGCGGCAGGCGACACGCCCACGATCCGGCCGAAGTGATGGCGCAGCATCGCGCCGGTCCCGAAACCGCAGCGCACGGCGACCGTGTCGATGGGGTCGTCGCCCTCTTCCAGCAGCCGGCGCGCGAGCAGGACGCGCTGATGCGTCAGCCACAGGTGCGCAGTGGTGCCGGTCTCGGCACGGAACCGGCGGGCGAACGTGCGCGGGCTCATCGCCGCCCGCGCGGCGAGCGACGCGGCCGTGTGCTCGGCGTCGAGCTCGGCGCTCAGCTCGTCGAGCAGCGGGGCGAGCGTGTCCGCGGATCGCACGCGGATCGGCACGTCCACGTATTGCGCCTGCCCACCGTCGCGGTGCGGCGGCATCACCATGCGGCGCGCGACGCGGCGTGCCACCTCCTCGCCGTGATCGGCGCGGATGAGATGCAGGCAGAGGTCCAGACCGGACGCGGTACCCGCGGAGGTCAGCACCGGCCCGTCGCACACGAACAGCACGTTCGGGTCGATCTGCGCCCTCGGGAAGCGGTGTGCGAGCTCATCGGCGTAGCGCCAGTGCGTGGTGCACCGGCGCCCGTCGAGCAGCCCCGCCGCGCCGAGCGTGAATGCGCCGGCGCACACGCTCATCACCCGTCCGCCTCGATCGACGGTCTCGCGCAGCAGGTCGCTCACCGCGTCGGGCGGATCGCTGCGCGTGACCTGCGCCGGCACCACGACGAGATCGGCGTCGAGCGCACGCGGCAGCCGGTGCGGTGTCGAGATCGTGAAGCCGGCCGCCGTCTGCACCGTCGCCTTGGCCGACACGACGAAGCAGTCGTAGGTGGGCAGCCCTTCGTCGCTGCGATCGATGCCGAAGCCCTCCCAGACAACGCCGAGCTCGAACGGTTGCACCCCGTCGAGGGCGACGATGGCGACGGAACGGATCGGGTGGGGACGCGGCACGACATCCACCCTGCACGAGGATTGGCAGCTTTTCAACGAACGTCGACAATAAGTCAGTCGCGGCAGCATCTTGACGAGCGCACACTTATTGCCATGGCCGCTCTTCTGCTCCTCGCGTTCCTCGCGGTGCTGAGCGTGCTCGTTCTCACGGGGCACACCACAGACAGCCGCGATCCCGACTACGGGCTCGGGAAGGTCCGCACGTTCACGCCGGCGCCGCACCAGCGCGACTGAGGCGCGTTCGCGGTCGATGTCCGAACCGCGTTCCATACTTCGCCCATGGTGTACGACGAGGAGACGGCGAACCGCATCCGCGAGCTCGTGCAGACCGAGGACGGGCTCGCCGAGATGCGGATGTTCGGCGGTCTCGCGTTCCTGATCAACGGCAACATGGCGGTCGCGGCCAGTGGCAAGGGCGGCCTGCTCTTGCGCTGCGACCCGGCCGAGACCGACGCGCTCATTACCGCACCGGGCACCGGCCGGTTCGAGATGCGCGGCCGCGAGATGGACGGTTGGCTGCGCGTCGACCCCTCGGCCATCGATACCGACACGGGGCTCGAGCGCTGGGTCCAGGTCGGGGTGGACTACGCCCGAGCGCTCCCGCCGAAGCGAAAATGACGATCCGGCGCGCTGTCTCTGGGACAATTCCGCGGTACCGCCCCCGTAGCTCAGCGGATAGAGCAGCCGCCTTCTAAGCGGTTGGTCGCTGGTTCGATCCCAGCCGGGGGCACTCGGCGGGCGGACCGCACACTGGACGGATGGAACGCGACCGCGACGAGGACGGCCGGGCGCACAACGCCCGGCCGCGCGACGGGCTGGGCCGGCCACTGCCGCACGGCGCGGTCGGGGTCCCCCGACAGCCCGAAGGCGTGGCGCGCACGCCGGCGCAGACGTTGGCCGAGGCGCAGCAGCTGTTCGACGCAGGTCGGCCGTTCCACGCGCACGAGGTGTTCGAGGATGCCTGGAAGGCATCGCGCGATGCGCCCGAGGCCGAGTTGTGGAAGGCCCTGGCACAGCTCGCGGTCGGGTGCACGCACCGGCTGCGCGGCAACCAGATCGGGGCGCAGCGGCTCCTGCAGCGCGCGGCGGCCGGGCTCGCCGGCTATGCGGACGACGCACCCCACGGCCTAGCCGTTGCCGAACTCCGGGCCTGGGCCGAGCAACCGGGCGAGCGCGCCATGCCGCGACTGCAGAACGGCGAGCGCTAGTTCCCCGGCCAGCCGCCACGGCCGATGTGGACCGGCGTGCGCAGGAGCTGGCCGTCCCAGTCGGTGAAGGTGGTGAACGCCGCCGCGCCGGGCCAGTGCGCCGCGACGACATACAGCTCGGTGTCGCTGAGCATGCACGCGAAGCCGCCGCGGTCGAGTTCGACGACCTCGAGCACCTCGCCGCCCTCGCACACGCGGACACAGTTGCGGTGGGGCACGTCCGCGTACCAGACGGCACCCTCGGCGTCGGCGCAGATGCCGTCGGGTGCGGCCTCGCCGAGGTCGGCCCACACCCGCCGCGCGGCCAGCGTGCCGTCGTCGGCGATGTCGAAGCCGGCGAGGCAGTGCCGGTAGGAGTCGGCAACGACGAGCGTGCGCCCGTCGGGCGTGATCGCCATGCCGTTCGGGAAGGCGATGTCTTCGGCGACGACGCGCGCCGCACCGTCCGGCGTGACGAGCGCGACCAGACCGGGTTGCACCGGCCCGTCAGGCGGGCCGCTGGCGAGGTCGGCGAAGTTCGGGCTGTTGACGTAGGCGTTGCCGCGTGCATCGACGACGATGTCGTTCCAACCCGCGGGCGGGAGGTGGGACAGGTCTGCGTAGGTGGTCAGCTCGCCGTCGTCGCCGCGCACCAGCAAGGCGCGTTGCTGGTTCGACACCAGGACCAGCCTGCCGTCGGGCAGGAAGTCGAAACACAGCGGCAGCGACCGGTGGCGCACCACGACCTCGGCTGCGCCGTGACCGTCGGCAGCGATGATCTCGCCCGCGATCCAGTCGCTGAACCACAGCTGCCCGCCGTGCCAGCGCGGTGATTCGACGAGCCCGTGCCCAGCGTGCAGAACGTCCATGAGTGAATCCCATCATCAACTAAGTGACCGGCTGGTCATATCCGCTACCAGCGCGTAACCTGAGCCTTGGACCTCCCCCGGCGAAGGGCAGACCCATGACCGTTTCCGCTTCTCGCAGTGCCGCGACCACCCGCAGCATCCCGGATACCGTGGCCCAGCTGCGCGCGACCTTCCGCAGCGGGCGCACCCGTCCCGTCGAGTGGCGCCTTGCGCAGATCGACGCGTTGACGCGTCTGCTCACCGAGCGCGAGGCCGACTTCGCGGCCGCACTGGAGAAGGATCTCGGCCGCAACGCGGTCGATGCCTGGCTCGCCGACATCGCGCCCGTCACGGCCGAGGCGAAGTTCGCCAAGAAGGAGCTGCGCGCCTGGATGAAACCCACGCGGGTCGGCGTGCCGATCAGCGTGCAGCCCGGCAAGGCCTGGTATCAGTACGAGCCGCTCGGTGTCGTGCTGATCATCGGCCCGTGGAACTACCCGATCCACCTCATCCTCGCGCCGCTCGTGGGCGCGATCGCTGCCGGTAACTGCGCCGTGCTCAAGCCCTCCGAGCACACGCCCGCCTGCTCGGCCGTGCTCGCCGAACTCGTCCCGCAGTACCTCGACCCGGAGGCCGTCGCGGTCGTCGAAGGCGCCGCGGACGCCACCCAGGAGCTGCTCGACCAGGCGCTCGACCACTGCTTCTTCACCGGCGGCCCGGAGATCGGCAAGGCCGTGATGGCCGGCGCCGCGAAGCACCTCACGCCGGTGACGCTCGAGCTCGGCGGCAAGAGCCCCGTCATCGTCGCCGACGACGCCAAGCTGAAGGTCGCGGCGCGGCGCATCGCGTTCGCCAAGATGCTCAACTCCGGGCAGACCTGTGTAGCACCGGACTACGTCCTCGTCGACCGCAAGATCCGCGAGCCGTTCGTCGACGAGCTCACGAAGGCCATCAACGAGTTCTCCACCGAGAAGCCGCTGCCGATCGTCAACAGCAGGCAGGCCTCGCGCATCGCCGCCCTGGTCGACAAGGCAGGCGGCAAGACCGTGCGCGGTGGCAAGGTCGACGCCGAGCGCAACGAGGCCGAACTGACGGTCATCGTCGACCCCGACACCGATTCCGACCTCATGCGCGAGGAGATCTTCGGCCCGGTGCTGCCGGTCGTCGCCGTCGACTCGATGGACGACGCCATCGAGCACGTGCTGCAGGGCCCGAAACCGCTGGCGCTCTACCTGTTCAGCGAGAGCCGCGAGAACGAGGACCGCGTGGTCGGCGAGATCAGCAACGGCGGCACGGTCATCAACAGCCTGATGTATCACCTGCTCGTGCCCGGCCTGCCGTTCGGCGGCGTCGGCAACAGCGGCACCGGCGCCTATCACGGCAAGTGGGGCTTCGAGACGTTCAGCCACCGCAAGGCCGTGCTACGCCGCCCGACCTGGCCCGACCCGTCGATCGCCTACCCGCCGTACACCAAGTTCAAGCAGTGGGTCATGCGGAAGGTCTTCTGAGCCTCACTCGGCGTTGTTGCGGTTCGCCTCGTTCGCCGCGTCCCGCATCTCGAACGCGTCCGTCGCCCATTCGCCCATCTCGCGAGCGACCTCGCGCACCGCGCCGGTGATGATCGTCGCGATGCGCCCGACGTGGGTCGCGGCCGACTCGGTAAGCACCTGCACGGTGTCCTTGGCGGTTTCCACTCTGCTGAGCACCGATACCTCCGTCACGCTGCGTCCCGAAGTCCCGGCACCACGGTAACGGCCGGCGTGGGGGCGGTGTCACCGCCGCGGTTCGGCAGCGCGAGCTTGAAGATCTTCGCCCAGGTCGAGCCGATCTGCTTGGAGAAGCGGCCGGTGTTGTACGGCAGCCCGTACTTCTCGCACAGGGCACGCACGTCGGGTGCGATCTCGCGGTAGCGACGGGCCGGCAGGTCCGGGAACAGGTGATGCTCGATCTGGTGCGACAGGTTGCCGGACATGATGTGGAAGAGGTTGCCGCCGGTGATGTTTGCCGAGCCCATCATCTGCCGGATGTACCACTGGCCGCGGCTCTCGTTCTCCGTCTCCTCCTCGGTGAACGTCGCGACGCCGGTCGGGAAGTGGCCGCAGAAGATGATCGAGTACGCCCACAGGTTGCGCACCAGGTTCGCGGTGGCGTTCGCGGTGAGCGTCGAGACGAACTGCGGGCCGGTGAGCAGCGGGAACAGCACGTAGTCCTTGAGCACCTGGCGGCCGACCTTGCGGCGAATGCCCCGCAGCAGGTCGCGGTTCTCCGACATCTTGCGCTTGCCGCTGATTATGTTCTCCGTCTCGAGGTCGTGCAGCGCGACTCCGTACTCGAACAGCGTCATGAGCAGGAACGCCCACACCGGGTTGCCGAGGTAGTAGGGGTTCCACTTCTGGCTCGGATCCATGCGCAGGATGCCGTAGCCGATGTCGCGATCCTTGTCGACGATGTTCGTGTACGTGTGGTGCATGTAGTTGTGCGAGTGCCGCCACTGGTCGGCCGGGCAGGCGGTGTCCCACTCGAACTTCTTGGACGCGAGCGCCGGGTCACGCATCCAGTCGTACTGGCCGTGCATGACGTTGTGCCCGATCTCCATGTTGTCGAGGATCTTCGACAACGAGAGCGCCGCCGTGCCGAGCAGCCAGAACGGCGGCAACGCGCTGAGCATCAGCGACGCGCGGCCGCCCGCCTCGAACGCGCGCTGCGCCTTGATGACGTTGTAGATGTAGCGCCGGTCGTCCTCGCCGAGATCCTCGACGACGCGCTGTCGGATGGCGTCGAGCTCGCGGCCGAGTTCGTCGATCTGCTCTTCGGTCAGGGTGACAGTCATTGCAGGCTCCTCAGATGTCGATGGCGACGTCGCCGACGGGAGCCGAGATGCACAGCTGCACCTCGGTGTCGGGGTCGCGATTCAGGTCGCCGGTACGCACGTTGCGGGTGCAGCCGGACGTCTTGACCTTCGTGCAGGTGAAGCAGATGCCCATCCGGCAGCCGTACTCCGGGGTGAGCCCGGCGGCCTCGGCCTGCTCGAGCAGCGTCGCCCCGGAGTTCTCGACGACGGTGTCGCCGAAGCGCACCTGGCCGGTCGCGTCGCCGTCGGCCGGGGTGAACACCGGCAGCGTGAACTCCTCGGTGTGCAACGCGTCCTCGATGCCCTTGGCGGCGTAGTGCGCGCGGATGGTCGCCATCAGCCCGGGCGGGCCGCACAGGTAGGTCTGCGCCTCTGCGTACCACGGTGCGCTGTCGGCGAGGTGGGTCTCCTCGAACAGCCCGTGCAGGTCGCCGCCCTCGGTCTGGCGGGTGTAGGCGAGCACGAGGCGGACGTTGCCATGGGTCGCGGCGAGGTCGCGCAGTTCGGCGAGATGCGCGACGTCGGCCTCGGTGAACGAGTAGTGCAGGAAGACGAGCTCGCCCCGGTACCCCTCGTCCACCAGCGTGCGCAGCATCGACAGGACGGGCGTGATGCCACTGCCGCCGCTGATCAGCAGGATGCGCTCCGGGCGCGGCGTCGGCAGGTGGAAGTTGCCGCCGGCCTGCGACAGGCCGACGACCAGGCCGGGCGCGGCGTTCGCGTACAGCCACTGCGAGACGAGGCCCTCCGGGTGCGCCTTGACGGTCAGCTCGATGCGGCCGTCGGCGCGGTGCTGCGAGCAGCACGGCGAGAAGCAGCGGCTGCGGCGCACGCCGTCGATGTCGACCGAGAGCTCGACGTACTGGCCGGCCTGGAAGCCGCGCCATTGCCGGGTCGGGCGCAGGGTGAGCGTCACCGAGTCCGCGGTGCTGCGCTCGACACGCGTGACCTCCGCGCGCAGCTCGCGCACGGTGAGCATCGGGTTGATGAGTTCGAGGTAGCGGTCCACACCGTGCGGCGTAGCCAGCGCCTCAAACAATTTGAGTGCACGTCTGTTCACTCATTTAGTCTCGGCAACGCGCGGGTTCCCTGTCAACACAGCGCGACGTGACCGTCAGCACGTTAGTTCCAGCGACCATATGTGCACTCGGCGTACGCTGGCGAGGTGAGCGAGGAGATCCGGTCGCGGGCCGAGCGCAAGGAGCGCACCCGGCAGCGGCTACTCGACGTGACGCTGCGGCTGATCGCCGACCGCAGCCTGTCGAGCCTGAGCCTGCGCGAGGTCGCCCGCGAGGCCGGCATCGTCCCCACGGCGTTCTACCGGCACTACGCGTCGATGGACGCCCTCGGGGTCGACCTCGTCGACGACTCCATGCGCCCGCTGCGCCAGATGATCCGCGATGCGCGGCGCGGCCGCACTGCGCACGGCGACATCATCGTGGAGACCGTGGCGGTGCTGGCCAAGCAGGTGCGCGACCATCCCGACCAGTTCCGCTTCCTGACCCGGGAGCGCTACGGCGGTGTCGGGCCGGTGCGCCGCGCGATCGCCACCGAGTTGAAGCTGTTCACCAGTGAGCTCACCGTCGACCTCGCCCGGCTCACCACCGGTTTCGACTGGAGCGCGGACGACCTGGAGATGGCCGCCAGCCTGATGGTCGGCGCGATGCTCTCGACCGTGATGGACCTTCTCGAGACCGACGAGCGCCACCCCGAGGACGTCCACGCGATCCTCGACAAGGCGGAGCGGCAGTTGCGCATGATCGCGCTCGGCATGGGGCAGTGGCGCAGCAAGCCGTGACGTGAACGCGCGGGCTACTCCCCCGCGAGCGGCAGTCCGGATGCGACTTCGTCCGCGATGCCGGCAAGGGTGACGTCGGCTTCGGTGACGCCGCCAGCGCTGTGGGTCGAGAGCTGGACATCCACCCAGCGCCAGCGCAGCGCGAGGTCGGGGTGGTGGTCGAGTTCCTCGCACCGCGGCGCGAGCCGGTTGATGAACTCGACGGCGGTCAGGAAGTTCGCGAACTCGATCGAGCGGCTCAGCTTCTCCGGGCTGCCGGACCAGCCCGGGTGCCGCGTGCGCAGCTTCTCCTCGATCTGGGCCTGGTCGAGCACTTCTGGCATCTGATCGCCTCCGGTGTCGATGTCCTGACCACCACGCTAGTCGCGCCGTATAGCCTCGGGCCGTGGCTGGCGAAGGGCGTTTGGTCTGGGTCGACTGCGAGATGACCGGTCTCGACCTGCACCGTGACGCGCTGATCGAGATCGCCGCGATCGTCACCGACGCCGAGCTCAACGCGCTCGACGGCGGCGTCGAGGTGATCATCCACGTCGACGACGACGTCCTCGACACGATGGTGCCGTTCGTGCGCGACATGCACGCCGCATCCGGCCTGACCGACGCGGTGCGGGCCGCCACGGTCACGCTCGGCGAGGCGGAGAAGCTCGTCCTCGAGTACGTGAAGTCGCACGTCGGCGACCAGCGGACCGCGCCGCTGTGCGGCAACTCGATCGCCACGGACCGCGGCTTCATCGCCCGCGACATGCCCGCGCTCGACGAGCACCTGCACTACCGCATGGTCGACGTCTCCTCGATCAAGGAGCTGGCCAAGCGCTGGTACCCGCGCGTCTATCAGGCACAGCCGACGAAAGGGCTCGCACACCGCGCGCGCGATGACATCGGCGAGAGCATCCGCGAACTCGCGTACTACCGGAGCACGCTGTTCGTGCCGCCGCCCGGACCGACCGCGGACGAGGCGCGGATGGCCGCGAACGCGTTGCAGGACGGTGGCGCCGGGCAGGTAGACTGACGCGGCTCGGCGCGAGCCCGGCAATGGTGGGTGTAGCTCAGCTGGTAGAGCATCTGGTTGTGGTCCAGAGGGTCGCGGGTTCAAGTCCCGTCACTCACCCCAAGAGCATCTGGTTGTGGTGCTCACCCTTCAAACGGGTCGCGGGTTCAAGTCCCGTCACTCACCCCAAGACGTAACGCCCGCACCTCCTCGGTAAGGGCTTCCAGGCGTACGGCGATCAGCTCGAGATCACGCTGCGTGGCGGCCTGCGCCGCCTCTTCGTCGTCGCGTACCCGGTCGATGAACCAGGCCGCGAACGACGCGGTGACCACACCGATGAGCGCGACCCCGCCGATCATGAGGCCGGCGGCGACGCAGCGGCCCTGCAACGTCACCGGGAAGTGGTCGCCGTAGCCGACGGTGGTGACCGTGACGACCGCCCACCACAGCGCGTCGCCGAACGAGTTGATGTTCGAACCGGCCGCGTGCCGCTCTGCGTCGAGCACGGCCAGCGCACCGCAGACCACCAGGGTCAGCGCGGACACCGTGACGTACAGCGGCACCCGCCCGCGCAGCGACGCCGCCGCCTTGCGGTTGAGGACCCGGAAGAGGATCACCAGCCGCATCAACCGCAGCGGCCGAAGCGCCGGCAGCGCAACGATCACCAGGTCGAGCAGGTGCTTGGTGAAATACCTACGCCGGTTCGGCGCGGCCCACACTCGCACCAGGTAGTCGACGAGGAACACGATCCACGAGCCGAACTCGACGACCTGGCAGGCGTGCTTCCAGTTCCGGCCGAGCGTGGGCTGCAGGATCGGCCAGGCGTACGCGACCAGGAACAGCAGCGCGACCGCGGCCAGCGCCCAGTCGGATCGCTCGAGCCACGTGCGGACCTGCCGACGCCGCCGGCGCCCCTTCGCGGGGTTGGCCGGCGCCCGTGTCGCGACCGCGGTCAGGGCCTTCGTCACCCGGCGAGGATAGGTCGCGAAACCACCCCGGCCCTGCTCGCCGGAGGCCGCTTCTCAGCCCCACAGCGGCGGCGAGGGCCAGGTGTGCGCGTGCTAATCTTGTGCCTCGGCCCGCTTCGGTGGGCCGCTTGCACGACCGGCGCCGCTAGCTCAACTGGCAGAGCAGCTGACTCTTAATCAGCGGGTTCGGGGTTCGAGTCCCTGGCGGCGCACTCCCCCGCCTCTCCGACGTCTCCCTGTTGTGGACTCCCTCCAGCCAAAGGCTGGATTGCGCTGTTGCCTTCAACTTCCAGCGTCTTGTCGCTGGTTTTTGGTCTGACTTCCAGCCTTCCGCTACTCAAGTAGGGCCGTTCGCTGACTTGCGTTCTGGTTGTCAGGACTGTGGAATCAGGCTGGTACGGAGGGGGGTGCGATGTCTGCCGATTCCGTCATGCCTGCGCAGCAGATGGCTGCGCCTGCCTCCGCCGCGCCCACGACCACGACCACGGTCCACCCGTGGGCGGGGCAGCCGCAGATCCTCGACGAGGACGCCCGCATGATGGCGAGTCTCGCCGCGGCGCGGGCCGGCAACAGCATCGCCTTCGAGTCCATCTACCGCGCCCTGGCCCCTCGGCTCGCGCGCTATGCCCGCGGCCTAGTCGGCCAGGACGCCGAGGACGTCGCCGCCGAGGCGTGGCTGCAGATCGTGCGCGACCTGCGCAACTTCGACGGCGACTGGGACGCGTTCCGCGGCTGGGCCGCGCGCATCGTGCGCAACCGGGCGATCGACCACCTCCGCTCCGTCGCGCGGCGGCCGGCCCGGGCCGCGACGATCGACGCGCTGCTCGATCGCGCGGCGCCAGAAGACACGGCCTCGGCAGCCGAGGAATCGCTGTCGACGGCCGCGGCGGTCGACCTCATCGCCAGCTTGCCTCGCGACCAGGCCGAGGCCGTCCTGCTGCGCGCGGTCGTGGGTCTGGACGCCAGGACGGCCGGCGACGTCCTCGGCAAACGGGCCGGTGCGGTCCGGGTTGCCGCCCACCGGGGCCTGCGGACCCTCGAATCACGGCTGGCCGAAAGTAACGGCACCGGTGCGAACGGCGCTGGGGAAGTGTCATGAGAAGCGCTGCGCATCGCGCCGTCGACCCGTACGAGCTCCTGCTCGACGGCGGGCACGGTGACGATGCGCTGTCCCATGTCATGGCGGCCGCCACCGCTCCGGGCACGCATTCCGAGCTCCTCGGTCTCGCGGTCGCCCACTCGGCATTCCTCGCCGAGCAGGCAACGACGGCTGCCCCGGCACGCGCCCCGGCGCGGCACCGGCCGGCGGCGACCAGGACCGTTGCCGGCCGGCTGCTCGCCGCGAAGGCGGTCGCAGCGGTCAGCGGCATCACGCTCATCGGCGGCGTGGCGTACGCCGCGACGACCACGAGCCTGTTCCGCAGCCCCGCGTCCGATCACCCGCCGGCACAGCAATCGACACAGCCGGGTGTTACCGGCAACGGCCAGTCGACGACGACCCAGCTCAACGGCGGCAACGGACCGGCGACCGCGGTGCCGGCCCGCCCGAACGCCTCGAAGAGCGTGTCGCCGCGACGCAACGCCTATGGACACACCGCCGGCAGGCCGAGCGGCGCCCACGGGACACCGCACAACCCGCCGAACCCCGGCCACCTGCCGGGAGTGGGCAATTCCTCCGCGTCCTCGACGGCGCCCCAACAGGTGAACACGCCGGACCCGAAGAAGTCGCACCCGGTGCACCCGACTCAGGCCAACGGCCCGCGCCCGCACTGAGATTCGGTGCGCTCGGCGAAAGCCGGGAAAAACCGGGGGCATTAGTGGCCAGAATGCGAATGATCGGCCGTCCACAAATGGCCAAAAACGCCGCTTTACGGCGAATTGCGCCGTGGTCTAACGACTGATATCGCGCTAAGTTACGTCGACGTCAGGAAGTGGCCTGGGCAACGCCGTGCGTTATCTTCGTCGCGTTGACTTGGGTACCTGCAACAGGCGCGGCAGGTGTCTGGCGGGCCAACGCGCCTGAAGAACACTCGCCTGAAGAACACACTTGGGGGATCGAATGACGGACACGGACGACACCGGCGCAACCTCGACGGGCCGGGTAAGACGAAGCGTGCTGGGCATCGCGGGCGTCACCGCGATCGCGGGCACGGTCATGGTGCTGTCGTCGCTCGGCAGCACGGCCTCGGCGGCGCCGGACGCCAGCGTCACGCTGTGCCACGCGACGGCATCGACGACGAATCCGTACACGGTAATCACGGTCAACGCCGACTCGATCGAGACGAAGATCTTCGGCAACAACGGCCACGCGACACACACCGGGCCCGTATTCGACCCGGCCGGTGGCAAGAGCCAGCCGGCGTGGGGCGACATCATCCCGTCGTTCGTGTACGTGCAATCCGGTTCGAACGACGAGATCACCTATCCGGGCATGAACCTCACCTCCGTGGGCCTGAACTTCCTGGCGCACGACTGCACGTTCGTCGAGCCGCCGGCGTCGAGCACGCCTGTGGAACCGAGCACGCCGGTCGAGTCGACCTCGACGAGCAGCTCGGTAAGCATCTCGGCATCGAGCAGCGTTTCGGTTCCGCCGGCGACCTCGAGCACAGCCGCGACCTCGGTCGGGCCGATCCCGAGCGGTGTCTCGGCCGGTCTGCACACCGCGGTCTCCGGTGCGGGGCTCAAGGCATGGGGCACGATCCTGATGCTGCTCGGTGGCGCAGCGGGCCTCGCGGCCGGTCTGTGGCCGACGCGGCGACGTGCTCACTGACAGAGGCCGCGTCCGACGACTCCTGGTCGTCATCGGTTCGTCAGGTAAGCGCCGGGTCCGACGACTCCTCGGAGTCGTCGGCTCGGCGGACCGGCGCCGCGTGCGCCGAATCCTGGTCGTTCTCGGTTCGGCAGCGGTACTGATCTCGGGCCTCGTCCTGTCCCGAGGTGCGACAGGGAAGTCCGACACCGGCCCACGGGCCGGGTCGGACCCCCTGCCAACCTCGATCACGGGGTTCGACCCGACCTCTGCGGGGCCGACCGCGGATGACTCCGGGCTTCCCTCGACCGACCCCTCCGCGGTCTCCGCCGCGGGCGACCGGCACGTCTCACTCGCCTTCAAACCGGGCGTGCCGGTGCAGCTCGTCGTGCCGTTCGGCACGCCGAACCACCCGGACGGCGTGCGAGCCAGGGTCACCGCGAACAAGATGAACCCGGACGGGACGCTGCACGTGCCGTCCGACCCGACGACGGTGAGTTGGGCGAAGGAGGACGCGGCGCCGGGCTCGTCGCGAGGGACCGTGATCCTCACCAGCCACATCAACTACGTCATCAACGGCCAGTTGGTCATCGGCGCGCTGTCCGACCTCGCGGTGTACGCGAAGCAGGCGATCGGGAAGACGATCTCGCTCAAGCTCGCCGATGGCCGCACCCTGCACTACCGCATCGTGGCGGGCCGCGAGTACACGAAGGAGCAGCTCGCGGGCGACAAGCAGCTGCGCGCGGAGCTCTACGACCAGCGCAAGGTGTACGGGCCGGCGAGCCATCCCGCGAGCCGGCTGCTGCTCGTGTCCTGCGGTGGTGCGTTCGACGAGTACACCGGCGAGTACGAGGACAACGTCTTCCTTTACGCGCTGCCGGTGCGCTAGCCGCACGCGCCGGTCACATGTTCGCGGCGCCCTGGTTGATCGCCTCGCGGATGCGGTGATACGTCCCGCACCGACAGACGTTGCGGATCGCGTCGAAGTCCGCGTCGTCGAGCGCGCCACCCTTGGCCTTGACCAGCGCTACCGCGGTCATGATCTGGCCGGGCTGGCAGTAGCCGCACTGCGCGACGTCGACGTCGAGCCACGCCTCCTGCATCGGGTGCAAGTCCGCGCCGACCGTCGCCGGCAGCCCTTCGATGGTGGTGATCTCGTCGGTCGGCTGGATGTCCTTGATCTGCACCGAGCACGGGTGGAACGCCTTGCCGTTGAGGTGGCAGGTGCACGCGCGACACACCTCGAGGCCACAGCCGTATTTCGGCCCGGTCACCCCGAGAACGTCGCGCAGCACCCAGAGGACGCGGACGTCGTCCGCGACGTCCACGCTGACCTGCTCGCCGTTCAGGACGAACGTATGGGTGGGCACGGCAGCTCCTCAGAAGGTGTGCGCGAGGCCGTCGGTCGGGCTCTGCGGGATCGGCGGCACGGTCGGCAGCGGGGTGAAGCCGAGCGGCTGGTTGTGGTTGATCGGGAACGTGGTCGGCATCGTGCCGGTGGCCCGGGCGTACGCGCACGCGACCGCGGCCTGCGTAACGCCGCAGCCCAGCTCGCCCGCGCCACCCGGGGTCGACGTCGTGTTCGGCATGATGACGACCTGCACCTCGGGCGGCACGTTCCACTGCCGCGTGTAGTAGTAGTTGTCCCAGCTGCCCTCTTCGAAGATCCCGTTCACCAGATGCAGGCTCGAGGTGAGCGTCTGCGCGATGCCGTCCATGGCGCCGCCCTGCATCTGCGCCTCGAGACCTTCCGGATTGATGGTCCGCCCGGCGTCGACGACGATGACCACCTTCGTCACGCGCGGACCGGTGACTCCGTCGGCCACCACGCGGTTCACCGTTGCCGGCCGGCAGTCGATCTCGACGAGCGCGCCGACGCGTGACTTGTACTCGGAGTGGACGGCGATGCCCTGCGCCGTCCCGGCCGGCATCGCGCGGCCCCAGTTGCCGACCTGGCCGAGCTTGGTGAGCACGGCCTTGAGCCGGGCGTCCTTCAGGAACGCGAGCCGGAACGCGAGCGGGTCCTTGCCCATCACCTTGGCGATCTGATCGGTGATCAGTTCCTGAGCGGTGCGCACGTCCGGGGAGTAGATGTTGCGCATGCTGCCGGTGTGGAAGTCGTTGACCGTGAACGTCTCGTTGAGCAGCTGATCGGTGACGCCGTAGTTGTAGGACACGTTCTGGGTGAGGGTGAACACCGCCTCGGAGAATCCCAACGGGCCGAGGATCGGGAACCGCGCGGCCGCAGCGGTGATGAGCTCACCGATTCCGTGCGTGAAATCTGTCGCGACACTCGTGTGCCGCTGTTCGTAGGTGAGCACCTCGGCGCCGAGCACGGTGGCGCGCACCCGCGAGGTGGCCATCGGGTGGGTGCGGCCGTGCCGGAAGTCGTCGGTGCGGTGCCACATGAGCTTGACCGGCTTGCCGAACAGCTTCGACGCCTCGACAGCTTCGTAGACGGCATCGCTGAACAGGTGCCGACCGAACGAACCGCCACCTTCGACGACGTGCACGGTCACCTTGTTGCCCGGCAGCCCGAGTTTGCCGACGATGTCCTGCTTCGTGATGACCGGGCTCTTCATGGCGGCCCAGACCTCGGCCGAGTCGGGCCGGACGTCGGCGATCGCGCAGTTCGTCTCGAGCGGTGAGTTGCTGCGGAAGTAGAACGTGAACGATCCCTCGACGGTCTTGGTGAGCAGCGGGACCTTGGGCACGAGCAGCGGAAGCTCGGCCTTCTTGAGCTTCGCCAGGACGGTGGCATCCGACTCGCCGTTCACCGTGCCGCCGGTCCAGGTGACCTGGAGCGCGCGCACCGCGTCGATGCACTGCCCGAAGGTCTGCGCGCGCACCGCGACTCCGGTCGAGACGATGCCGACGTCGGTGACGCCGGGCATCGCCCGCACCGCAGCGATGTTGGCGACGGTCAGCACCTTCGCATTGAGCCGCGGCGCCCGGTGGACCATCGTCGGCAACGCGTTCGGCACCTGCAGGTCCATCGCGAACTGCTTGCGTCCGGTGACCGCCTCGAGCGCGTCGACGCGCCCCTGCGCCACACCGATGACCGCCTGCGCCGCGTCGTCCTTCAGCGTCACGCTCTCGGTCGCGGTCTGAGTTGCAGCCGCCGCGGTCGCGAGGGAGCCGTAGGTCGCGGTGCGCCCGCCGCCGGACACTATGCCGTCGCGGGTACTCAACGAATCGGGAGAGACGTTCCACTGGGCGGCGGCGGCCGCGACCAGCCGCTTGCGCGCCACAGCGGCCGCGGTCCGCAGCGGCGTGTAGAGCGAGTGGACGGAGTTCGAGCCGCCGGTCAACTGATTCCAGAGCAGATCACTGCGCGCGTCGGACAGCGTGACCTGCACGCTGTCGATCGGGGCGTCCATCTCGTCCGCGATGATCATGGCGACCGCAGTTGTCAGGCCCTGCCCGACCTCGGCGCGCGGCAGTGCGTACGCAACCGTGCCGTCCGGGTGGACCGTAACCGTGACGAGCAGTGACGTCGGCAGCGTCGCGTCGGTCAACAGATCGGTCAGGTCGAAGAGATCCGATGGCTCGGGCGGGCTCAGGATGGATGCGTCGGCCTCGGATGCCGGGACCAGCGATGCCGCCACGACGAGCGTGGACGAGGCGACGGCCCACCCCAGGAACTTCCGCCGACTGACGTCCGGGTTGAAGCGGCGGGTCGCGGTCATGCGGTCTCCTTAGACACCGAACCGAACCAAACCATGAGGTATGGTCGCCGCTGACGCTAACCCGGTTGCTTCGTCAACTCAACAGCAAGCGCGCGCAATGCCTGTCCGCGATGGCTGATGGCGTCCTTCTCAGGAACGCTCAGCTCGGCGCTCGTGCGGTCGTGGCCGGCCGCGACGAAGATCGGGTCGTAGCCGAAACCGTTCGTGCCGCGCGGCGCGCGCACCAGCCGGCCGGGCATGCGGCCCTCGGTGAGGATCTCGCGGGCCCCGTCGACGAAGGCGACCGCGCACACGAACGCGGCACCGAGCCGCTCGTCGGGGACGTCGCCGACCTGGTCGAGCACCAGCCGCAGATTCGCCTCGTCGTCGCCGTGGCTGCCGGCCCAGCGTGCGGACAGCACCCCGGGCATGCCGTTGAGCGCGTCGACGGCCAGCCCCGAGTCGTCGGCCACGGTCGGCAGACCGGTGTGCTGGAGACCGGCGCGAGCCTTGATGAGCGCGTTCTCGGCGAAGGTCGCGCCCGACTCGGGCACCTCGTCGTAGCTCGCGACGTCGTCGAGCCCGATGACCTCGACAGCGGGCAGCGCCGGGGCGAGGATGCGGCGCAGCTCGTCGAGCTTCTTCCGATTGCGGCTGGCCAGCAGGATGGTGCGCTCACTCATCCCTTGAGCGCCGCCTCCTGCGCGCGGGTGAGTTCCGCGCACCCGGCCAGGGCGAGATCGAGCATCGCGTTGAGCTCCTCGCGCCGGAACGGGGCGCCCTCTGCGGTGCCCTGCACCTCGACGAAGTCGCCGGTGCCGGTGCAGACCACGTTCATGTCGGTCTCGGCGCGCACGTCCTCCTCGTACATGAGATCGAGCCGCGCCTCGCCGTCGATGACGCCGACCGAGACGGCCGCGATGGAATTGACCAGCGGGTCGGGACGGGCAAGCGCACCCTTGTCGCGCAGCCAGCTCACGGCGTCGGCGAGGGCGACGTAGGCGCCCGTGATCGCCGCGGTGCGGGTACCGCCGTCGGCCTGCAGCACGTCGCAGTCGATGGCGATCGAGTTCTCGCCGAGCGCGGCCAGGTCGATCGAGGCCCGCAACGCGCGCCCGACCAGCCGGGAGATCTCGTGCGTCCGCCCGCCGATCTTGCCGCGCACGGACTCGCGGTCGTTGCGGGTCAGGGTGGCGCGCGGCAGCATCGCGTATTCGGCGGTCACCCAGCCCAGGCCGCTGCCCTTGCGCCAGCGCGGCACGCCCTGCTGCACCGAGGCGGCGCAGAGCACCTTCGTGTCGCCGAACTCGACGAGCGCGGAGCCCTCGGCGTAGCTCTGCCAGCGGCGGGTGATGGTCACTGGACGCAGCTGGTCGTTGGCTCGACCGTCGGGGCGGGGCATGTGCCGACTGTAGCTACGCCCGCTGACCGGCCTCCGCGGCGAGGTGCACGAGACGCTCGCGGCCCTGCCGCACCCCGCCCGCGTCGGCGCGCTGCAACGCGTGGCGGGCGAGCTCGGCGGTGTCGGGATCGGCGCGTGCCGCGGCGAGCTCGACGCCAGCCAGGCGCGCCTCGTAGTGCCCGAGAGCCGGACCGGTGCCCAGCGCGCGCGTGACGAGCGGCGCAGCCTCGTCCGGCCGGCCGAGCGCGACGAGCACGAGGGCGCGGCGCGCGGCCGCCCAACACGCGAACAGGTTCAGGTTCGCCGCACTGTTCGACGACTCCTCGAACGCCACCAGCGCGGCCTCGGGGTCGCCGCCGGCGAGCCGGGCCAGGCCGACCGCGCGCCAGGCGGTGGCCGTCCAGCCGCGGTGCCCGAGCTGCTGCGCGACGGCGAGCGCCTCCGCGCTCGTCGCGGCCGCCTCGTCGGCGCGGCCGAGAGCCGCGAGCGCCTCGGTCGTGTGCCACAGCGCGTAGGTCTGGCCCTCGGGGTGCGCGAGCGTGCGGGCCAGCTCGAGCGAGGCCGTGGTGCGGGCCAGCCCGCCCGCCGGGTCACCGGCGAAAACCAGGCCGTGCCCCGCCGTCGAGCGCGGGGTGATCACGTGCAGCAGGTCGCCGGCGTCCTCGAACAGGTTCGCGGCGCGGGTGAGCAGCTCGGTGCCGCCGGTGATGTCGCCGTCGAGGAACCGTGCCATCGCACGGCCGTCCAGCACCCGGGCGGTGCCGCTGGCGTCGCCGATGCGTTCGTAGCGCGCGAGGGCCTCGGCGGCGCGCCGCTCGGCGCGGTGCGGCCGGTCGAGGTTCATGTCGAGCACGGCGGCGATCTCCAGCGCGGCCGCGCGCGCCGCTTCGTCCTCGCCTGCCTCCACGAGGGCGAGCTCGGCGAGTTCGGCGGACCGCACGAGGTCGTCCGCGCCGAGGATGAGGCGCGCAAGCCGGCTGAGCAACAGCGAGCGCAACGGCCCGCCGGGCACCGCGGCGAGCGCGGTGCGCAGGTCGGCGCGCGCGCCGGCGATGTCCCCGAGCCGGGTGCGCGCCTCGGCGCGGGCCTCGTGCAGCGCGGTCGCCGCCGCGTTTCCCGCGGTGACCTCGAGCCCGGCGCTCGCCAGGGTCAGGGCATCGGTGTCGGCGAATGCGTCGAGCGCGCGGGTTGCGGCGGCACGGTAGGCATCGGCCGCACGGGCGCGGTCGCCGGCGCCCAGCCAGTGCCGGGCGAGCTCCCCAGGCTCGGTCTGCGCGGCCGCGAGGGCACGGGCGAGCAGCCCGTGCAGCCGCCCGCGGGCATCGGGCGGCAACCGGTCGACGACGACCTCACCGACGAGGTCGTGCCCGGTCGCCCAGCCCTGCTCACCGAGGCGGGCCAGTCCCGCCTGGGCCAAATTGCCGAGCTGGTCGAGCACGACCCGCTCGTCGCGTTCTGCGGCATCGGCCAGCACCCGTGCGGGCACCTCCCTCGCGAGCAGCGCGAGCATGTCGAGCAGCTCGGCCGCCCCCGCCGGCACGGCCTCGACGCGGATCTCGATCGCCCGGCGCTGGCCTTCGACCGCGAGCTCGGCCGCGGGCCGTGGGGCGCCGGGCCGAGCGGTGCGCCAGCGGCCCTGCGCGGTGCGGGCCACCATGCCCTCCTCGGCGAGCGCGCGCACCACCTCGAGCACCGCGAGCGGCGTCCCGTCGGTGGCCGTGGAGAGGGTCTCGGCGAGCGCCGGATCACCCACCAGCCGGGCGATGTCGGCGACCTCGAGCGGGTGCAGCTCGATGACCTGCGCACGTGCCCGGATGCGACCCAGGAACGGGTGGACTGCGGCGCGCTCGCGCGCCTCGCCGGGCCGCCCGGCCAGCACCGCGGCGACCGGCAACCGGTCGAGGACGGCCTCCAGCACCGCGATGCTCGTCGCGTCCGCCCACTGCAGGTCGTCGACGACGAGCGGTCGGCCGGCGACCTCGAGCAGGCGCGCGGCGGCTTCGACCAGCAGCGCACGACGGCTCTCCGGCCCAGGTGCTGAAGCAGCACCGACCATCTCCGTGTCGGGCAGCAGCCAGTGCAGCGCCGCGCGGGTCGCGGCGGGCAGCGCCGCGGCCGCCGTCGCATCGGCGGCGAGCACCTCGCGCAGCACACTGCGCACCAGGCTCCACGGCTCGTCCTGCTCGGCCCGGAAGGCCCGGACGGACACGCACGCGGTGCGCCGCGCCAGCCCGTCGAGCAGCCGCGACTTCCCGGCGCCGCTCTCGCCGAGCAGCAACGCCAGCCCGCCGCGCTCACCGAGGCCGTCCAGCGCCGCCCGCTCGGCCGACCGGCCCACGAACGGCGCCTCACCGAACGCGCCGGGACGCCGGGCGACGGTGGCCGCCGGGCGGCTCGGCGCGCCACCGCGCAGCAGCTCGGCCTGCACCTCCTGGGCAGCCGCGGACGGATCGACCCCCAGCTCGTCGGCGAGTGCGCGGCGGAACTGGTCATAGCGCTCGAGTGCCCCGGCCGGGTCGCCCGCCGCCGCGAGCGCGCGCACCAGGGTCAACGTCGCCGTCTCGCGCAGCGGGTCGGCGGCCGCGGCGGCGGCGGCGAACTCGACCGCGCGGCTGGTGTCGTCCAGCTCGAGCGCGAGCGCGGCGGCACGCTCCAGCGCGTCCTGGCGGACGCGCACCAGCCGCTCCCGGTAGTTGCGGGCCCAGTCGGCGTAGGCATCCTCGGCCAGCGGCTCGCCGGCCCACTGCGCGAGCGCGGCCGCGTAGGCATCCAGGCCCTCCCGGCCGGTGCGCGCGGCCGCGGTTTCGACCGCGGCGGCGAACTGCTCGGCGTCCACGACACAGCCGGGCCCGGCCGCGAGCGCATACCCACCGGCACCGGTCACGACGAGCTGCGGGCGGCCCAGCGCCCGGCGCGCCCGGTTCACCAGGACCTGCAGGTTGGCGGCCGGGTCGGCCGGCGGGCGCTCGCCCCAGAGCAGTTCGGTGAGCGCATCGTGGGTCACCAGCGCGCCGCGCCGGGTGGCGAGGATCCGCAGCAGCGCGCGCACCTTCCGGCCGCCGAATTCAGCTGCCGGAACCTCGCGACCGTCGCGAAGCACCACGAATCGACCGAGCAGACGAAGCTCGATCGGCTGTGCTTCGGGCACCTGCATGACGCCCGTAGCGTCGCATGCATGCGGCTCGACAGGTTATCCACGGCGAAGAGGACTACCGTCTACGCAACCTGAGGGGAGCAACGGTGCGGTTGACCTTCTACGGCGTTCGCGGATCCACGCCATCGCCCTACGAAACCAACCGTCGGTACGGCGGTAACACCGCCTCGGTCGTTCTTGACGAAGCCGACGAGGAGCCGATCCTGTTCGACCTGGGTACCGGGCTGCGCCTGTACGGCGCGTCCTGTCCCATGGACGGCAGCTTCGCGGCGACCGCACTGGTGACCCACATCCACTGGGATCACGTGCAGGGGCTCCCGTTCTTCCCGCCGGTGCACGTGCCCGGCGCCCGGCTCGACGTGTACGGGCCCGAGCAGGCCGAGGGCCCGCTCGACGACGTGTTCGGCGAGCTGATGCGCCCGCCGTACTTCCCGATACGGCACTCCGAGCTGGGCGGCGACGTCCGGTTCCGCGGCGTCACGTCCGACACGTTCTCGGTGGGCACCCGCAAGGTCACCGTCCGGCCCGTGCCGCACAAGGGCCCGACGGTCGGCTACCGGGTCGACGGGGCGCGCGCGAGCATCACCTACATCTCCGACCACCAGGCTCCGCTGTCGCTGGACACGGTCGCCGACGGGGTGCTCGAGCTCGCCGACGGGGTGGACGTGCTCATCCACGACGCGCAGTACACACCGGCCGAGTTCGAGCGCAAGTCCGACTGGGGGCACTGCACGCTCGACTACGCGCTGCTGGTCGCGCGCACTGCGCATGCGAAGAAGCTCGTGCTCTTCCACCACGACCCGTGGCACTCCGACGACGACATCGACCGGTTCGCCGCCGAGCTGCGCGAGCACGCCGCGGGCAGCGGCGTCGAGGTCGACGCGGCGTACGAGGGAATGACCATCACCCTCTGATCGTCCGGTCGCGATACGTTGTTCGTGCGGGTGCCGTCCCGTGCGCTCGAACGCGGAGGACGCAATGGCTGACCGAGAACGCGATCTGGCGCGCCTCTGCACCCTCAACGGGCTCGCCTGTGTGTTGATCGGCAGCTATCACCTGCTCGGTGGCGCGAGCCGTACTACGCCCGGCGCGGGGCAGGTGAGCGCCTCGATCGACTCGCAGGAGCGCTTCTACGCCGGCGTGTTCGTCGGCTACGGCCTCGCGTGGTTTCGGACCGCACGTGTCCGACCTGTTCCTGCGACCGACGTCGTCGTGCTGACATCGGTCATGGCCGTGGGCGGAGTCGGACGGTTGCTCTCGTGGAAGCAATACGGCCGTCCCCACCTGTTGTACGTCGTGCTCACCGGTGTCGAACTCCTGCACCCCGCGGCGATGCTGGCCGCGCTGCGCCGCCGCTAGCGCGTCCGTGACATCGCGGCCAGGTCATCACCAGATGATCGTCATGATCAAGACGGTGAACCGCATCGTCATGTCGTGGCGCTGTCGACCGGAAACACCAGGTGGGTCACGCGGTCGCCCTGGATGCAGGTGGTCGGGTTGCCGAGCATGACGTCGCTCGAGGAGAGCTGGCCGAAGAACGGGCGGTTGCCCTCGCCCATGACGACCGGCACGAGATCGACGGCCACCTCGTCGAGCAGGCCGAGCTCGAGGCACTGCCGGGCGATCGTGCCGCCAGAGACGGTGACGTCTCGGTCACCGGCAAGCTGTTGTGCTCGCGCCACTGCCGCCGCCACGCCGTCCGTCACGAACGTGAACGGCGCGTCCGGATGTGCCTCGATCCACTCCTCCGGCACGCGGTGCGTGACGACGACGACCGGCACGTCCAGCGAGTGCCTGCCGTTCCACCCGTCCGTGACGTCGAACAGCGTCCGGCCGCACACGAGGGCACCGATCGAGGACACCCAACCGCGCCAGTGCTCGACGCTCTGCCGCGCCAGGTGGACCTGGAAATCCCCCGCAGGAGTCGGGAGTTCGACGTCCCCGTTCTGCAGCCAGTCGAAGAGCCGGCCGATCGTGTTGTCCTGCTTGGCGACGTAACCGTCCAGCGACATGATCGCCTGTGCCACTACCTTGCCCATGACGTGTCCCCGTTTCGTCTCGTGTCTGCCTTCACTGGTGCGTCGAACGGGCGTAGCTGCATTCGACAGCGACGTTCGGGCGTTACCGAGCCATTACTCGCGTCTGGTCGGCTCGCGTCATGAGCGACGACAGCGCCGGACGGCTCCGGCTCGCGATCAGCGTCGTCACCGCGGGCGCCGTTCTGGCCGCTTGCGGTTCGTCCGGGTCCGGTGCGCCGCCCGAGCCATCGCCGGGGGGTGCCTCGGGCGGCAGCACGGCAGCCGGGTCCGCAGCCACGTCGGCGGCGACGTCGAAAACCGTCGCCGCGGCAGGCGGTTCCGGCAGTGTGGACGTCTGTGGTCTGCTGTCCGCCGCCCAGGCATCGTCGATCAACAACGTCACCTACGGCGCCGCGACGCCCAAGATGATCACGTCCGGCTGGGACGAATGCAGCTACACCAACACCGGCACCCACGCCGATCCGGTCGACATCCAGCCGCTCGAAGTCAGCGTGCTCAACCTGCCCGGCTGCTGGACCGCTCTGCATCAGGGCAAGAGCAACACGTCGCCGGTGCCAGGCATCGGCGACGAGGCCTTCGGCTACGAGATCGGCCTCGCGGTCAAGGTCGGATCGCGCTGCATCGAGGTGGAGGGCCTGACCCACGCCGAGCTGATCGGCGACTACAGCCACGACGCCGCAATGGCCAAGATCGTCATCGGGCACCTGTCCTGACTCGTCGGTTTCCGTAGCATTCGGTCGTGCCCATGAGGGTGGATGTCGTAGGACCCGTGTCGGTGCACGGCAACAACGCGGCGATCTCGGGGCGCGCGCTCGGCGGCCGACGCGCCCGGGTCACGCTCGTCGCCCTGGCCGTCGCCGACGGTGTGGTGCCGGCCGACCGACTCGCGCAGATCGTGTGGGGCGACGATCTGCCGCCCACCTGGGCGGTGGCGTTGCGCGGGGTCGTGCGGGGGGTGCGCGCGGTCTGCGCGCCTCTCGGCGGCGACGACCAGCGGCTCATCGCCACCATGCCGACCGGATACCGCCTGGCCGAGGGTGTCGATGTCGACGTGGCGAAGGCCGAGGACGACCTCGTCCGCGCAGCCGAACTGCTGGACGAGGGCCGGTTCGACGCGGTGGTCGAGCTGACCGAGCCGATCACCCGGTTGTCCGGCGATCAGGTACTGCCCGGGGAGGACGGCGAATGGCTGGAGGCATCGCGACGGGCACTCGATGCGACAGCCCTGCGGGCCCGCGAGTTGCTGATCGGGGCGTGCAGCCAGCGCGGCGACCACTACCGGGCGATCGAGACGGCCCGCCGCGCCTTGGACCGGCACCCGCTCGAGGAGGGTCTGCATCGATCGCTGATCACGGCACTCGCCCGCTCGGGCGATCGAGCCGGCGCGGCCCAGGCCTACGAACGCTGCCGCGAGCTGCTCGCCGATCAGCTGGGCGTCGATCCGAGTACCGAGACCGCCGACGCCTACCTCGCCGCCCTGCGCGGCACGTCCGTCTCGGCGATCGCACCCATGCCCCTGGCGACCACCTCGTTCGTGGGACGCGAGAGCGAGCTTGCGCTGCTGGCGCGGGCCCTCGGGCGGCCGGGCCTGGTGACCGTGACGGGCCGGGGCGGTGTCGGAAAGTCACGGCTGGCCGCCCGCGCTGCCGCGGCGAGCACCGCGTTCGCGGGCGGTCGGCTCTGGATCCCGCTCGCACCCGTCGTCGATGACGAGTTGGTCGCGACCACGGTGGCATTGGGACTGGGGGTGCCGTTCGGCACCGACGATGCCGCCACCGCAGTGGCCGATCACCTGGCGCCGCTGGGCCGGGCGCTGCTGATCCTCGATGGCTGCGAGCGGGTCGTCGACGGCGTCGCGTCCCTGGTGGCGCTGTTGTTGGCGCGTGTGCCCACCGTGACCGTGCTCGCGACCAGCAGGGTTCAGCTGGCGCTCGACGGCGAGCACGTCGTCGCGGTGAATCCGTTGCCACCGCCCGACCACACCGACGATCTCGCCGGGAACGGTCAGGTGCGTCTGCTCGTCGATCGGGTGCGCGAGGCCGGCGGCACGCTCGATCTGGACGCGACCATCGCGCCGCACGTCGTCGCCCTGTGCCGCCGATGTGGTGGACTTCCACTAGCTCTCGAGCTGGCGGCCGCGCAGCTGGCCGCAATGTCGGCGGCCGATTTCGTGGATCACCTCGACTCCTTCGAACCGACGCCGGAGAGCTCGCTGCGCGCGATCGCACGCACCAGCTACCTCGATCTCGACGAGGACGAAGCCGCCGTCTTCCGTGGACTCGCCGTCCTCGACGGGCTCGTCGCACTACCGCTGATCCGCCAGGTCGTGGCCCACGGCCCTGTCACCCCGATCCGTGTCGTGCGCATTCTGCGGGAACTCACCGCGCGCGGGCTGCTGGTCGTGGATCGCAGCGGCGCGCATTGGCGCTACCAGCACGACGACGATCTCCATCGCTTCGCCGGCGAGCTGCTCGCCGAACGCGGCGAGGAGCGTCTCGTGTTCCGTCGGCTGGCGGACGCGATCCGGTCCCGGCTGCCCGTGGACGCTCGGGCTGCGCCGGGACCGTTCCGGCAAGAGATCAGCTCCATCCTCGGCTCGATCCGCTCGCTGTTCGCGGCCGGGATCGCCGGGCGAGCGAGCATCGAGGACTGCCAGGAGCTGGGGTTCCGACTGCACCGCTATTTCGCCACCACCAGCCTGCACGAGGGCCGGTTCTGGCTGGACCGGCTGAGCGCCGCGAACCCCTCCGGCACCTGGGCGCCGTATGCCACGTACGCGCTCGGTTACCTCAGCTACTGGGCCGGCGACACCGACCGGGCAACCCGCGAACTGCGCTCGGCGGTGGCTGTGCTCGACGGCTCGCGCGACTCGTACCGAGCCCGCGGGCTGATCTTTCTCGCCGGGCTCCTCGACGACATCGACGACGGTGCGGGCGCCGTCGAGCACGTGCGGCTGTCGATCGAGGCAGCTGCATCCCACGACGTGGACTTGCAATGCTCGGCGGCCATGGGCATGGGTAGCGTTCTTGCCGAACGCGTCGACGCCGACGCGGCCGGCTTCGCGCACGACGCGATCGCACTGTGTCGCACGGGTGGCTCGCCCGATCAACTCGCGATCGCCCTGCCGACGGCGGCAATGATCTGCTGGCAGGTCGGCGACCTCGAATCGGCCCGCGCCTACGTCGCCGAAGGACTACCGCTCAACGTCGGCCCGGCCCGCATCGCGCGCGTGGTGCTGCTCTCGGCAGCGGCCGGAGTGGCGCTGGCCGACGGCGACCTCGCGGCGGCGATCGAGCACGGCGAGACAGCCAATCGTGAGGCGACCGAGCTCGGCGTCGAACGTGAGGTCCCGCTGATCCGGGCAGTGCTCGCGCGCACCATGGTGGCGCGCGGCGAGGTCGCTGCGGCCGCCGAGTACGCCGCAGGTGCGTTGCGCGCGGCCGAGGCGATGACGATCGAAGTCCCGTTCGCGATCGGTCTGGAGACCGCGACGCTGGTCCTGGACGCCGCGGGCGACGGCACCGATGCTGCCGAATTCCTGGCGAGCGCCCGCGCGATCCGTGCCCGCGGCGATCGCCCGCCGCCGGCGACGCTGTCCAGCGCCGTCGACGACCTACGAAGGCGCGTCGGCGAGCCTTCGTCCACGCCTGCGCCGAGAGATGCCGCGGAGCGCGCACGGGAACGGCTGACGCACCTCGCGGACGCCGGTCACCTGGCGCGATCGCCGTAGTCTCCACCGTGTGCGACGAGTGGCTGCGGGTAGCGCGCTCTTGCTCCTCCTCCTCGCCGGCTGCACCAGTAGCCGCCCCAGCGCGCGTCCACCGTCCACGCAGGCATTCGCGACGCCGACCACGGCGTCACCGATCTATGCAGCGCCAACGACGGCGGTGCCGACGACGGCGGTGCCACCGACCCACACCGCCCCCGCACCGATCCCGTCGGTGTCCACGCAAGGACGGGCCGCAGGACTGCTCGACATCCGCACGATCGTGCCCGACGCGATCATCGACCTGCGCTACGCGACAGCGCACAACTTCGTCGGCGTCCGGCTCTACCCGCGCGACGCCCGCTGCCTGGTGCACGAGTCGATGGCGCACGGGCTGGCTGTGGCGGCCCGGCAGCTGCGCGAGGCCGGGTTGCTGCTGGTCTTCTGGGACTGCTACCGCCCGCACGCGGTGCAGGTGCACATGTTCCGCATCGTGCCCAACCCGGCCTGGGTGGCCCGACCCGGCCCGTACGCGACGAGCCACGAGTCGGGCCGCTCGGTCGACGTCTCGCTCGCCCGCCGCTCGACCCACCTCGGATGCGTGGCCGCGCACGCCGTCCAGGGACACTGCCTGCTCGATATGGGCACCGGCTTCGACGACTTCACCTCGCGCGCCTACGCGTACGCCACGTCAGGCGTGAGCGAAGTCGCGCAGGCGAACCGGGCCCGGCTGCGGCACGCGATGTCGGCCGGCGGGCTACCCGTCTATACGGGCGAGTGGTGGCACTTCGACGGGCCTGGCTCGTTCGTGCACCGGCCCATCCTCGATGCCCCTGTCGACTGATCGGCGCCCGCTAGGGAACTGCAAGGTCGGCTGCCTAGCGTTCGGCGCGTCCAATCAGGCACGAACGCCAGGAGACCCCGATGCGCCAGCAGCAGACCGAGCACCGCAGCTTCGACTCCGCCGACGAGACGCGCACCTTCGACAACGGGCATGCCGACATCCTCAAGGTCGCCGGCGCCGAGCTCGGCCGCCTGGTGTTCCAGCCCGGCTGGCGCTGGTCGCACGACGTGAAGCCGATCGCCGGCACCGACCTCTGCGAGGCGCCGCACCTCCAGTACCACATCGCCGGCACGCTACGGATCCAGATGGCCGACGGCACCGAGTTCGACGCCGGCCCGGGCGATGTGACCTCGCTGCCGTCCGGGCACGACGCCTGGGTCGTCGGCGACGAGGACGTCGTCGTCGTCGACTGGTTCGGGGCCAGCGAGTACGCCCGATGACGCTCGCCGACACGGACGTCCTCGCGGCCGTGACGCGCTTCGGGGCGGCCTTCGACCGGCACGACCTGGACGGCGTCATGGCGGCGATGACCGCCGACTGCGTGTTCGAGTCCACCGCGCCGCCCGACGGGGGGCGGCACGAGGGCCGGAACGCGGTACGCGCCGCCTGGGCGGAGTTCTTCGCGTCCTCGGGCGCCGCGACGTTCGAGACCGAGGAGCAGATCGTCTGCGGCGATCGGGTGATCGCCCGCTGGCGCTATGCGTGGGACGACGGGCACGTCCGCGGCGTGGACGTGTACCGCGTCCGCGACGGCCTGGTGGCCGAGAAGCTCTCCTACGTCAAGGGCTGAATTCCGGCGTGTCAGCGCGGTGCCAGCGGGCGGCCGCCCCCGGGCCCCCCGCGGCCCCCGGCCCCCCCCACGGGGGGGGCCGGACAT
>JAICKR010000083.1 GCA_025927835.1 Jatrophihabitans sp. | reverse complement strand
GGCCGGTCGTCGCGCTCGAGTCGACGATCTTCACCCATGGCTTGCCGCAGCCGCGCAATCTCGAGGTCGCCCTCGACGCGGAGCGCCAGCTGCGCGATTCGGGCGTCGTGCCGGCGACGATCGGCATCGTCGACGGGGAGGCCGTCGTCGGGCTGAGCACCGAACAGATCGAGCGGCTGTCACAGACCGTCGGCACCAGCAAGATCAGCCTGCGGGACCTGCCTGTCGCCCTGGCCAAGCGCCTCTCCGGCGGCACCACCGTCGCCGCCACGGCCTACCTCGCGCACAAGGCGGGCCTCCGGGTGTTCTCCACCGGCGGGCTCGGGGGAGTGCACGTCGGCGCATCGTCGACCTTCGACGAGTCGGCCGACCTGCCGGTGCTGGCGCACACGCCCATCCTGGTGGTATCCGCCGGCGTGAAATCGATCCTCGATATCGGTGCGAGCCTGGAACGCATGGAGACGCTGTCGGTGACGGTGGTCGGGTACAAGACGACCGCGTACCCAGGCTTCTACATCGCCGACTCCGGGCACGAAATCGAGTACTCAGTGGACGGGCCGACCGAGGCGGCGGATCTGATCCGCGCACGTGACGCGTTCGGCATCGAGGGCGCCGTCGTGATCGCGAACCCGGTGCCCGCGGCGGATCAGCTGCCCGACGAGGAGCACCGGTCGGTGCTGGCCGACGCATGGCGGGCGGCGGACGCGGCCGGTGTCGCCGGCAACGACACGACCCCGTTCCTGCTCGACTACATCCAGAAGGCCACCAACGGCCGCAGCCTGGATGTCAACGTCGCCGTCTACCGCAACAACGTGGGACTCGGCGGCGAGATCGCGCGGGCCCTGGCAGGCTGACGCTCACCATGGAGCTCGATCCGAAGTACAGCAGTGCGGTGTCGCGGCGACCCGGCCCGCGCGAGCACATCCGCTGCGACGTAGGCGACGTAGGCGAGTACGTGCTCCTGCCCGGCGATCCCGGACGGGTGCCGGCGATCGCCAAGCACCTCGACGCCGCGCGCCACATCGCGAGCTCGCGTGAGTTCACCACCTACACCGGCACGCTCGACGGCACGCCGGTCACCGTCACGTCGACCGGCATCGGCGGCCCGTCGACTGCGATCGCGATCGAGGAACTCGTCCAGCTCGGTGCGCGCACGTTCATCCGCATCGGCACGTGCGGTGCGATGCATCCGGACGCGCACATCGGCGACCTGGTCGTCGCCTCCGGCGCAGTGCGCGACGAAGGCACGACCCGCCAGTACGCGCCGCTGGAGTATCCGGCGGTCGCCAGTCCGGACGTCGTGCACGCGTTGCGCAGCGCGGCCTCGACGCGCGGGCTGCGGCACCACGTCGGCGTCGTGCACACGACTGACAGCTTCTACGCCCAGCACGAACCGGAACGGATGCCCATCACGGCCGAGCTGACCAACCGGCACGCGACGCTGGGCAGCCTCGGCGTGCTCTGCTCGGAGATGGAGACCGCGACGGTGTTCGTCGTCGGCGGCGCAGTGCTCGGCCGGCGCGTGGGGTCCGTCCTCGCCGTCGCGGGCAACCGCACCGCCGGCGAGCACCTTGATTCTCCGGAGATGATCGCGCGCCGCGATCAAGCCGTGCAGGACGCGATCACCGCCGCCGTCGACGCGGTGCGGCTGCTTGCCGCCGCCGACGGTTTCTAGGGCAGATGCCCAAGGCCAGCCCGTTGCCGCGCTCCTAGCGTCGACCCACGTCGGATCGGCACGAAGGAGCGGCCATGGCCGGCAAGGCAGTCGTCAGTCTGAGCACCGGTATGGAGGACGCGGAGAAGGTCGGCGTCGTATGTGACGGCTGCCCGCCGCTGCCCGAGCTGTTCAAGCGTTCCGAGGCGGCCGGCGGCACCTACTTCGCGTGCCCGGTCTGCTTCAACGCCCGCGAGCTCGGCGCGACGCAGCTCATCGCCGGAGCAGAGCTGCAGGGCACGATCCCGATGTGGAACTGGATCGGCGACGAGCCCGCGACCACGTTCAGCTACTGAGACGCGGCGCGGGCGCCCGAGGTGGGCGCATACGCTGCGGTCATGGACGTCGTGCTCTTGCTCGCGGACTCCGCCCAGGTCTCGCCGGACGGCGGGAAGGTGCACGCCCTCGGGCTCGGCTGGGACGCGACCACCACCCCGACCCCGCCGGCGACGCTGGTCGTGCTCATGAAGGTGATGTGGCACGAAACGAACGAGCGGCACCATTTCCTGCTGCAGCTTCGTGATGCAGACGGGCACGCCGTCCAGATCAACTCCCCGATGGGTGACCAGGCCATCCAGGTCGAGGGCGACTTCGAGGTCGGACGGGCGCCCGGCATCCCGGCGGGCACGATGCAGACCGTCAAGCTCGCCGCCGGAGTCGGACCGATGGCGCTGCAGCCCGGACGCTACGAGTGGCATGCGGTCATCGACGGCGAGACGAAAGAGGACTGGTCGGTCAGCTTCACCGTGCGCTCACCGCAACCCACGCCGTAGGCCCGGAATCCGGCTGGTCGGCCGCAGGACGGTCCCGAAGCGGGACCTTTGGCCGGGTTGGCGGGGCCGAAGCGTGATCAAACCAGCGCGCCGCGGTGGGAGCGTTGCCATGTGCTTGTCCGTCGAGCTCAGCTTGACCTACCCCTAGGTCCGACCGCGCCGCGCAGCGCACGGTCGATGCTGCTCGACGCCCTCGACGGGTGGGGCATCACCGACGTCGAGTTACGCGACGGCGCCGCGCTGGTGGTGAGCGAACTCGTGACCAACGCGTTCTTGCACGGCGGTGGTCAGATCGCCCTGCAGATCGACGAGGAGCCCGGCGCGATCCGGGTGTCGGTCAGCGACGGAAGCAGCGTCCTGCCGCGCCGCGACGGCCCCGGTACCCTCGACGCCCGCGGCCGCGGCCTCGTCATCGTCGGCGCGCTCGCCTCCGAATGGGGCACGCAGCGCCACGAGGGCGGCGGCAAACAGGTGTGGGTGCGGCTCAGCCGCGCCGCGCACGCACGGACCTGACACATGCCGGACCTGCTGCCCGCTATGTCGGAAAAGGACCTCGCACGTTGCTGCACGTCCGGAACCGGTCAGTGCGTTCGCGTCCAGATCCGCCGCCCCGGCCATACCGTGGGCGGGTGACCGCGGTGCAGAAACCCGACTCGAGGCGCGCCGTGCCGGCGACGTCCGCCGACGTGAGCTCGCGGGACCGGTCGGTGCTCGTCCACGTCGCGGGTGAGTTCGACATCGGGACGCAGCCGATCCTGCGCCAGGCGCTGTCGCGTGCGCACGCCGCGGACGCGGACGTGCTGCTCGACCTCTCGGACGTGACCTTCGTCGACGCGTCGTCGCTGGGTGTGCTGATGGACGCGCGCCGCACGCTGGCCGAGCGCGGACACACGTTCCGCATCGTGAACCCGGCGCGTGCGGTCCTGCGGGTGCTCGCCCTGACCGACCTCACGTCGGTCTTGATGCCGGCTACCGCCCGCTAGGACGCGGCTGCGCTCGCCGCATGTCCTCCGCGAGGCCGTGCTCGCGCAGCGGGCCGACCGCCCAACCGTTCGCGCGGCAGCGCTCGACGATGCGCGGCAGCGCGGCGAGCGCAGCCCGCCAGGAGTCGGGCGCCGAGGTGATGTCCGAGTCGTGCAGCAGCACGACCCCGCCCGGCGCAAGCTGCTGCTCGATGCGGGCGGCGACCGATTCCGGTGTCGCACGCGCCTCCCAGTCGCGCCCGTCCGCGGTCCACAGCACGGGGGCCAGGCCGAGCCGGCGCGCCGCGAACAGCCCGGCGCCGCTGATGATCCCGTTCGGCGGGCGCCAGAACCGCGGCACCGTCCCGCACACCTGCTCGATGAGGTCGACGGTGCGCCGGACGTCCGGCGGCACCTGCCACGGCGCGCGGAGCAGGTGCGGGCGATGCAGCCAGCCGTGCACCGCCACCTCGTGCCCGGCCTCGACGAGGCCGCGGCCGAGCTCACGGTGTGCGTCGAGCTGCGCACCGAGCACGAAGAAGGTCGCCTGCACATCGAGGTCGGCGAGTGCGTCGAGAAACAGCGGTGTGGACGCCGGATCGGGCCCGTCATCGAACGTCAAGGCGACATGGAGACGATCGGTGCGCCCGGACAACCGCGGCAGCACGCGCCGGTGCAGTGCGGGGATCGTCGCCACCGATGGCAACAGATGCAGCGCGGCTGCCGCGCCAAGCGCGCCGCGGGCGGTGCGGCTCACTGCAGCGCGGCGCCGGAGCGCAGCGCGTCCGCCCAGGCCAGCGCGTCACGGACGCCGTCGGTGACGGTGCGCGTGGGCTGCCAGTCGAGCAGGCTGCGCGCCGCGCGGATGTCGGGATAGCCGCCGGCGATGTCGCCCTCGCGGCGACCGTCGTAGCGCAACTCGACCGGGCGCGACGCGACGTCGTTGAACGCCTCGACGAGCTGGCGCACCGTCGTGCCGTGGCCGCTGCCGATGTTGAGCACCTGGTGCTCGGCGCGCTCGGTGAGCGCCGGCCATGCGCGCAGCGCGGCGAGATGGGCGAGGGCGACGTCCCACACGTGCACGAAGTCGCGGATCGGGGTGCCGTCGGGCGTCGGCCAGTCGCGGCCGTGGATCCAGAACGGGTCGCCGGTCGCCGATGCCGAGAGCAGCGCGCCCATCACGTCCATCGGGCCGGGGTCGTACGGGCCGGTGCGGTGCCGAGGGTCGCTGCCGATCGGGTTGAAATAGCGCAGCGAGACGGCGGTCAGCGCGGTCGCCGCGCAGATGTCGTCGAGCATCCGCTCCACGATGACCTTCGACGATGCGTACGGGCTCTGCGGCCGCACCGGCGTCGCCTCGGTGATCAGCTGCTCGTGCGTGGTGCCGTATACCGACGCCGACGAGCTGAAGATCAGCCGGTGACAGCCGTGCGCGATCAGCTGGGTGACGAAGTCGATCGTCTTGCCGACGTTCGCCCGGTAGTACATGGCCGGGTCGGCGAGCGACTCGGTGACGACGGTGCGCGCGGCGCAGTGCACTGCTGCGTCGATGTCGGGATGGTCGGCGAAGATGCGGTCGAGCACGGCCGGGTCGGCCACGTCGCCGACGTAGCCGGGGAACTGGCGCAGGAACGCGGCGGGGCCGCGGCTGAGGTCGTCGAGCACGATCGGTTGGGCACCCACGTCGAGCAGCGCCAACGCCACGGTGCTGCCGATGAACCCGGCGCCGCCAGTGACGAGGACCTTCATGGGCTAGCCGAACCGCCGCTGCATGGCCCGGTACGCCGCCGGCGCGGTCGCGCGGATCGCCGGTGCGATCGCGAGCCAGCGCGGCACCATCTGATGCGCACGCTCCTGCTCGATGCCACGCACGATCGCGCGCGCGACGCGCACGGCCGGGACCAGCCGCGGGAAGCGGCGGTCGTAGGGCTTGCCGCGGTTCACCCAGAACTCGGTGCGCACCGCGGCCGGCGAGACCACCGAGACCCCGACGCCAGTGCCCGCCAGCTCGGCGCGCAGGCTCTCCGCGTAGGCGATGACCCCCGCCTTCGTTGCCGAGTAGACCGCCTCGTTCACGACGGGCACCCAGCCGGAGATCGAGGCGACGTAGGCCAGATGGCCACGCCCGCGCTCGAGCATGCCGGGCAGCAGGATCCGGTCGAGTTGAACGGGCGCGCGCAGGTTCACGTCGAGCAGTTCGTCGGCACGTTGCGGGTCCATCGTCGGTGCCGAACCGAACCAGCCGATCCCCGCGCAGTGCAGGACGACGTCCACCGAGCCGTAGACCTCGAGCGCGTCGGCCGCGAGCCGCTCCGTCGCACCCGCCCGGGCGAGGTCGCTGACGAAGGACTTGGCGCTCAGATCGGCGGCGAGGTCGCTGATGCCGGCGTCGCGCGCGGTGAGGATGAGCCGCGCGCCGCGCGCGTTGAGGGCGGCCGCACATGCCGAACCGATCTCGCCGCTGGCCCCGGTGACGAGCACGACTGCATCGCGCACGTTCATGTCCCGTTACCGCCTCCCGGCTCACACCCGACCCATGGGACCTTCCCAGCGATCGTGTCGTGCCTGCGTGCATAGGAGCAAGCATTTACGGACAATCTGTCAGCGAAGGCCGGTGCCGTTCTGGCAGAGTGGATGGCGCTTGGCGCCTAGCTGGGGAGGTGTGCGATCGAGCACGCGACGCAACCGCGCAACGCGCCGCCGGAGACGATGTCGTCCAACGGTGTCCGGATCCCGGTTGACGACGCAACGTTCGCGCGGCAGCAGGAACTGGAGAACTGGCGCGCGCAACCTGAGGAGACGCTCAACCGGTTCCGTACGAACGGGTACGTGTTGCTGCGCGGTGCGCTCGACCGCGAGTCGGTGCTCGACCTGCGCGCCGACTACTTCTCCCGGTTCCCGGCGAGCATGCTGCGAGCCGGCACGACACCGCGCGACGGCATCTACTCCGGCGTCGAGCCCGACGACCTGCCCGACTACGGCACGGCCGGTCACCCCGCCTTCGACCTCGTGCGCGGCCCGGCCTTCGACGCGTTCAGCCGCGGCCCGCAGCTGCGCGACATCGCCGAGACGCTGCTCGGCGGACCGGTCGAGCTGCTGCCGCGCCGCATCCTGCGTCACTTCCAGCGCTCGGCCGCGCGGGCGTCGCGCGCGCACGTCGACTGGGACTACATGGACCGCGGCAGCGACACCGTCGTCACCGCGTGGGTGCCCCTCGGCGACTGCCCGATCGAGTGCGGCGGCCTCGTGTATCTCGAGGGTTCGCACGCGATCCCACGCGCGGAGCTGGACCGGCTGCGCGATCACACCGACCGGCCGCACGACCGCCGCCCGATCAGCAACGACCTCGGTATGACCGCTCGAGTGCTCGGCGGGCGGTGGCTGTGGACCGACTACCTGGCCGGTGACGTCGTGCTGCACTCGCCACACCTCGTGCACGCCTCGCTCGACAACACCAGTGACGTGATGCGGCTGTCGGCTGATCTGCGGTTCGTGCGCAGCGACGGCCGACCCGATGAACGTTGGAAGAATGACTGGTCAGCCGACGACGGATTCTGAGCCGATCCCGGCCGCGCGCGTCGTGTTCAGCGATGCCGATCGGCAGGAGATTGCCGACCGGGTCAGCGCCGCGCTCGCGTCCGGTGCGCTGACGCTCGGCGCCAACACCCGCGAGTTCGAGGACGGGTTCGCCCGGGCGCACGATGCCGAATTCGCCATCGCGGTCACCAGCGGGACGGCCGCGCTCGAGATCATCCTGCGCGCGGTCGGCGTGGCCGGTCGCGAGGTCGTGATCCCGGCGAACACGTTCGCCGCGACGGCGTTCGCGGTGCTCGCGGCGGGCGGCACGCCCGTGTTCGCCGACATCGATCCCGCAACTGCCGCCCTCGACGTCGACAGCGTGTCCGCGGCGCTGAGCGAGCGGACCGCAGCCGTCGTGCTCGTGCACATCGGCGGGCTCATCACGCCTGAGGTGTGCAAGCTGCGGGCGTTGTGCGACGAACGCGGGCTGGCGTTCGTCGAGGACGCCGCACACGCACACGGGTGCAGCCTCGACGGTGCGTACGCAGGCTCGTTCGGCGTCGCCGGCGCGTTCTCCTTCTACCCGACGAAGGTGCTCACGACCGGCGAGGGCGGCATGATCGTCACGTCGGACGAGCGGATCCGCGACGAGGCGCTGTCCTACCGCGACCAGGGCAAGGCGTCCTTCCTGAGCAACCTGCACACCCGGCTCGGCTACGCGTGGCGGATCAGCGAGTTGCATGCCGCGGTCGGGGTCGTGCACGCGCGGCACCTCGACGACTTCGTCGCGCTGCGCACGCGCGTGGCGCGGCGCTACCTGGACGCGCTGGCAGACGTCGCGTACGCCCGGCCGCTGCAGCCGGCCGCCGGGCTGCGCAGCAGCTACTACAAGTTCCCGGTGCTGCTCGGCGACGGCATCGACCGCGCCGAGCTGAAGCGGCGGCTCACGGAGCGGTACCGGGTCTCGCTGTCCGGTGAGGTCTACGAGACACCGCTGCACGCGCAGCCGGTGTTCGCCGAGCACGCGCGCGGTGCCCTCCCCGGCGCCGAGCTGTTCTGCGCCCGGCACGTCTGCCTGCCCGTCCACTCCGACATGACCGACGCCGAGGTCGAGCGCGTGCTGCACGCGCTGACCGCCGCCTGCACGGAACTCGCCCGCTGATGCACGCGCTGCTCGTCTCCGGTTCGATCGGCATGGGCCACGACGTCATGGCCGAGGCATGCGCGGCCTCATTGGAAAATCGCGGCTGGACCACCGAGACCGTCGACAGCATCCGGCTGCTCGGCGAACATTCCGGTGGCGTGGGGGAGCGGGTGTTCCGCGCGATGCTCGCCGTGCCCGGCGTGTACGACGCGTTCCATTTCGAGCAGCTGCGTCCCGGCGGCCGGCTTGCGATGCTCGCCGAGCGCGAGTCGTCGCGGCGCATCGTGCCGGCGCTGGACGCGCAGCTGCGCAAACGTCCCACCGACCTGCTGGTGTCCATCTTCGCCACCGCGGCCGGGGCCGCGCACCGGCTCAAGCCCAGCCATCCCGGACTGCGCACCGCGGTGTTCTGCACCGACGTGTGCCCGCACCGCATCTGGGTGCACGAGAGCACCGACCTGTATCTGGTGACGTCGGAGACGGCGCGCGGCTTCGTGCGCCGCTTCCACCCCCGCGCCGAGGTCGCGGTCGTGCCGGCGCCGGCGCGTCCGCCGTTCTACACGCCGCCGACGCAGGCCGACGCGCGACGGGAGCTCGGCATCGACCCGGACGGGCGCTGCGTGCTGCTCATGGCCGGTTCGTGGGGCATCGGACCGCTGCGCGAGATCGCCACCGGACTTGCCGCTGCGGGCATCTACGTGATCGCGGTCGCCGGCCGCAACGCCGTGCTCGAAGCCTCGCTGCGCGACGCGGCCACGGCCAACCCGCACATCGTGCCCCTCGGCTTCACCGACCAGGTCCCGACGTTGATGGCCGCGTCCGATCTGGTGATCACGACCTCCGGCGACACGTGCACCGAGGCGCGGGTCATCGGCCGGCACCTGCTGCTGCTCGACGTCGTGCCCGGGCACGGCCGGGAGAACCTGCAGCACGAACTCGAGCGCGGCGACGCCGACGTCGCACCGGGGGATCCGGACGGGCTGCTGCGCGCGGCACTCGCGTGTCTCGATCGGATCCAGCCGCCGACGCGGCCGGCAGTGATCACGCCGGACGGCTGGGAGCGGGCGTTCGAGAAGGCGCTGGCCAGCATCGGCATCGCCGAGCCGAGCTGAGTTCATGAGCTCGACGCTGTCGGCCGGTCTCACGGCCGCGATCGCCGGCGCGGTCTGTTACGGGGCGGCCCCGGCGGTGCAGGCGGTTGCGGCCCGGCGCGAGGTGCAGGGCGAGGGCGTCGGCGCGCGGCTCACGCTGCGGCTGGCCCGCCGGCCGATCTGGCTGACGGGCATGGCGATCGACGTCGGCGGCTTCGCGCTCGAGGCGTTCGCGTTCTCGCGCGCGCCCGCGACGCTGGTGGCGCCGGTGATGGCCTGCGACATGATCGTCTTCGTCCTGGTGGGTTCCTGGTTGTTCCGGGAGCGGTTGTCCCGGCTCGGCCTGTTCGGCATCGGCATGATCTGCGTCGGGGTCATCGACCTCGGGCTCGTGTTCAGCGGCAAGCACGAGCCGGGCGCTAACGCGAGCAACGCCGAGCTGCTGTTCTTCCTCGCCGGTGCGGTCGGGGTGTGCGGCGCCGGCGCGCTCATCGGCAGCCGGGCGATCGCGGCCGGGCGTGCCGCGTTCGCCGCGGGTGTGTTCGCCGTCGCGTCCGGCATCGCCTTCGGACTGGCGACGATGGCGACCCGGCAGGTCGGTCGAGCGTTCGATCCGGGCGACCCGTGGCAGCTGCTCGCCACCCCGACGCCCTACGTGCTGGCCGGCTGCTCACTGCTCGCGATCACGCTGACGCAGCGCGGCTTGCAGAGCAACCCGTTGCTCACCTTCCCGATCGTGAGCGCGGTGGCCGCGATGCTGCCGGTCGGCATTGCCGCCGCGATCCTCGACGATCAGGTGCCGGGCGGCCTGCGGCGGCTCGCGTTCGTCGTCGCGCTGCTGCTGATCGCCGGCGGCGTGGCGTTGCTCGGCCGCGACCGCGCCGCCGCCGAGCAGCACACGTAACAATCGCGATGATCTCGGGGTGTGCAGCGGAATTCCGCTGCAACCGCCGAGATCATCGCGGGCGGTTGTCCACAGATGCCTGGACGCGGCACCGGAGTCGGCTCACCCGCGACACGCTGCGAGACGTGTACGGCGTCCACTCCGAATCCCTTCCGCGCATCATCGGCCGCGCAGAGGCCCTTGCTCGCGGTATGTCCCGCCATGCGATCGATCGTCGCGTCGCATCTGGACGCTGGCGACGGGTGCTGCCGCGCACGTATCTCACCGTCGACACGTTCACCGACCTCGACCGGTTGTCTGCTGCATTGACGTTCGCAGGTCCTGATGCGGCACTTTCCGGCGCTGCCGCACTCGTGGCGTCCGAGGTCAGGCGGATCGCCGTGCCGCGCCGCATACTCGTGGTGGTCCCGCCATCAAACGCGACGAAGTCGGTCGCGACGGTGTTGGTGCGCCGAAGCACGCGTCCGGTTGCGATAGAGCAGTGGTACGGACCGCGGCGGGTCGAACCGGCGCGGGCGGCCGCCGACCTGGCGGTGACGATGGGTCGCATCGACGACGTCCGAACGGTAGTAGCACGGGTGGTCCAGGACGGACACTGCACGATCGAGGAGCTAGCAGCCGAGCTCGCGCGGGGGCCGCGCAGGGGGAGCGCGAACTTGCGCCGAGCCCTCGAGGAAATCGGTTGGGGAGCGGCGTCCGCACCCGAGGCGCGCGCCGCTCGGATCCTCCATCGCGCCGGCATTGCAAACTTCGTCCAGAACGTGCGGCTCACGTTGCCGGATGGGTCCGTGCGAGTCGTGGACTTCTATTGGCCCGAACTCCGTGCCTGTCTCGAAATCGACAGCGTGGAGTGGCATTTCAGCCGCGCTGAGTGGACAGGTACGTGGGATCGACACCTCGATCTCGCCAAGTTCGGGTACAGCGTCATCCACCGCCCGCCGTCCGCGCTGCATGACGAGGCCCGCTTCGTTCGTGACGTCGGGGAATGGCTGGCTGGGCGCGAGGCCGACCTGCGCCGAGGCCTAGCGCGATGATCTCGGCGTGTGCAGCGGAAATCCGCGGCAACCGCCGAGATCATGGCGAGGTTCTAGCCTTGTTCTCTCAGGGCGCGGAGGCTTTCCTTCAGCGATCCGGTGGTCGCGAGGACGGCGGTGGGTTCGTAGCCGCAGTGCGCCATGCAGTTGTTGCACCGCTCGTCGCGGCCGCGGCCGTACTTCTCCCACTCGGTCGTCTCGATGAGCTCCTTGTAGGTCTTCGTGTAGCCGTCGGCCATGAGGTAGCACGGTCGCTGCCAGCCGAGCAGCGAGTAGGACGGGATTCCCCACGCGGTGCACTCGAAGTCGACCTTGCCCTCGAGGAAGTCGAGGAAGAGCGGCGAGTGGTTGAGCCGCCACCGCTTGCGGTTACCGTCGGCGAACGCCTTGCGGAACAGCTCGCGCGTCTCGGTCACGCCCAGGAAGTGGTCCTGGTCGGGCGCCTTCTCGTACGCGTACGCCGGCGAGATCATCATCTCGTCGACCTTGACCTCGTCGTTGAGGAAGTTCAGCACGTCGATGACGGTCTGCGGGGTGTCGGTGTTGAAGAACGTGGAGTTCGTGGTGACCCGGAAGCCCTTCTCCTTGAGGAACGCGATCGCCGCGATCGCCTCGTCGAACACGCCCTCCTTGGCCACCGACTCGTCATGGCGCTCGCGCAGCCCGTCGATGTGCACCGCGAACGAGAAGTACGGCGAGGGCTTGAAGGCGAACTTGTCCCATCGCTTGCGCACCAGCTCGGCGTTCGTGCACAGGTAGACGTACTTCTTGCGTTTGACGAGCTCGTTGACGATGACGTCGATCTGCGGGTGCATCATCGGCTCGCCGCCGGCGATGGACACCATCGGCGCGCCGCACTCCTCGATGGCGCCGATGGCCTGCTCGACGGGCATGCGCTGGCGCAGGACCTCGTGCGGCTGCTGGATCTTGCCGCAGCCGTTGCACTTCAAGTTGCACGCGAACAGCGGCTCGAGCTCGACGATCAGCGGGAACTTCTCGCGACGCCTGACCTTCTGGCTGAACAGGTACCAGCCGATGCGAGCGCCCTGACGCAAGGGGATAGGCATTATTCGGTAACTCCTCTGGGCATGGCGAAGGTGAGGTCTTCGACGGCGACGGCGCGCTCGGTCACCTCGACCGGGCCGAGCGCGCGCAATGTGCCGACCAGCTCGTCGACGAGCCGCGGGGGCGCCGAAGCGCCGGCGCTGATGCCGATCGTGGTCGCGTTCTCCAGCCACTCCGGCCGGACCTGGGTGGCGTCGTCGACGAGATGCGCCGGCGTGCCGAGGCGGTTCGCCACCTCGATGAGGCGCAGCGAGTTCGACGAGTTCGTCGAGCCGACGACGAGCAGCACGTCGCAGTCGGCCGCGATCGCGCCCACCGCCCGCTGCCGGTTGGTGGTGGCGTAACAGATGTCGTCGGTGGGCGACGACTCGATGGCCGGGAAGCGCCGCCGCAGTACGTCGACGATCTCGGCCGCGTCGTCCATGGCCAGCGTGGTCTGCAAGGTGAACGCGACCCGCTCGGGGTCGGGCACCGTGACGCTCTCCGCCTCGGCAACGTCCTGGACCAGGGTGATGCGTCCCGGCGCCTCCCCGAGCGTGCCCTCGACCTCGTCGTGCCCGTCGTGCCCGATGAGCAGCACCGTGTCGCCGCGGCCGACGAACCGCTTCGCCTCGGAATGCACCTTGGTGACGAGTGGGCACGTGGCGTCGATGACCTTCAGGTCGCGGCGCGCGGCCTCGGCCCGGACCGCCGGTGCGACGCCATGCGCGGAGAACACGACGGTGGTGCCGTCGGGCACCTCGTCCAGCTCTTCGACGAACACCGCGCCCTGCCGCTCGAGGTCGGCGACTACGTGCGCGTTGTGCACGATCTGGCGGCGCACGTAGATCGGGTGCGGGTAGCGCTGCAAAGCGGCCTCGACGATGCTGATGGCCCGCTCGACGCCGGCACAGAACGACCGCGGCCCGGCGAGCAGCACCCGCCGCGGCTTCGCCAACCCGGCCCACCGTGCCAGCGCCGGGCCGGTTCGCCGCAGCGTGTGCAACGCGCGGGCCCCGGCCGGTACGGTCGCGAGCCGGGCGATCGGGGTGTAGGCGGTGTCGGCGATGACCCGCACGACGGCCACCGGGATGCCGCGCTCGGCGAGCGCGCGCACCACCGCCGCGGACTCCATGTCTACGGCGACCGCGCCGGTGTCGGCCAGCCGGCGCCGCTCGTCGGAACTGGTGATGATGTGGTCGGTCGTCAGCACCGGGCCGGACACCGTACGGATGCCCATCCGGTTGAGCTCGGCCACCAGCGGTGCCGCGCCGCGCAGCACGAACCGGCCCTTGTCGTCACGCACCTCGGTGGCGACCACGACGTCGCCGGGGCGCAGCCGGGCGTCGAGCCCGCCCGCGACGCCGGCGACCGCGACGGCCTGCGGCTCGGCCGCGTCGAGTTCGGGCAGCCAGCGCTGCACCCGGGCCGGGCCCATGCCGCAGCGCAGCACCTTCGCGTGCGGTACTTGGCCGTGCAGCGCGACGTACTCGCTGCGCAGCGCCGTGACGACGGCAAGGCGGGTCACGGCGCGCCTCCGGTCAGGTAGCGGCCGAGTGCGCTGAGCGGGAACACCAGCCGGTACATCTCGTAGTTGATGTAGAAGTCGCCGGGGAAACCGGTGCCGGTGTAGAGGTCTTCGTCCCAGCCGCCGTCGGCGCGCTGTTCGGCGACCAGCCACGCGACGCCGCGCCGCACCGCTTCGGTGTCCTCCCCTGCGGCGAGCAGCGCGAGCAGCGCCCAGGCAGTCTGCGACGGCGTGGACGCGCCGCGACCGCGCCACGACTCGTCCTTGTAGGAGCGCAGGTCCTCGCCCCAGCCGCCGTCCGGGTTCTG
>JAICKR010000047.1 GCA_025927835.1 Jatrophihabitans sp. | reverse complement strand
CGAGCAGGCCGTGCTCTGCGGCGGTGCGTCGCAGCTGGTGATGTACGGCTTCGAGACGTTGACCGAGGCCGGCTACGCGCCGGAGATCGCGTACTTCGAGTGCCTGCACGAGCTGAAGCTGATCGTCGACCTGATGTACGAGGGCGGCATCGCCAAGCAGCGCTGGTCGGTGTCGGACACCGCCGAGTACGGCGACTACGTCTCCGGTCCGCGGGTGATCGACGCGCGGGTCAAGGACAACATGCGCCAGATCCTCAAGGAGATCCAGGACGGCACCTTCGCCGCCCGCTTCATAGCCGACCAGGACGCCGGTGCACCGGAGTTCAAGGCGCTGCGCGCGAAGGGGGAGCAGCACCCGATCGAGGACACCGGGCGCAAGCTGCGCGGCCTGATGAGCTGGGTGCAGTCCGACGACGACTACACGGAAGGTTCCGCCCAGCGCTGAATCGTCCGGCCACTCGGATCTCCTCCTGGCCCCTCGTCCCTCGGGGCCGATCGGAGCTCCGAACGCAAGCTCGCTCGTCCCTCGCTCGCGCGGGGCCGGGCTCGGACCGAACCCCACTCGTCGCCCAGGGGCTCCTCGGGGGTTGATCCTCGCGTTCGTGGTTGATTCTTAGTTGCGCTGTCCGGACTGCTGCGCTCTACTTATCTAGTCATCTAGATAAGTAGAGGTTTTGATGATCACCTTTCATCTGACTGCGCACTCGAACCTGCCGCCGTACCTGCAGATCGTCGAGCAGGTGCGGCAGGCGCTGCTGGCCGGCGTGCTGCGTCCCGGCGACCGGCTGCCGACCGTCAAAGAGGTCGTCGGCTCGCTCGCGATCAACCCGAACACCGTGCTCAAGGCATACCGCGACCTCGAACGCGAGGGCCTCGTCGAGGGCCGGCAGGGTGTCGGCACGTTCGTCACGCGGCGTCCCGACGGCCCGTCGCCGAGCGATCAGGCTGCGCTGCGCCGCGCGCTCGCGACGTGGGTCGCCAAGGCGCAGCGGGCGGGCCTCGCCGACGGCGACATCGAAAGCATGGTGCGCTCGGTCCTCGTCTCGACCGCGGACGAAGGTGTGGCATGACGTCACCGGACCGCGCCGCGGGCGCGATAGTCGCCGACGGGCTCGGCAAGCGCTACGGCGCGAAGTGGGCGCTGCGCGACTGCTCGTTCGCAATCCCGCAGGGGCGGGTGTGCGGGCTCGTCGGCGCGAACGGCGCGGGCAAGACGACGCTGCTCCGCATGCTGTCGGGGCTGAGCCGGCCGACGACCGGGCGCGCCGAGGTGGCCGGCCAGACGCCGCGCGATGCGGTCGAGTACCTGGGCGAGATCGGCTACCTGGCGCAGGACGTGCCGCTCTACCGCCGCTGGAGCGTCACCGACCATCTGCGCATGGGCGCGCACCTCAACCCGCGATGGGAAGACACGGCCGGACGCGAGCGGTTGCGCGCGCTGCGCATCCCGCTCGAGCAGAAGGTGGGGACCCTCTCCGGCGGCCAGCGCGCGCAAGTGGCACTCGCGCTCGCGCTGGCCAAGCAGCCGCACGTCCTCATGCTCGACGAGCCCGTCGCCGCCCTCGACCCGCTCGCGCGCCGCGGCTTCCTCAGCACGCTGAGCGAAGCGGTCGCCGACGGCGAGCTCACCGTCATCCTCTCCAGCCACCTCGTCGCCGACCTCGAGCGCGTCTGCGATCACGTGATCGTGCTCTCCGACGCGCAGACGCTGCTCGCGGACGACCTGGACGACGTGCTCGCCACTCACCGGCTGCTCACCGGCCCGCGCCGCGACACCGCCGCGATCGAGCGCGATCACACGGTGTTGCGCATCGAGAAGACGCACCGGCAGGTGAGCATGTGGGTGCAGTTGCACGGCCCGCTGCACGATCCGAACTGGCACGTCGAGGAACTCGGTCTCGAAGAGATCATGCTGGCCTATCTCGGCCTCGGCAGCGCGGCTCCGGTCGAGCCCGAACTGAGCGAGGCGGCACGATGACGTGGTTGATCTGGCGGCAGCACCGCGTGCAGCTACTGCTCTCCGCCGCCGCCGTCATCGGGCTGGCGATTCCGGTGTGGATCACCGGCACCCATCTCGCGACGACGTTGCACGACTGCCGGACCGCGAGCACCTGCGGCAGCTTCGACCTGTTGCAGCACTACGGCGCAATCCGGGTGATCGTCAACCTGACGATCATCGTTCCTGTCCTCGTCGGGGTGTTCTGGGGCGCTACGATCGCCGGCCGCGAACTCGAGATGGGCACCGCGTCGCTCGTGTGGACGCAGTCGATCACCCGCCGGCGCTGGGTCGCGATCAAGCTGGGCACGCTGTTCGCGTTCGCCATCGCGTGCAGTGGTGCGGTCAGCGCCCTGGTGACGTGGTGGTCGAACCCGGCCAACTCGACGGTGGAAAGTCGCTTCGACGGACCGCAGTTCGACATTCAGAACATCGCGCCGGTGGGCTACGCGATTTTCGCCGCGGCGCTCGGCCTCGCGTCAGGCGTGGCGTGGCGGCGGGTCATGCCGGCCGTGGCGACGACGATCGCGGCGTTCATCGGCACTCGGCTGTTGATCGAGCTAGGGGTCCGCACGCACTACATGTCACCTGTCGTGCGCATCACGGGCATGAAGGGTCCCGGCAGCGGCCCGCCAAATGGATCGCTCAGCATCAGCACCGACCTCACGTTGCACGGGCAGGTCGTCAACGGGCCGGTGCGGCCGCTGCAGTCGTGTGTTGCCGCCGGGAGCCGCGACGAAATGAATGCGTGCATGGCGCGTGCGGGCTATTCCTTCCGTAACGTCTACCAGCCCGCGAACCGGTACTGGACGTTTCAGTGGATCGAGTTCGGCATCTTCGCCGCGCTCGCCGCCGTGCTCGTCGCGGTCGCGGTGCTCGTCCTGCGCCGGCGCGATGCCTAGCCGCGCTAGGCGAGGTCGGGGTAGTTCGGATCGGGATGCAGGGCGAAGAAGATCGACCACGCCGGTCCCGCAGGTGCGGCGTCGGAACGGATGCGGAATTCCTCGAGCAGTTCGCCGAGCCGCTCGAGGAACTCGTCCTTGACCTCCTCGGGCAGGCGCAGGCCCAGCCGGGCCGTCTCCATCGCGTGCGCCGGCACGAGCGCCATCTCCTCGAGGAACGCGTCGACGAGCACCCGGTCCTTCGCCGGCGTCTCCATCCGCCAGGACTTGCCGGTGGCCAGGTAGGGGATCTCCCGCGAGCCGCGGGTGCCGCGGCGCACCGGCTGTGCGGCGAGGAAGCCGGTGTCGACGAGTCGCCGCACGTGATGCAGCGTGGTCGCCGGGTCGCGGCCGAGGATTTGCGCGATCTCCTTATTGGTTTGCGACTGGTGCAGGCAGATGCGCAGGATGCGCATACGCAGGGTCGATGCCAGCGCACGTGCCTCTTCGTCGGTGGCGGGTCGCCGGCCGGCGTTGCGGTCGTTGACGGCGGCGGCTCGGCGAGCGGGGGACATGCGGAACACGATAACTGATTGACATTTCCCAATCACTGGACGACGCTTGGCATTCGTGACGTGCCGGTGACCGCACAAGACCCGTCCGGTCCGGGGAGCGAAGTGACCTCCGAGCTCCTTCCGGAACTGGGCGCACAGCCCGCCGTCGGCGCGGAAGTCAGGCCGCGCCGCGGTGGGCTGTGGCATCACCTCGACTTCCGCCGGCTCTGGATCGGCGAGACGGTCAGCCAGTTCGGCACCCAGATCACCTTCTTGGCCCTGCCGCTCGTGGCGATCCTCGTGCTGCACGCATCGACGTTCGAGGTCGGCCTGCTGACCGCGCTCGACACCGTCGGCTTCCTCGTCGTCGGCCTGCCTGCAGGCGCCTGGGTCGACCGGATGCGGTTCCGTTCGGTGCTGATCGTCAACGACATCCTGCGCGCCGCCGCGCTCGGTTCGATCCCGCTCGCGCAGGTTCTCGGCGTGCTGACGATCGGCCAGCTGTACGTGGTCGCCGTGGTCGCCGGTGTGTGCACCGTCTTCTTCGACGTGGCCTACCAGTCCTACCTGCCGGAGCTGATCGATCGCAGCACGCTGGTGGAGGGCAACTCGAAACTGCAGGCCAGCGAGTCGGTCAGCCAGATCGCCGGTCCCGGCATCGGCGGTGCGTTGGTGCAGGCGCTCACCGCGCCGTACGCGATCTTCGTCGACGCGCTGAGCTTCCTGTGGTCGGCCGCATGGGTCGGTGCGATACAGGCGCGGCCGCCGAAACCGGAGCGCAAGCCCGACCGGCACCTCGGCCGCGAGATCAAGGACGGCGTGGCCTTCGTCGTCAAGAACCCGATGCTGCGCGCGATCGCGATGTGCACGGGCAGCTCGAACCTCTGCTCGTCGATGGCCGGCGCCGTGTTCTTCGTGCTGCTCGCGGGACAGCTCGGGGTGTCCGCGGGGATCATCGGCCTGATCATGGCGACCTCGGCGATCGGTGGTCTCGTCGGTTCGTTCATCGCGAACCGCATTGCGCAGCGATTGGGCCAGGGGTCGACGATCTGGGTTTCGATCCTCGTCGGCGCGCCGCTCGGCTTCGTGGTGCCGTTCGTGCACAAGGACTGGACGCTCGTGCTGCTCGCCGTCGCGCAGATCTTCTGGTGGGGCACGGTCGTCGTCTACAACATCACGCAGGTCAGCTTCCGGCAGGGGCTGTGCCCGCCGCACCTGCTCGGCCGGATGAACGCAACGATGCGCTTCCTGGTGTGGGGCACCATGCCGCTCGGCGGTCTGCTCGGGGGCGTGCTCGGCGAGAAGGTCGGCGTGCGGGAGACGCTGCTCATCGCCGCCATCGGCGGCGCGCTGACCTGGCTTCCCGTCTTCTTCTCGCCGCTGCGCTGGCAGCGGGACCTGCCGAGCTATGTCCCAGATGATGAGACAGCGGGCTCACTGGTTGAGAGTGAGACCTGACGCTCGTCTAGGGTTACCGGCATGAAGCTGGCGGTCATTCCCGGCGACGGCATCGGCATCGAGGTCATCGAGCAGGCGCTGCGCGTCCTCGACGCGGTGCAGCCCGGCGTGCAGGCCACGCACTACGACCTCGGCGCCGCACGCTGGCACCGCACCGGCGAGGTGTTGCCCGACTCGGTGCTCGACGAGATCCGCGGCCACGACGCGATCCTGCTCGGCGCGGTGGGCGACCCGTCCGTCCCGTCCGGCGTGCTCGAGCGCGGCCTGCTGCTGCGGCTGCGCTTCGAACTCGACCACCACGTCAACCTCCGCCCGGCCAAGCTCTACCCGGGCGTCAGCAGCCCGCTGGCAGGCGCGCCCGCCATCGACTTCGTGGTGATCCGCGAAGGCACCGAGGGCCCGTATGCCGGCAACGGCGGGGTGCTGCGCAAGGGGACGCCGCACGAGATCGCGACCGAGGTCAGCGTCAACACCGCGTTCGGCGTCGAGCGCGTCGTGCGCGATGCGTTCGCCCGTGCGCAGGCCCGGCCGCGCAAGCACCTCACGCTGGTGCACAAGAACAACGTGCTCACGAACGCCGGAGACCTGTGGACGCGCACCGTGGCGCAGGTCGGCACCGAGTTCCCCGAGGTCACGGTGGCCTACAACCACGTCGATGCCGCGACGATCTACCTCGTCACCGACCCGGGTCGGTACGACGTGATCGTCACCGACAACCTGTTCGGCGACATCATCACCGACCTCGCGGCGGCGATCGCTGGCGGCATCGGGCTCGCCGCGAGCGGCAACCTCGACGTCAGCCGCGTCAACCCGTCCATGTTCGAGCCGGTGCACGGCTCGGCACCCGACATCGCCGGCCAGGGCAGGGCCGACCCCACCGCCGCTGTGCTGTCCGTGTCGATGCTGCTCGCGCACGCGGGTGACACCGACGCGGCCGCACGCGTGGAGGCGGCGGTGGCCGCCGATCTCGCGTCCCGCGACGCGCAGCGTCCGGGAACGACATCCGAGATCGGCGAGCGTCTCGCCAAGGCCGCCGCGAGCTGAACGTTGAGTGGCCACGTACGCGTCGAGTGGCTGATCGCAGTCAGCCACTCAACGCGGGATCAGCCACTGAACGCGGATAGCGGTAGGCGGGGGTGGCGGGCGTGTGGCAGACTGCACGCGTGCAGTTCCTGAGTTCGCTCATTATCACGTAGCGCGTCGGTACAGCTCCACACCGACGCGCAGACCCTTCGCCGCCAGGCGAGGGGTTTTTTGTTTGCCGAACCCCACCGAAGGACCACACGATGCAGACGGACGCATTCCACGTCTTCGACACCACGCTGCGCGACGGCGCCCAGCGCGAGGGCATCACGTACTCGGTCGCCGACAAGCTGGCCGTGGCGCGACTGCTCGACCAGGTCGGCGTGGGCTTCATCGAGGGCGGCTGGCCCGGCGCGATGCCGAAGGACACCGAGTTCTTCGCCCGCGCCGCCGCCGGCGAGTTGCAGCTGAACCATGCAGTGCTGGTGGCGTTCGGTGCGACCCGCAAGGCGGGCGTGCGCGTCGAGGACGACCTGCAGGTGCGGGCCCTGCTCGACTCGCAGGCGCCGGTCGTCACGCTCGTCGCGAAGTCCGACGTACGCCACGTCGAGCGGGCGCTGCGCACCACGCTCGAGGAGAACCTCGCGATGGTGCACGACACCGTCGCCTTCCTGCGTGCCGCGGGCCGGCGGGTCTTCCTCGACTGCGAACACTTCTTCGACGGTTACGAACACGATCCCGACTACGGCGTACGAGTGCTCGACGCGGCAGCGAGCGCGGGCGCGGATGTCGGGGTCCTATGCGACACGAACGGCGGCATGCTGCCCATGGGCGTGCACGACGTCGTGTCGACCGTGAGCGGTCGCGCCGGCATCCGGCTCGGTATCCACACCCAGGACGACACGGGTTGCGCGGTGGCCAACACCCTGGCCGCCGTGGATGCCGGCGCGACACACGTACAGGGCACCGCGAACGGGTACGGCGAGCGCGCGGGCAACGCGAACATCTTCAGCGTTATCGGCGGGCTCGTCACAAAGATGGGGCTCGACGTGCTGCCCGATGCCTGCCTCACCGAGATGGTGCGAGTGGCGCACGCGATCGCCGAGATCGCCAACCTCGCGCCCGATACGCACGCGCCCTACGTCGGGACGTCCGCCTTCGCACACAAGGCCGGGCTGCACGCGTCGGCCATCAAGGTCGACCCGGAGCTCTACAACCACCTCGACCCCGCGATCGTCGGCAACGACCAGCGCATCCTCGTCACCGAGATGGCGGGCCGGGCCTCCGTCGAGCTGAAGTCGGCCGAGCTCGGCGTCGACGTCACCTCTCGCCCGGACGTGGTGAGCACCGTCGTGGAGCGGGTCAAGGAGCGCGAGGCCGGCGGTTGGTCGTACGAGGCGGCCGATGCGTCCTTCGAGCTGCTGCTGCGCGACGAGCTCGGCGAGTCGACACGGCCGTTCACCGTCGAGTCGTACCGCGTCATCATCGACCGCCGCGAGGACGGGCAGCTGGTGAGTGAGGCCACGGTCAAGCTCGCCACGAGCGGCGGGCCGCGGGTCATCTCCACCGAGGAGGGCAACGGCCCGGTCAACGCGCTGGACAAGGCACTGCGCAAGGCGCTCGAACGTACCTATCCGCAGCTGGCGAAGGTGGAACTCACCGACTACAAGGTGCGCATCATGCCCGGCCGGCACGGCACCGACGCGGTGACCCGAGTGCTCATCGAGACCACCGACCGCGAACGCGAGTGGACGACGGTCGGCGTGCACGGCAATGTCATCGAGGCGTCCTGGTTGGCCCTGCACGACGCCGTCCGCTACGGGTTGCTCCGCCTGCCGTCGCGCTAAGGCTGGACCTCAGGTCGCGTTCAACCGCTGCGCGCGCGTCCGGTTCGGCGAGGGGCGGAGGGCGGCGAGGACGCAGGTGTCGCACGAGTGGCTGCACTCGTCGCCCGTGCCGTCGTGCGCGCACGGGTCTGCACCCACGTAGTGCATCTCGGTCGGATCGTGGTCGTGCCCGCACGAGCACAGGGAGCCGCTGCCGCGCGCGGCGACCGCCGCGGCGATCGCGGCATCGATGCGCTGCTCGCTGACGTCGAGCCGCACCGAGCGCAGCACGCCCCACGCGATCAGGCCGAGCAGCACCGCGATGGCAACGGCGACTGCGACGAACGCCTTGGTGACACCCGTCGACGGTCCGGTCGCCGCGACGGCGCCGACCGTGATGAACAGCATCGCGAACAGGCCGAGCGTGGCGGCGAGCTGGCGCCGCTTCTCGGCCGAGATGCCGGACAGGGGTGAACTCACCCGTCAATTATGAAGGACGGCGCCCGCACGCCAGGAGGCGCACCGAAAGCGCCCGGTAGCGTGAAGACCCGTGCGCATCGCCCGCTTCGTCCATCCCGGCTCGTCGCTGACCGAAGCGGGCGTCTCCTGGGGGACGGTCGAGGGCCCGGCCGACGCGACCGCCGATGCGCTCACCGTTGCCGCGATCGAGGGCCACCCGTTCGGACCGATCAGCTTCACCGGCGATCGCTGGGCGCTGCCCGACGTCCGGATGCTGTCGCCCTTCCTGCCCAGCAAGGTCGTCGCGCTCGGCAAGAACTACGCCGACCACGCGAAGGAGATGGGCGACGACCGCGCGCCGGAGACACCGATGATCTTCATCAAGCCGTCCACGTCGGTGATCGGCGACGGTGACGCGATCCGGCTACCCGCCTCGAGCAACGAGGTGCACTACGAGGGCGAGCTCGCACTCGTCATAGGCACGCCGGCGCGCAACGTCGCGGTCGAGGACGCGCTGAGCCACGTGTTCGGCTACGCGGCGGCCAACGACGTCACCGCGCGCGATCAGCAACGAGCCGATGTGCAGTTCACCAGGGCCAAGGGCTACGACTCGTTCTGCCCGCTCGGTCCGTGGGTCGAGACCGTGCTCGACCCGCGCGACCTGCACCTCGTCACCCGCGTCAACGGCGAGATCAAGCAGGACGCGCGGACGAGCCTGATGATCCACGACATCCCGGCGCAGATCGCGTTCATCTCCGGCGTCATGACGCTGCTGCCCGGCGACGTGATCCTCACCGGCACCCCGGCCGGGGTCGGCCCGATCACCGCCGGCGACTCGGTGAGCGTCGAGATCGAGGGCATCGGCACGCTCACGAACCCGGTGGTCGCCGCATGAGCGCACCGCGGGTGCGGGTGGCGCCGTCGCCGACCGGCGACCCGCACGTCGGCACCGCCTACATGTCGCTGTTCAACCTCGGCTTCGCGCGCCGGCACGGCGGCCAGTTCATCCTGCGCATCGAGGACACCGACCGGGCGCGCTTCCGCGCCGACAGCGAGCAGCAGATCTACGACACGCTGCGCTGGCTCACGTTGACCTGGGACGAGGGCCCGGACATCGGCGGCCCGTTCAGCCCGTACCGGCAGTCCGAGCGTCTCGACACGTACCGCCCCTTCGTCGACCGGCTGCTCGCGGACGGGCACGCGTATCACTGCTGGTGCAGCCCGGAGCGGCTCGCCGAGATGCGCCACCAGCAGCAGGCGAAGAAGCTGCCCACCGGCTACGACCGGCTCTGCCTCGGCAAGTCCGCCGAGGAGCGCAAGGCGCTCGGCGGCGCGACCGACACCCCGGTAGTGCGCATGCTCATCCCGGACGACGCGCCGCTGACGTTCACCGACGTCATCCGCGGCGAGGTCTCCGCGCCGCGACCTGACGACCAGGTGATCCTCAAGGCCGACGGCTTCCCGACGTATCACCTCGCGGTCGTCGTGGACGACCACCTGATGGGCATCACGCACGTGGTGCGCGGCGAGGAGTGGATCTCGTCCACGCCGAAGCACATCCTGCTGTACCGGTGGCTGGACGTGCCAGAACCGGCGTGGGCGCACATGCCGCTGCTGCGCAACGCCGACAAGTCGAAGATCTCCAAGCGCAAGAACCCGGCTGCACGTCTCACCTGGTTCGTCGAGCAGGGCTATCTGCCCGAGGCGTTGCTCAACTTCCTGGCCCTGCTCGGTTACGGGCCGCAGGGCGAATCGGAGGTGTTCACCTTCGACGAATTCAGCGCGAGCTTCGACTGGTCGCAGGTGAACACGGTCGGCCCGGTCTTCGATCTGCAGAAGCTCGACTGGCTCAACGGCCATTACATCCGGGCACTCGGCGCGGACGAGTTCGCGCAGCGGCTCGTCGAGTTCGCCGCGCGCGCCGACGAACTCGGTGACGATGCTGCCGTGTTGGTGAGCGCGGCCGCCCCGCTCGTGCAGGAACGCACGCGCACGCTGCGCGAGGCACTCGACATGCTGCACTTCCTGCTCGTCCCCGCCGATGCGTTCGCCATCGACGAGACCGCGGCGGCCAAGCAACTCGGCGACGGCGCCGGTCCGGTGCTCGATGCGGCGCTCGCCGCGCTCGAACCGCTCACCGGATGGGCCGCGCCGGCGATCGAGGAGGCTCTGCGGGTTGCGCTCGTCGACGGCCTCGGGCTCAAGCCGCGCAACGCGTTCGGGCCGGTGCGCGTGGCCGTCACCGGGAGCACCGTCTCGCCGCCGTTGTTCGAGTCGATGGAGCTGCTGGGGCGGGAAACGGCTCTGACACGATTGCGCGACGCGCGGGCGCGCTGACGTGCAACGCCCCGTACTTCGGGGTATGTCTAGGTCGTGGCGACCACGGCGGCGCGGATCGACGGCGTCAATTACACGGTCACCGGCGACGGCGAACGCGTCGTCGTACTGCTGCACGGCTTCGCCGACAACGTGTGCACCTGGAACCGGGTGCTGCCCAGGCTCGCCGTCGACGCCACGGTCATCGCGATCGACCTGCCCGGCTTCGGCGACAGCGCCCGCCCGTGGACCCGTCCGCTGCTCTCCTGCTACGTCGACGTCGTGCACGAGGTGCTTGCGGCGGAAGGCGTGAGCGCCGGCGTTTCGCTGATGGGCAACTCGATGGGCGCCGCGGTGTCGTTGCTGTTCGCCGACGCGTACCCCGAACTCGTCGACGGCATCGTGCTCATCGACATGCCGGGGCTGCACCACATCCCGCGGCTGTGGCGCATGGCGATGTCTCGTCCGGCCGAGATCGCGCTGCGGGCCGGTCTGCGTGCCGTGCCGCGCGGCACCGCGCAGTTCGGGATCGGCTGGTTCTACGCGCATTTCGCCTGCCGACCCGGTCGACTGGACCCGTTCGCGCAGGCGAGCTTCACCCTGCCCTACGCGGCGCGCGAGCGCGTGTCCGCATTGCTGCCGCTGGGTCGGGTGCTGATCCGCGAGTTGGGCCGGGCGCAGCTCGCGTCGCTGGTCGCGACCATCGACGTCCCGACGCTCATCGTGTTCGGCGCGCGGGACCTGATCACCCCGGCGCGCGTGCTGCGCCGGCTCGGGCGGCCCGGTGGAGCGGTGGTACTGCCCGGCTGCGGCCACTGCCCGCAGCTCGACCAGCCCGAGGCGCTGCTCACCGAGGTGCTGCCGTTCCTGCGCGAGACGGCGCAGCAGTCGGCTGCGGAGGTACGCACCGCCTAGCGGTGGCCCGCGTCACACCTCTCTCTCACTGACGGGACTACTGTCACAGTGATTCTGCGAGGTTTGCTCGAGAGGAGCTGTGCCATGACGGCAACGCGACCCCGTCCCGCCTGGAGCGACGACGACGTCGAGGCGTTCCGGGAGCTGGCGCGGACCTTCCTCGAGAAGGAGTGCGCACCGAACGAGGATCGGTGGGGCGAGCAGCAGCACGTCGATCGCGAGATCTGGAACAAGGCGGGCAAGCTCGGCCTGCTCTGCCCGTCGATCCCGGCCGAGTACGGCGGCGGGGGCGGCACGTTCGCACTCGAGGCGGCACTGGCCGAGGAGCAGACCCGTGCGCTCTCGCCGAGCCTGGGCACCGCGGTGCACAGCACGATCGTCGCGCACTACATCAACTCCTACGGCACCGAGGAGCAGAAGCGGCGCTGGCTGCCCGGCATGGCCTCGGGCGAGATCGTCGGTGCGGTTGCGATGACCGAGCCCGGCACCGGCTCCGACTTGCAGAGCGTCAAGACCAAAGCCATCAAGGCGGGTGGCGAATACGTCATCGACGGGTCGAAGACATTCATCTCCAACGGCCTGCACGCCAATCTCGTCATCACCGTTGCGAAGACCGACCCGGAGAACGCGGCCAAGGGCATCTCGTTGATCGTCGTCGAGACCGACGGGCTCGACGGCTTCAGCCGTGGCCGGGTGCTCAAGAAGATCGGCCAGCACGGCCAGGACACCGCCGAGCTGTTCTACGACGGCGTGCGGGTGCCGACCGACAACCTGATCGGCGGCGAGGAGGGACAGGGCTTCATCCAGCTGATGCAGCAGCTGCCACAAGAGCGGCTGATCCTCGCGGTGGCCGCTGTGGCCGCGATCGAGGAGACCCTCGCGCAGACCCTGGCGTACACCAAGGACCGGCAGGCATTCGGCAAGCCCGTCTTCAACTTCCAGAACACCAAGTTCAAGCTCGCCGAGGTCGCGACGACGGCGCGCATCGCGCGGGTGTTCGTCGACGACTGCATCAGCAAGCACCTCGCCGGCGGGCTCGACGTGCAGACCGCGTCGATGGCCAAGTGGTGGACCACGCAGATGCAGTGCGACGTTGCGGACGAGTGCCTGCAGTTCTTCGGCGGCTACGGCTACATGGCCGAGTACCCGATCTCGCGGTTGTACACCGACGCGCGCATCCAGAAGATCTACGGCGGCACGAACGAGATCATGAAAGAGATCATCAGCCGCTTCCTGTGAGCTGGCCGGCGGGCCCAACGGCCCGGATGGTCAACGACGCATTGACGCTTTCGAGTCAAAATGTGAAACTTTCGATGCCCTAAACACGGGCAAATCACCCTTTCGCATTCACCACTGGGGAGTGAAGCGTGCGCAAATTGTCTACTTCGCGTGCGGGCCGGGCCTCGATCGGCGCCGCCCTGCTCGCAACCGGCGGGCTCGTCGTCAGCGGCATGATCGCCGCCGGCGCCACGCCCGCGGGCGCATCCGCCCGGCCCGTCGCCCACCGCATCACGGTCGATCCCGACATCCACCCCGCCGGCGCGCAGTCGCCGGCCGGCACGTTCAGCTGCCAGACCCGTCCCATGGACGGCTCGCTGGGCCCGCGCTGCTACCAGGCCTCGCAGATCCTGAACGCCTACAACATCACCCCGCTGCTGAACCGCGGCATCGACGGCACCGGCCGCACGATCGTCATCGTCGACGCCTATGGCAGCCCGACGATGGCCGCCGACCTGCACGACTTCGACGTCGCGATGGGCCTGCCCGACCCGACGTTCACGCAGATCGCACCCGCCGGCGCACCGCCCGCCTTCGACCCCAACGACAACAACCAGCTCGGCTGGGGTGTCGAGACGAGCCTCGACGTCGAGTGGGCGCACGCCACCGCGCCCGGCGCGAACATCGTGCTGGCCGTGGCGAAGAGCAACGAGGACGCGGACATCCTGGCGACCACGAAGGCCGTGATCGACGGCAACCTCGGCGACGTCATCTCACAGAGCTTCGGCGAGGCCGAGGCGTGCATGGACCCGACACTGCTCAGCCAGCAGCACGCCCTGTTCGCGAGCGCAGTCGCCAAGGGCATCACGCTGCTCGCATCCTCCGGTGACAGCGGCGCCTCGCAGCCCGCGTGCGACCCGAAGAGCGACGCCGCACTCGAGGCGGCAAGCACGCCCGCGTCCGACCCGAACGTGACCGGGGTCGGTGGCACCACGCTGTACGCCGACACCTCGACCGGTGCCTACCAGCACGAGACCGCGTGGACGGAGCCGTTCGGCTGCAACCCGCCCGCGGTCGCACCGAGCGACGTCAACTGCAGTGGTGGTGGCTTCAGCACCCTGTACGCGCGGCCCGGCTACCAGAACGCGGTGCAGAAGAACTCGGCGCGTGGTGTCCCCGACGTGTCGTACAACGCCGGGTCCAGCGGCGGCGTGCTCGTCCACATCGGCTTCTACCTCGAGCTGTTGGGCTACGGCGCCGACGATCCGATCTTCTTCATCGTCGGCGGCACGAGTGCCGGCACGCCGCAGTGGGCGGGCCTCGTCGCGGACGGTGACCAGCTCGGGCACCACCGGATGGGCAACATCAACCCGGCGCTGTACTCGATCGCGCAGGCGAGGAAGTTCTACTCGTCCGACCTGCACGACATCACCGTCGGCAACAACGACGTCGCCGAGATCGGTGGCGGCTTCGACACCAGCACGGGTTGGGACCCGGTAACGGGCCTCGGCTCGCCGAACGCGGCCAACCTGCTGCCGGTGCTGGCGCAGCGGACGGCGTAGCTCGTCCTCGAGTTGTCCGCCCTGCGGTACGCGTACGCGTGCCGTGGGGCGGACGACTTCTTTCCGGAGGCTCGCGCTCCGGTCGGCAAAACTGTAACGTGTTCTCGTTCTGCGAATCCGCGAGCGAGGACGTAAACCATGACTGCTCAGCTCGACAAGGTCGCGTCTGACCGCGAGAGCTTCGAGGTCCGCAACCCGGCGACCGGCGAGAGTGTGGGCACCTTCCCGGTGCACACCGCCGAGGACGTCGCTGCGCTCGTCGCGAAGGGCCGTGACGCCCAGAAATGGTGGGCTGCGCAGGGCTTCGCCGGGCGCAAGAAGCGAATCCAGCAGTGGGTGCGTTGGCTGGCGCGGGACTGCGACACGCTCTACGACATCGGCTTCCGCGAGACCGGCAAGCCGCGTCCGGACGTCCAGTTCGAGCTGCTTGCCGGTTTGGAGGACCTGCGCTGGGCGGCCACGCACGCCAAGCGGGTCCTCGGCGAGCGCAAGGTCGCGCCGGGTCTGGCGATGATGAACTTCGAGGCGCGGGTGTCCTACGAGCCGCTGGGCGTCGTCGGCATCATCACGCCCTGGAACGCGCCCGTCTACACCGCTTTCTGCGGCCTCGCGTACGCGCTCGCCGGAGGCAACGCGGTCATCCTGAAGCCCAGCGAGATCTCCGCGGCGACCGGTGTGTACGCGGCCGAGTCGTTCTACAAGGCCAACCCGGACGCGCCCGAGGGGCTCGTCTCCTGGATCACCGGCTTCGGTGAGACGGGCGCGGCGCTGTGCCGCTCCGGCGTCGACAAGCTCGGCTTCACCGGCTCGGTGCCCACCGGGCGGCGGGTGATGTCCGCGTGCGCGGAGAACCTGACCCCGGTGCTGCTCGAGCTCGGCGGCAAGGACGCGACCGTGATCGCGGAGGACGCCGACGTCGAGGCGGCCGCGCAGTCGATCGTGTGGGGCTCGATGTGGAACTCCGGGCAGGCCTGCGTCGGCGTGGAGCGCGTCTACGTCGTGCAGAAGGTTCGCGACGAGTTCCTGCGCAAGGTGAAGGAGAACGCCGAGCAGGTCACCGTCGGGCTGGAGCCGCTCAGCGACATCGGGCCGATGACCGTCCCGAACCAGATCGAGATCATCCGCCGGCACGTGACCGACGCGCTGGACAAGGGCGCCACCGCTCTCGTCGGCGGCCTCGACTCGATCAAGCCGCCCTACGTCCACCCGATCGTGCTCGTCGACGTTCCGGAGGAGTCGTCGGCGGTGCAGGAGGAGACGTTCGGTCCGGTCGTCGTCATCAACACCGTCGCGGACGAGGACGAGGCGATCAACCGGGCGAACGCGACCGAGTTCGGGCTCGGCTCGTCGGTGTTCTCGAAGTCGCGCGGCGCGGCGATCGCGTCCCGGCTGCACGCCGGCGGCACGACGATCAACTCGGTGCTCACCTTCGTCGGCATGCCGTCGCTGCCCTTCGGCGGCGTCGGCAACAGCGGGTTCGGCCGCTTCCACGGTGACGACGGGTTGCGCGAGTTCACGCAGGCCAAGGCGACGACCCGGAAGCGGTTCAAGATGGGCCAGGAGATGCAGCGGTTCCCGCGCGGCAAGGACGACTTCGACGTCGTCTACAAGGTGATCAAGATGCGCTACGCCCGGAAGTTCCGCTGATGCCCGAGCGACGCTTGCGGAGCGAGATGATCAAGAGCGCCGACTACGTCATCGTCGGGTCCGGCAGCTCCGGCAGCATCATCGCGCGCCGGCTGGCCGACTCGGGTGCGTCCGTGCTGCTGCTCGAGGCCGGTGGCCGCGACAACCGCACGCTGGTACGCAAGCCCGGGATGATCGGCCCGATGCACGCGGTGCCGCAGCTGAAGAAGACGGTCGACTGGGGGCACTACACGGTCGAGCAGAAGCACGCGCTGGGCCGGCGCATCCCGCAGACGCACGGCAAGGTGATGGGCGGCTCGAGCTCCATCAACGGCATGGTGTTCGTGCGCGGCAACCGCAAGAACTTCGACGACTGGGCCGCGGAGGGCAACGAGGGCTGGGCCTACGACGACGTGCTGCCGTACTTCAAGCGGTTCGAGACGTTCGAGGACGGCGGCAACGACTACCGCGGCGGCGACGGGCCGATCAAGGTCATCCGCGCGCGGCAGCTGACGCCGGCCTCCGAGTGCTTCATCGACGCACTCACCACGACGGCTGGGGTCAAGCGCAACGAGGACTACAACGCCGCGGAGCAGGAAGGCGTATCGATCTTCCAGCAGAGCAACTCCGGCGGCCTGCGCTACAGCACCTCGGTCGGCTACCTAGACGACCGGCCCAAGAATCTCACCGTGCTGCCGCAGACACAGGTGGCGCGCGTCGTCGTCGAGAACGGCCGGGCGACCGGCGTCGAGATCCTCACGAAGCACGGCCGCGAGCGGATCCGCGCGGAGCGCGAGGTGATCGTCAGCGGCGGCACGTTCGGCTCGCCGCACCTGCTCATGCTCTCCGGCATCGGACCGGCCGAGCACCTGCGCGCCTTCGGCATCGACGTCCTCGCCGACCTGCCGGTGGGCGACAACCTGCACGACCACCTGTTCGTGCCGATGTCGTTCGCGATGCCGACGGCGATGCGCAAGTCGTCGCCCGGCTACTTCGCCCGCGCCTTCGTCAAGGAGCGGTTCCGCACCGACTCGACGTGGCTCGCCCGCAGCGTGTTCGAGGTCGTCGCGTTCGTGCGGACCTCGCAGGCCACCGAGATTCCCGATCTACAGCTGCACGTGCTGCCGTGGAGCTACCCGGGACCGAACCAGGACGCGCCGGTCATGCACCGGCCCGACCCGCGGCGCGCATTGACGATCATGTCGACGCTCATCTACCCGAAGAGTCGCGGCACGCTGCGGCTCGCGTCCGTCGACCCGACAGCGGCACCCCTCATCGACCCGAACTACCTCGACGAGGACGCGGACGTGAACGTGCTCGTCGAGGGCATGGAGCTGATCCGCGAGACGATGGCCGCGCAGGCGATCTGCGACGGCGTGCAGCTCGAGGTCGAGCCGGGGCCGGCCGTCGCGTCCCGCGCCGATCTCGCCAAGGAGGTGCTCAACCGCGCCACGACCGTCTACCACCCGGTGGGGACGTGCCGCATGGGCGCGGACGAGCGTGCCGTCGTCGACTCGCAGTTGCGCGTCAACGGCATCGAGGGGCTGCGCGTCGCGGACGCTTCGATCATGCCGAGCATCGTCGGTGGCAACACGAACGCGTCGTCGATGATGATCGGCGAGCGCGCCGCCGCGCTGATCCTGGCGGGCTGACGTCGTGGCGCGACAGCCGCGGTCGCTCGCCGGCAAGGTCGTCGTGATCACCGGAGCGGCCCGCGGCATCGGGCGGTCGACCGCGGAGTTGCTGATCGGCGAACGTGCACGGGTCGTCATCGCCGACCTGGACGGCGCGCTGGCCGCGAGCGCCGCGGCCGAGCTGGGTGCGACGCCACTCGAGCTCGACGTGACCGACCACGTGGCATTCACCGCGGCACTCGACACGGTGGAGCGCGACGTCGGCCCGCTGGACGTCCTGATCAACAACGCCGGCGTGATGCCGATCGGCCCGTTCGCGGAGTCGAACGACGACGCGGCTTACCGCGCGTTCGCGATCAACGTGTTCTCGCTGATGCACGGCACCCGTGAGGCGATCAGCCGGATGCGCCCGCGCGGCAGCGGGCACATCGTCAACATCGCGTCGATGGCCGGTGTGGTGCCGACCCCGGGAGCGGCCGTGTACGCGTCGAGCAAGCATGCGGTCGTCGGGTTCTGCGAGTCGCTGTGGTGGGAGCTGCGGGGGACCGGCATCGAACTCTCCTACGTCCTGCCGACTCTCGTGAACACCGAACTCGCTGCCGGGATGGAGCGCACCCGCGCGACCCGGGTCGTCGAGCCGGCCGACGTGGCCGCCGAGGTGGTGGCGGCGCTCAAGCGCCCCCGGCTGGCGGTCTACGTGCCGCGCTCCATGGGGACGGTGACGAAGGTCGGCAACCTCATCCCGCGGGCCGTCGGCAACAAGATCATGACCGCGTCCGGGTCGGACCACGTGATCCTGGATTCGCTCGGCTCCGAGGGGCGGACGGCCTACGAGAAGCGGGTCGCCGAGTCGGCGCCGGCCGCCGACGCCGAGCGTGCCCGGCGCTGAGCGCGGCGTTTTGGAAGGGCTCGGCGCAGTCCGGTAGAGTTTGACGTCGGCCCGGCGACGGGCCGCACACCCTTGGGGTATGGGGTAATTGGCAGCCCAACTGATTCTGGTTCAGTTAGTCTAGGTTCGAGTCCTGGTACCCCAGCGCAACATGGAAAGTTTCTGGGGCCCCGTCGTCTAGTGGCCCAGGACGCCGCCCTCTCAAGGCGGTAGCGCCGGTTCGAATCCGGTCGGGGCTACTCATCGGACCGTCGCTGTTCCCAGTGGCGGACAAGTCCATTCGTGGCGTGCGTGTAGCCCGCCGGTCTGCCCTCAGGAGCTGGACGATCTGTTCGTCAAGGCCGGCCGTGGTGGACTCTTAGTAGATCTTTGTTACCGTGCGTTGATCTTGGACTGGACGGGGTGACATATGCGTCGAATCGCGAATCTTGTTGCGATCTTGTCGTCCGTGTTGCTGGTGATCGGCGTCGCTCCTGGTTCGGCGAGCGCGGCGACCACCTGGCACACCGGGCAGGTGTCGACGGGTGGGACTGCCTTCGGCATGTCCTGCGCGACACCTTCGCGGTGTTACGCGATCACGTGGACGCGCATCACGACGCGAGACGGCAACACGGTGACAGCTGCTCCCGCACCGCTGCCGCCCGGCGCAGATCCGTCCGACGAACTGTTCATGCATTCGATCGACTGCGCAGGTTCCGATTCGTGCGTCGCAGTCGGCTCGCTCCACCCCCTCGGCGTCCGCACCTTCTCCGGCTTGGTCGAGCAGATCTCCGACAGCGGGGTCGTCGCGTCGGAGGTCATGCCTTCGGCGGGGTACGACACTCTCGGCTTCACATCCATCAGCTGTCCGGCGGTCGACGCGTGTTACGCGCTCGGAACCGAGCAGGCGCTCGACGCAGCGGGCGCCGTGACCACCCGCACGCCGATCTACGCTAAGCAGGTCGGCGACAGCTGGGCGATCCACCCGTTGCCGGTCAATGCCGGGAGCATCTCCTGTGCGACACCGAATTGGTGCGTCGCGCTGAGCGCGACCACCATCGTCACCTTGTCGAACGGCCAGCTGTCCCGGCAATCGTTCCCGACGCCGGCGAACTACCTCCGCTCGGTCGAGGTCGATGCGCTCGAGTGCCCGTCCGTCGGCAACTGCACGTTCGTCGGGCTGGATCGGCGCAACGTCCACTATCTGCCGTCGATCAAGCGGGCGGTCGTGGGTGTCCTGCACGCGGGGGGCTGGCGGGTGCGCCTGACCGACCTGCCCGGCGACGCGGCACGCGGCAACGGATTGAAGGTTCAGCCCACGGGTCTGAGTTGCCCGGGAGTGACGCACTGCTTCGCGGTCGGCTTCTACGCGACGGATCGCCTCTACATCAACGCGGGTGTCATCATCTACCGGGCCGGCGATTCCCTTTCGGTACGGGCTGCTCCGCTGCCGGCCGGAACCAGCAGCAAGCCGCCGACCGGCGGTCTCAACGCGGTCTCCTGCCCGGCAGTGACCTCCTGCGACGCTGTCGGGACCGTGGGTAACCGGGCCGTCGACGACACGTGGAACGGTTCGACTTGGGGTGCCTCGACGTTTCCGAGCGTGCCGGGCGAGCCGACGCCATCCGCGCTGGAGTTCGACACGCTGGACTGCCCGGCGGTGGGGGACTGTTTCGCGACCGGTGGCTACGCCTGGCGTCGCGATGCCGACGGCGAGTTCACCGCGTTCACCGAGGCCTACGCGGTCAAGTCCTGACCGGGCGGCCCGGGCGCGCGCTCGTTGCCGGACGGTGCCGTCGCAGGCGCTAGG
>JAICKR010000243.1 GCA_025927835.1 Jatrophihabitans sp. | reverse complement strand
TGAGCGTGACACACGAGGGTTCATCTCGATCACGATCATGCGGCCGTCCGCCGGGTTGATCGCGAACTGGATGTTGCAACCGCCGGTGTCGACACCGACCTCGCGCAGCACCGCGATGCCGAGATCACGCATGCGCTGGTACTCGCGGTCGGTGAGCGTCATCGCAGGGGCGACAGTGATGGAGTCGCCGGTGTGCACGCCCATCGGGTCGAGATTCTCGATCGAGCACACGACGACCACGTTGTCGTGCTTGTCGCGCATCAGCTCGAGTTCGAACTCCTTCCAGCCGAGCACCGACTGCTCGACCAGCACCTCGTGCACCGGGCTCGCCGCGAGGCCGCGCGCCACCATGGTGCGCACCTCGTCGGGGTCGTTGGCCAGGCCGGAGCCGAGGCCGCCCATCGTGAACGACGGGCGGACGACGATCTTGTGGTCCACGGTGGCGGCGAACTCGACCGCCTCGTCGAGCGTGCGGCACACGAGCGAGGCGGGCACCTCGCCGCCGGCGCGCCGGACGATCTCCTTGAACTTCTGCCGGTCCTCGCCACGCTGGATCGCCTCGATGTCGGCACCGATGAGCTCGACGCCGTACCGCTCGAGCACCCCGGCCTCGTGCAGCGCCACGGCGAGGTTGAGCGCGGTCTGCCCACCGAGCGTGGGCAGGAGTGCATCCACAGGATGGCCGCCCGCGCTTTCAGCCGCGATCACCTTTTCGACGAACCCCGGCGTCAGCGGCTCGACGTAGGTGGCGTCCGCGAACTCCGGGTCGGTCATGATCGTCGCCGGGTTGGAGTTGACCAGGCTGACGCGGAAGCCCTCGCTGCGCAGCACCCGGCACGCCTGGGTGCCGGAGTAGTCGAACTCGCACGCCTGGCCGATGACGATGGGGCCGGAGCCGATGACGAGGATGTGCTTGAGATCGGTCCTGCGCGGCATCAGCGGCCGTTCCCTTCGAGGAGTTCGACGAACCGGTCGAAGAGATAGGCGGCATCGTGCGGGCCGGCTGCGGCCTCCGGGTGGTACTGCACGCTGAACGCGCGCGCGTCGCGGGCGCGCAGCCCTTCGACCACGTTGTCGTTCAGGCAGACGTGGCTGACTTCGACGCCGCCGAATTCGGTGTCGGTGACCGAATCGAGCGGTGCATCGACCGCGAAGCCGTGGTTGTGCGCGGTGATCTCGACCTTGCCGGTGCTGCGGTCCTGCACCGGCTGGTTGATGCCGCGGTGCCCGTAGCCCAGCTTGTAGGTGCCGAACCCGAACGCGCGGCCCAGCACCTGGTTGCCGAAGCAGATGCCGAAGATCGGCACCTCGCGGCGCAGCAACTCGCGCACGGTCTCGACCGCCGCATCGGCAGTGGCGGGGTCGCCGGGACCGTTGGCGAGGAACACCGCGTCCGCTCCGGTGGCCACTACCTCGTCCGCGCTGGAGGTAGCGGGCAGGACGTGCGACGTGATGCCGCGCTCGGCCATCCGGTAGGGCGTCATCGTCTTGATTCCGTAGTCGATCGAGGCAACGGTGAACCGGTGCGTGCCGAGCGCGTCTACGACGTAGGACTGCGGCGTCGTCACCTCGGCCGAAAGGTCGGCGCCGATCATCTGCGGTGAGTCGAGCACTCGGCGCAGCAGCGAGTCGGCGTCGGTGTCGACGCTCGACACGCCGCAGCGCATCGCGCCGCGCTCGCGCAGGTGGCGGGTGAGCGCGCGGGTGTCGATACCGCTGATGCCGACAATGCCCTGCTCGGCCAGTTCGTCGTCGAGCGAGCGCAGGGCCCGCCAGGAGGACGGTTGCCGCGCCGGATCGCGCACGACGTAGCCGGCGACCCAGATGCGCCGCGACTCGGCGTCCTCGTCGTTGACGCCGGTGTTGCCGATGTGCGGCGCGGTCTGCACGACCACCTGCCGGTGATAGGACGGGTCGGTGAGCGTCTCCTGGTAGCCGGTCATGCCGGTGGCGAACACCGCCTCGCCGAACGTCTCACCGCCCGCGCCGTACGCGTCGCCACGGAAGGCGCGGCCGTCCTCCAGGACCAGGATCGCGCTCGCTTTTCCGGGGTCGCCGTCAAATCGTGGAGCGTTCTTTGCGGAGCGATTTGGTGGGGTGGTCATGCCGACACCGCCTCGTGCAGTGCGCCGTCGCGCACCGTGAACCGGCCGCGCAGCATCGTCGCGACGACCCGGGCCGGCAGCGTGTGCCCGGCGAACGGGGTGTTGCGCGATCTCGACGCGAGCGCCGCCGGGTCGACCGTCCAGGCGGCAGCTGGGTCGACGAGGACGAGGTTGGCCGGCGCACCGGCCGCGAGCGCCGCCCCGTGCCCGTCGAGCCGGCCGATCGCGGCGGGCCGCACGGACATCCGGTCGGCAACTCCGGCCCAGTCGAGCAGCCCGGTCTCGACCATGGCCTGCGCGACGACGCCGAGCGCGGTCTCTAGGCCGAGCATGCCGAACGCGGAGTCGGCGAACGCGTGCTCCTTGTCGTGCTCGGCGTGCGGGGCGTGGTCGGTGGCGACCGCGTCGATGGTGCCGTCGGCGAGCGCCGCGCGCAGTGCCTCGGTGTCCTCGGCGGGGCGCAGCGGCGGGTTGACCTTGTAGACCGGGTCGTAGGTCTCGAGCAGGTCGCAGGTCAGCAGCAGGTGATGCGGCGTCACCTCCGCGGGGCCCGCGCTGCCACGCTGCTTGGCCCAGCGCAACACCTCGACGGTGCCTGCCGAGGACACGTGGCACACGTGCAGCCGCGACCCGGTGTGCTCGGCGAGCATGACGT
>JAICKR010000086.1 GCA_025927835.1 Jatrophihabitans sp. | reverse complement strand
TGAGCCAGGCGTTGCGCAAGCTCACGGGCAACCTCAACCGCTCGGGCACGATCTGCGTCTTCATCAACCAGCTGCGCGAGAAGATCGGCGTGATGTTCGGCAGCCCCGAGACGACGACTGGCGGCAAGGCGCTGAAGTTCTACGCCTCGATCCGGCTCGACGTGCGGCGCATCGAGACGCTCAAGGACGGCACGGACGCGGTGGGCAACCGCACCCGGGTGAAGGTCGTGAAGAACAAGGTCGCGCCGCCGTTCAAGCAGGCCGAGTTCGACATCGTCTACGGCGAGGGCATCAGCCGCGAGGGCTCGCTCATCGACGTCGGCGTCGAGCAGGGGCTGATCAAGAAGTCCGGCGCCTGGTACACCTACGAGTCCGACCAGCTCGGGCAGGGCAAGGAGAACGTGCGCAACTTCCTGCGCGACAACCCCGACCTCGCCGACGAGATCGAGAAGAAGATCAAGGAGAAGCTGGGCATCGGTGCCCGGGTCGACGGCGCGCCGATCGAGCCGTTGCCGGCACCGGTCGACTTCTGACGGCGATGGCGGCCGAGCCAGCCATCGCCCCCGACATCCCCGGCGACCCGGAACAGGAACTCGGCGACCCGGAGAGCGTGGCGCGCGCGATCTGCCTGCGCCAGCTCGCCCAGCGGGCGCGCAGCCGGGCTGAGCTGGCAGACACGCTGCGTAGGCGCGGCGTGCCCGATGACGCTGCGGGGCGGGTGCTCGACCGGTTCGTCGAGGTGGGGCTGATCGACGACGCGGCGCTGGCCGCGGGCTTCGCCGCCGCCCAGCACGAGGAGCGCGGGCTGGCCCGGCGGGCCGTGGCGGTGAAACTACGTCGTCGCGGGCTCGCGGAGGTCGCCGACGCAGCGGTCGCCGGCATCGATGCCGACAAGGAGCGGGCCAGGGCCTGCGAACTCGTCGCGCGCCGCCGTCCGGCCCTGGCCGGCTTGGCACCCGACGTCCAGGCGCGCCGGCTCGTCGGCCTGCTCGCCCGAAAGGGCTACCCGGCCGGGCTCGCATACGCGGTCGTACGCGACGCGCTGGGCGCGGACGACAGCTGGGCGGGCGGCGAACCGCCGGACTGACCCGCCGAAGTTGATCGCCGGTGTCACGGCAGCACCGCGGTGCTTGATTTTGGCCGTGTGGCGCCCATAATCTCGATGGACACCAGGAGTAGTGCCTGCACACCGATGCGCCGTAGCGGCGCCGCGATATATCCGTACTCGTCCGGCCGCGAGAGGAGCCACCCAGCCCTTCCGGCGCCCCTGACCGGGTGCCGTCCGCCACCCACGCGACCATTCGCGTCCGGCATGCGTGCAGCGCCGTTTCGCCGGCGCTGCATCGGTTGTTCCCACCGTCTCCTGGTTCGGGGTCTACCGAGCGGTAGGAGGCTGCGTGAGCGGGGTTTGGTACGCAGGCATCGGCGCGGTGTTCGTCCTGGGGCTGCTGTTCGTCCTGGCCTACGCACGGCGGGGCAGCGCGGCACCCGGCCGGCACGCGGGGGGTGTGCCCGATGACAGCGTGGACGAGGCGCGCCGGGCCGCGTTCGCCGAGGCGAGCGCCGTCCGGCAGGCCGCGCAGACCGAGGCAGAGGGGCTGCGCCGCGCCGCGGAGGCAGAGGCCGACGCCACCCGCCGCGCCGCCCGCGCCGACACCGAGGCCGCCCATGCCCAGATCGAGGCAAGCCTCGCGCAGGCGCGCGAACAGGCAGCCACCCTGCTCGCCGAGGCGCAGCGCACCGGTGCCGCCGAAGCGGAGAAGCTCACCGCGGAGATCCGCCACCAGCACGATGCGCATGCCGCCCGCAGCGCCCGCCTGGACGAGACCGAGAGCCGTCTCGACGCCCGCGAGAACCGCCTCGAGCAGCGCACCGCGGAGCTGCGCGCGCAGGGCGACGAGCTCGGCATGCTCAAGACCGAACTTGACCAGCGGCTGCGCCGGCTCGACGCCGACCGCGCCCAGCTGGCCACCCAGCTCCAGGCACAGCAGCACGAGCTCGAGCGGGTGGCCGGGCTCAGCGCCGACGAGGCGAAGGCAGAACTGCTCGCGGCCGTCGAGACGAGCACCCGCCGCGAAGCCGCCGTGCTCGCCCGCACGATCGAGAACGAGGCACGCGCCGAGGGAACCGAGCGGGCCCGCTCGATCGTGGTCGAGGCGGTCCAGCGGGTGGCGAGCGCGCAGACCACCGAGACGGTAGTGAGCGTGCTGCACCTGCCGGCCGAGGAGATGAAGGGTCGCATCATCGGCCGCGAGGGCCGCAACATACGCGCCTTCGAGGCGGTCACCGGCGTGAACGTCCTCATCGACGACACGCCCGAGGCGGTGCTGCTGTCCTGCTTCGATCCGGTGCGCCGCGAGGTCGGCCGGCTCACGCTCGAAAAGCTCATCCTCGACGGCCGGATCCACCCGCACCGCATCGAGGAGGCCCACGAGCAGAGCGTGGCCGAAGTCGACGAGCTGTGCCTGCGCGCGGCCAAGGACGCGCTCGCCGACGTCGGCATCGGCGCGATCGACGAACGGCTGCTCCCCACCATCGGCCGGCTCAAGTACCGCACGAGCTACGGCCAGAACGTGCTCGGGCACCTGATCGAGACCGCGCACATCGCCGGCGTGATGGCTGCCGAGCTCGGCATCGAGCCGACACTGGTGAAACGTTGCGCGTTCCTGCACGACATCGGCAAGGCGCTCACGCACGAGGTCGAGGGCAGCCACGCGATCATCGGCGCCGAATTGCTGCGCAAGTACGGCGAGGACGAGGCCGTCGCGCACGCTGTCGAGGCGCACCACAACGAGGTGCAACCGCGCACCGTCGAGGCGGTACTCACCCAGGCGTCGGACACGTGCTCGGCGGCACGTCCCGGCGCGCGCCGCGAGTCGCTGGAGAGCTACGTCAAGCGGCTCGCGCGCATCGAGGAGATCGCGGGTTCCCGCGAGGGCGTCGAGAAGGTCTTCGCCATGCAGTCCGGGCGCGAGGTGCGGGTCATGGTGCAGCCCAGCGAGGTCGACGACCTCGCCTCGTCGGTGATGGCGCGCGAGATCGCCAAACAGATCGAGGACGAGCTCACCTACCCCGGCCAGATCCGGGTCACGGTCGTGCGCGAGTCACGCGCCACCGAGATCGCCCACTAACCCCGGTCGGTCATCAACGCACGTCCGGCGTGATCCGCCGGACTACCTCACCGCTTTCCGGGCACCGCAGCACGACATCCGTGCCGTCGATCTCGACGCGTGCCCGGTGCTGGTGTCCCGGGCACGCCGGCACCGCGCGTCCCCAGTACTGCTCCGTCTCGCTCGCGTCGTCGAGGTGATCGACGAGTTCGGCCAGAGCCGCTACCGGCGACGCGTCGGCGGAGATCCAGACCTCGACGCCCGGGTCGATGTGGACGGTCCAGCCGCGGCCGTGCCCGCTCCACCGGTAGGGGTCGTCCTCGGTCGAGGGCTGCACGCGCACGTCGACCTTCGTCCCGATCTGCTCGGCAGCCTGTTGGGCGAGCACGGCGACGGCGCCGTCAGTCAGTGGCATGGCGCCATTCCACCATCCCCGCGCCCGTATCCTCGACCCTGCCATGACGTTGCGTACCTACGAGATCCGCACCTACGGGTGCCAGATGAACGTGCACGACTCCGAGCGGCTCGCCGGCCTGCTCGAGGAGGCCGGCTACGCGAGGCACGCGGGGGAGCGCCCGGCCGATCTCGTCGTGTTCAACACCTGCGCGGTGCGCGAGAACGCCGACAACCGGCTCTACGGCAACCTCGGCCACCTCTACCCGGCCAAGGCCGAGAACCCGGACATGCAGATCGCCGTCGGCGGCTGCCTCGCGCAGAAGGACCGCGGCCGCATCGTCGAGAAGGCGCCGTGGGTCGACGTCGTGTTCGGCACGCACAACCTCGCGGCGCTGCCCGCCCTGCTCGAGCGCGCCCGGCACAACCGGCAGGCCCAGGTCGAGATCGTCGAGGCGCTGCAGAACTTCCCGTCCGACCTGCCGACTCGGCGCGAGTCTGCCTACAGCGCGTGGGTGTCGGTGTCGGTCGGCTGCGACAACACCTGCACGTTCTGCATCGTCCCGTCACTGCGCGGCACCGAGACCGACCGCCGCTCCGGCGACGTGCTTGCCGAGATCCGCGCGTTGGTCGCATCCGGCGTCGTCGAGGTGACGCTGCTCGGCCAGAACGTGAACTCCTACGGCCGCTCGTTCGGCGACAGGTACGCGTTCGGCAAGCTGCTTCGCGCGTGCGGCAGCATCGACGGTCTGCAGCGGGTGCGTTTCACCAGCCCGCACCCGCGTGACTTCACCGACGACGTCATCGCCGCGATGGCCGAGACGCCCAACGTCATGCCACAGCTGCACATGCCGATGCAGTCCGGCTCAGACGCGGTACTCAAGGCGATGCGCCGCTCGTACCGGCAGGAGCGCTACCTCGGCATCATCGACCGGGTGCGCGCCGCGATGCCCGACGCGGCGATCACCACCGACATCATCGTCGGCTTCCCCGGCGAGACCGACGACGACTTCGAGCAGACGCTCGATGCGGTGCGCGCGGCGCGGTTCGCGAGCGCCTTCACCTTCCAGTACTCGAAGCGGCCCGGCACGCCCGCCGCGGAGATGCCCGGCCAGGTACCGAAGGACGTCGTCACCGAGCGCTACGACCGGCTGATCGCGGTGCAGGACGCCATCTCGTGGGACGAGGCGAAGCGGCTGATCGGTCGCGAGGTCGAGGTGCTGGTCGGCGCGGGCGACGGCCGCAAGGACGCGGCGACCGGACGTGTCTCCGGCCGCGCCCGTGACGGGCGCCTCGTGCACGTAGCCGGCACAGCGGGCCCGGGCGACACGGTGACCGCGCAAGTCACCTATGCCGCGCCGCACCACCTCGTCGCCGATGGCGGCATCCGCGAGCACCGGCCGTGGCCGGGTGCGGCCGAGGCCGCGCACGGCGGACCACAGCAGCTGCTGACGATCGGCACCCGTCCGGGCGCTGGCTCAGTGCCGGCCCGGCGCGACGTCGGGTGACTGCGGCGCCGCGGGCCGCAGCGGCGCGACGACGGCACCGGCGAGCCCGCGCACGATCGCGCGCAGCGTGTCGAGGTAGTCGAACGAATCGCGCCACATCACGATGCGGCCCTCGTGCACGTCGAAGTGCCCGTTGACCCACAGCTGCACACGCAACCGGCCGAGCTCGAACGCGTCGGTGCGGTCGGTGAGCACGGTGCGCCCGTTGGCGGCGATGGCGTGCAGGTACACCTCGAAGGTGCGTCCGGGCTTGCCGAGCGGGCGCAGCAGCGCCATCGTCCGGGCCCGGCCACGGATCGTCGGCAGACCCACGTTGCTCCACGCGACGTGCTCGTCGAGCAGCTCGCCCGCGGTCTCGATGTCGCCGGCCGCCAGCGCGGCGAGGAACGTCTCGACAACAGCTTGCGGCTCGGTGGGCAGGGTGGTCGCGTCGCGCAGCATCCGGGGACGGAACGAGGCACTACTCATTTCGCGATCGTAGATCAGTGCGGCAGCAGCGCGCGGCGCTGTGCCACCTCGTCCTCGGCCTTCTTGATCCGCTGCTCGTCGCCGGACTTGCGCGCGCGCTCGAGTTTCTGCTCGGCCTCGGCGAGGCGCTCGCGCATCGCGGTGAGGAACGGGTTGGTCTCGGTGCTGGCCTGCCGCCACTCCGCGTCGACCGCGTCGCGCACCCGTTGCTCCGCAGCCCGCATCCGGTCGTCGAGCGGGCGCATCGCGTCGCGCGGGACGTGGCCGATCGCGTCGTACTGCTCCTGCAGGTCGCGCAGCAGCCCCTGCGCGGCCTTCGGGTCGGCGATGTCAAGCGCCTCGGCGCGCGCGATGACGGCTTCCTTCTGCTGCTGGTTGGCGACCTGCTCCGCGTCACGCTGCGCGTTCGTCTCCGCCCGGCGCGCGAAGAACGCGTCCTGCGCCGCCCGGAAGCGCGCCCACAGCGCGTCCTCGGCATCGCGTCCGGCCCGCCCGGCGGCCTTCCACTCGGCCATCAGGTCGCGCATGGCCGAGGTCGTCTCTCGCCAGTCCGAGGAGGTCGAAAGCTCCTCGGCGCGCGCGATGAGCCGCTCCTTCGCCTCCTTGACCGTGCTGCGCTCGGCGTCGAGCTGTGCGAAGTGCTGGCCGCGCCGGCGGCCGAAAGCGTCGCGAGCGGCGGCGAACCGCTTCCACAGCGTGTCGTCGGTCTTGCGGTCGACGCCCTTGATCTGGCGCCACTCGTCCACGATGGCGCGCAGCCGATCGCCGGAGGCCTTCCACGACGTCGCGGACTCGGCGATCTGCTCGGCCTCGGCGACGAGCGCCTCCTTGGCCGTGACGGCGTCCGCCCGGGCCTGCTCGCGCGCGGCCGCAGCGGCGCCCGCCTTCTCCTCCGCGGCGGCGAGGACGGCGTCGAGCCGGGCGCCGAGGGCGGCGAGGTCGCCGATGGCGGCGGCGGTCGCCAATTGGTCCTTCAGGGCGTTGGCGTGGGTGCGGGTGCCGGCCGGGTCGCCGGCGCCGGACTCCAGCCGCTGCTCGAGCAACTGCACCTCGGTGGCGAGGTCGTCGTAGCGGCGCTCGTAGAACGCGAGCCCCGCCTCGCGGTCGCCGGCCTGCCAGCTGCCGATGGCGCGCTCGCCGTCGACGGTTCGGACGTAGACCGTCCCGTCGTCGTCGATTCGTCCCCAATCAGACGCCATGACACAGCATTAGACACGATGCTGGCAGGGCGGGCACGGGCACTAACCTGCGCTGGTGATCCACGCCGCCGTGTTCTGCCCGCATCCGCCGGTGCTGATTCCGGACGTGGCGCAGGGCGCGGCGGGCGAACTCCACGAGCTGCGGGCGGCCTGCCGCACCGCGATCCGGCAGGTGGCGGCGCTCGCCACGCGGCTCGTCGTGATCGGGGCGGGGAAGCGCTGGACGCGCCACGAACCGGTCGCGCGTGGGTCGCTCGCGCCGTTCGGCGTACCGCTGGAGGTGTCGCTCGGTTCGGACGCGCCCGGGCCGGTGGAGCTGCCGCCGGCGCTGACGGTCGGTGCGTGGCTGCTGCGCGACGCGCTCGGACCGGACTGCGGGGCGAGCGGCTGGAGCGTGGGGCCGGCCGGCACGGACGGGCCGGCCCGGCTCGAGCCTGATGGCGACGCACCGAGCGCGCTGCTGGTCATGGCCGACGGCAGCGCGCGGCGCAGCACCGCGGCGCCCGGCTATCTGGACGAGCGGGCGGCGGGGCACGACGCGCGCCTGGCCGCCGGGCTGCGCGCCGGCGACCCGGCGCTGCTCCACGAGGACGCCGCGCTGGCGCACGACCTGCTCGTGCAGGGCGGCCCGGTGTGGGACCGGGCGGCGACCGAGCTCGCCGGTCGGGCGTGGGATGCACAGCTGCTCTATGACGCCGCGCCCTACGGCGTCGGGTACTTCGTCGCCACCTGGAGCGTGCGTGAGTGAGGGGAGTGCGGGGCGGGTCGTCGCGGTCATCGGCCCGACGGCGAGCGGCAAGTCCGATCTCGCCGTAGCGCTCGCGCAGCGCCTGGACGGCGAGGTGATCAACGCCGACTCCATGCAGCTCTACGCGGGCATGGACATCGGCACCGCGAAGCTGCCGGTCGAGCAGCGCGGCGGCGTCGAACACCATCTGCTCGACATCTGGCCGATCCGCAAATCCGCCGCTGTCGCGGAGTACCAGATCCTCGCTCGCCTCGCGATCGCCGCGATCCACGACCGCGGCCGGCTGCCGATCCTCGTCGGCGGTTCGGGCCTGTACCTGCGCGGCGCACTGGACCGGCTCGAGTTCCCCGGCGAGTCGCCGGTCATCCGGGCCCGGCTCTCCCGCGAGCTGGACGAGCACGGCCCGGCGGCGCTGCATGCCCGGCTCGCCGAGCGGGACCCGGTCGCCGCTGCCGCGATCCTGCCCACGAACGGGCGGCGGATCGTGCGCGCGCTCGAGGTCATCGAACTGACCGGCGCGCCGTTCACCGCGCGGATGCCGGGCTTCGACTCCATCTACGACACGGTCCAGATCGGGCTCGACCGCGCCGACGTGGACGCGCGGGTCGAGGTGCGGGTGCACCGGATGATGCGCCTGGGCTTCCTGGACGAGGTGCGCGGCCTGCTCCCGCACGGGCTGCGGGAGAGCCCGACCGCGGGCAAGGCGCTCGGCTACGCCCAGCTGCTGGGCTGCGTCGACGACGCGGGCGAGGTCGTGGGCGACCTCGACGACGCGGTACAGCAGACCGTCCGGGCCACGACCCGTTTCGTGCGCCGGCAGCGGTCCTGGTTCCGGCGCGACCCGCGCGTGCACTGGCTGGACGCCGAAACCGCGGGCCTGCTCGACCAGGCGCTCCGTATCCTCGAAGCATGAGGCTCGTGAAGGGGCACGGGACGGAGAACGACTTCCTCGTGCTGCCCGACCTCGACGGGGCGTTCCAGCTCACTCCGGAGTTGGTGCGCGCACTCTGCGACCGGCATGCGGGGCTCGGGGCCGACGGTGTCCTGCGGGTGGTTCGGTCCGAGAACGACCCGGATTCGAAGGAAATGGCGGCCGAAGCACCGTTTTTCATGGATTACCGCAATGCGGACGGAAGTGTGGCCGAGATGTGCGGCAACGGCGTCCGCGTGTTTCTGCGATACCTAATTGCCACCGGGCTCGTTGAATCGACAGCGGCGGTGGCGACACGCGGCGGGATCCGATGTGCGCGGACTCGCGGGGACGGGAACGTCACTGTGCAGATGGGTTTGCCCCGGTTCCTTGCCGACCGGCCGGTCGCCACCGCCGCGCCTCTCCCGCCCACGTCCGGATTGGCGCTCGAGATCCCCAACCCGCACGTCGTGGTGCCCGTTGCGTCGGCTGCCGTGCTCGCCGAACTCGACCTCACCCGCCCGCCGCTGGTCGAGCCGGCGCTGCCCAACGGGCAGAACGTCGAATTCGTGGTGCGCCGCGGGCCGCGCTGGCTGCAGCTGCGGGTCCACGAGCGCGGCGTGGGCGAGACGCGTTCCTGCGGCACCGGCCTGTGCGCCGCCGCGGTCGCCGCCGCCCGCGAGGACGGCGTCGACGCCGACGGCGTGCCCTGGCGGGTGGACGTGCCCGGCGGCAGCTGCGAGGTCGTGTGGCTGCCCGGGGGAGAGGTCGAGCTGACCGGCCCGGCCGTCCTCGTCGCGGAGATCGAGGTCGACGACGGCTGGCTCGCCGACCGGTAACGGGTGGCCCGTCCGTGTCACGATGGAGGCGATGACCGACTTCGACGCGCCGCTCGAGGCGCGCGACGACTACGCCACCGGCGATTTCGAGCTCGAGGAGCGCAACGCCCTGCGCCGGGTGGCCGGTCTGTCGACCGAGCTCGAGGACGTCACCGAGGTCGAGTACCGGCAGCTGCGGCTGGAACGGGTCGTCCTGGTGGGCGTGTGGACCACCGGCACGCTCGCCGAGGCGGAGAACTCGCTCGTCGAACTCGCCCGGCTCGCCGAGACCGCCGGCTCGGAGGTGCTCGACGGGCTGATCCAGCGCCGCGACCGCCCCGACCCGGCCACCTACATCGGTTCCGGCAAGGCCAAGGAGCTGCGCGACATCGTGGTCGCACACGGCGCGGACACGGTCATCTGCGACGGCGAGCTCACGCCCGGCCAGCTGCGCCAGCTCGAGGACGTCACGAAGGTCAAGGTGGTCGACCGCACCGCGCTGATCCTCGACATCTTCGCCCAGCACGCCCGCTCCAAGGAGGGCAAGGCGCAGGTCGAGCTCGCGCAGATGCAGTACCTGCTCCCGCGGCTGCGCGGCTGGGGTGAGTCGCTGTCGCGCCAGGTCGGCGGCCGGGCCGCCGGCGGCGCCGGCATCGGTGGCCGCGGCCCCGGTGAGACGAAGATCGAGATCGACCGGCGCCGGATCAACGCGCGGATGGCCAAGCTGCGCCGCGAATTGGCCGGGATGAAGACGGCGCGCGACGTGAAGCGAGCCCGGCGCGGCGCGAACGAGGTGCCCAGCGTCGTGCTCGCGGGCTACACGAACGCCGGCAAGTCCTCCCTGCTCAACCGACTCACCGACGCCGGTGTGCTCGTCGAGAACGCGTTGTTCGCGACCCTCGACCCGACCGTGCGCCGCAGCGAGACCTCCGACGGGCGGCTGTTCACGCTGGCCGACACCGTCGGGTTCGTCCGGCACCTGCCGACCCAGCTCATCGAGGCGTTCCGCTCGACGCTCGAGGAGGTCGGCGACGCGCAGCTCATCCTGCACGTGGTCGACGCCTCGGACGCAGACCCGGAGGCGCAGATCCGGGCCGTGCGCGAGGTGTTCGGCGAGATCGACGCGCTCGACGTGCCGGAGCAGCTGGTGTTCAACAAGGTCGACGCGGCCACGCCGGAGATGCTGCTGCGGCTCCGCGGCCTGGCGCCCGACGCCCTCTTCGTGTCGGCCCGTACCGGCGCGGGGATCGACGAGCTCCGGGCGCTGATCGAGCAGCGGCTGCCGCGCCCGGACATCGAGATCACCGTGCTCGTGCCCTACACCCGCGGCGACCTCGTCACCCGGCTGCACGACGAGGCCGACGTCCTCGACACCGAGCACACCGCGGGCGGCACGCTGCTGCAGGCGCGGGTCGGCGCGGCACTGGCCGAGCAGCTGCGCCCGTTCACCCACGCTGTCGGTTGAGCCTGTCCGGCTAGCGGGGGCGTACGCTCGGGAGGACCGAAACGCTCACCGGACAGGAGATTTCCACGATGGGCTGGGACGCTCCCTGGCACTGGGTCGTGCTCGCGATCCTCGTGCTGCTCCTCTTCGGCTACAAGAAGCTGCCGGACGCCTCGCGCTCGCTGGGCCGGTCGCTGCGCATCTTCAAGACGGAGATCAAGGGCATGAACGCCGACGACAAGGCCCGCGCCGAGGCCGACGACGCGGTCGAGACCGAGCCAAAGGCATTGCCCGCAGCCGACGTCGTCAAGCGCGAGGCGAGCTCCGACGACGCCCAGCGCAGCCGGCCGCGGCCCTCACCGAGCAAGTAGCCCCACCGGCTGCGGCGCTGCCCCTCAGACGCGGCGCAGCACCGTCACGACCCGCCCGAGGATCACCGCTTCGTCGCCGTCGATCGGGCTGAACGCGGGGTTGTGTGGCAGCAGCCAGGCGTGGCCGTCCTTCCGCTGCAGCGTCTTCACCGTCGCCTCGCCGTCGATCATCGCGGCCACGATCTCGCCGTTCTCCGCGTCCTGCTGCTGACGCACGACCACCCAGTCGCCGTCGGTGATCGCGGCGTCGATCATCGAGTCGCCGACCACCTTGACCATGAACAGGGTGCCCTCGCCGACGAGCGCCTTCGGCAGCGGGTAGACGTCCTCGATGAGCTGCTCGGCGAGGATCGGGCCGCCGGCCGCGATGCGGCCGACCACGGGCACGAACACCGGCGTGTCGCCCCGGGGTGCGTCGTCGCTGACGGCCAGCGCGCGCCGCGCCGCCTTCGGCACCGGCTGGTCGGGGTCGTGCGGCTTCGCCGAGTTGGTGCGGACGTCGACGGCGCGCGGCCGGTTGGGGTCGCGGCGCAGGTAGCCCTTGCGCTCGAGCATCGACAGCTGGTGCGCGACGCTCGAGGTGGAGGCCAGCCCGGCGGACTCGCAGATCTCGCGGATGCTCGGCGGGTACCCGCGCCGTTCGACCGAGTCGCGGATGACATCGAGGATCGCCTGCTGCCGCCTGGTGAGCCCGGTGACGGGATCGGGGAGCTCGGTGACCTTCGGCCGGCCGGGCCGGCGCCGCTGCGGGGATTCGGTCTCGCTCTCGGCGCGCTGCGGGCCGGAACGGGTTCCGGCGTTGTCCTTCGGCACGATGGCCTCCGCTCTGTGACGTGCTGTTCGTCGGGTGCGTCCGATCGGTGCGGACCCCAGCGACGCTAGCCCGACCGACCGACCTTCTCAAACATTTGTTCGAACGACACGCCGCCGCGTGCCGTTTTTGTCGGACCCCTCTGTTACACATTCGAATAGACGTTCTATCGAATGTTCGTTCGAAGTATAGGCAGATTTGAGGAGGCTCCCGATGACGGTCGCTCCCGAGCTCGCACCGCTCGTCTCCGTACCCGAGCGCGCCCGCCCGTTCGTGCCCCAGGCGCCGGACCGGCTGGCCAGCGTCACGGTGCTGCACCCCCCGCGCACGGTGGCCGCCACGCCGCCGCTGCGGCTCACCAGGCGCGGGGTGCTGGCGATCACCGCGGCGGTGGCTGCGCTGGGCGGGCTGCTGGTCTGGCTCGCCGCGCTGTCCGCGCCCGAGCACGGCGCGGCGCCGGCCGCGCCGCAGGCGGTCACCGTCCAGGTCGGCGACACGCTGTGGTCGATCGCGACCCGGGTCGCCCCCGATCGCGATCCGGTGGCCGAGGTGGCCGCGCTGCAGCGGCGCAACCACCTCATCGGGGCCGACCTGACGCCGGGGCAGGTCCTGCGCATCCCGTAGGCCGATCCGGCCGACGCGCCGTGCTCGCCTACTTGCGTTCCAGGTCACACCGCTTTAGTGTTCGACCCCTACATCTAGTAGTTACACTGGTGTAAGTCTTCCACATGTTGGTCCACAGAAATCTGGCTGTGGCCCACAGCGCAGCGGATGTTCTGAACAGGTTTTCCACCTTCTTTCCACAAGAGGGCCTCGATTCCGGAGGGAGGCGGCACCCATGCGATGCCCCTACTGCCGCCATCCGGACTCGCGCGTCACCGACTCCCGCGAGCAGGACGAGGGTCAGGTGATCCGCCGCCGCCGCGCCTGCCCGGAGTGCGGACGCCGGTTCACCACCCTCGAAGAGGCGACCCTCGCCGTCATCAAGCGCAGCGGGGTCACCGAGCCGTTCAGCCGCGAGAAGGTCGTCAACGGCGTGCGCCGGGCGTGTCAGGGCCGCCCCGTCGACGAGGACGCGCTGGCCCAGCTCGCGCAGACCGTCGAGGAGGCCATCCGGGCCACCGGCGCCGCCGAGGTGCCCAGCGACGACGTAGGTCTGTCGATCCTGGGCCCGCTGCGTGAGCTCGACGAGGTCGCCTACCTCCGCTTCGCCTCCGTATACCAGGCGTTCAGCAGTGTCGAGGACTTCGAGAAGGCCATCCTCGACCTGCGCGCCGAGCATCGCGGGCATGCCCCGTGAGCCGAACGGACGCTACGCACCACCCCGCCCCGCCCCTCCGCCAGCCGCGCCCCACACCCGAAGGAAGGACCCCCGTCATGACCGAGGCCGACGTGACCCGCTCCACCTCCAAGCCGGTGCACCCGGCCAACGGGCTGCGGGTCGAGCGTGTGTACACCACGGCCGGCGCGCATCCCTACGACGAGGTGACGTGGGAGCGGCGCGACGTCGTCATGACGAACTGGCGCGACGGGTCGATCAACTTCGAGCAGCGCGGCGTGGAGTTCCCGGACTTCTGGTCGGTGAACGCGGCGAACATCGTGACGACGAAGTACTTCCGCGGTGCGGTGGGCACCGACGTGCGGGAATGGTCGCTGCGCCAGCTCATCGACCGGGTGGTCCTCAAGTACCGCGCGGCGGGCGAGCAGCACGGCTACTTCGCCTCCGCCGCCGACGCCGAGGTCTTCGAGCACGAGCTGACCTGGATGCTGTTGCACCAGGTGTTCAGCTTCAACTCGCCGGTGTGGTTCAACGTCGGGACGACTTCCCCGCAGCAGGTGAGCGCCTGCTTCATCCTGTCCGTCGACGACACGATGGACTCGATCCTGAACTGGTACCGCGAAGAGGGGCTGATCT
>JAICKR010000202.1 GCA_025927835.1 Jatrophihabitans sp. | reverse complement strand
CGCTCGGCTTCGGCTGCCAGGATTACCGATTGCTTCTTGCCTTCGGCACTGAGGATCTGCGCCGCCTTGTCGCCCTCCGCGGTCTTGATCGCCGATTCGCGCTGCCCCTCCGCGGTAAGAATCGTCGCGCGCTTGGCTCGGTCGGCGCGCATCTGCACCTCCATCGCCTCCTGGATGGACGGCGGCGGGTCGATCGACTTCAGTTCCACGCGAGCGACCCGGATGCCCCATGGGCCGGTTGCCTCGTCCAGCACGCCCCGCAATTGCGTGTTGATCGAATCGCGGCCGGTCAGCGTCTGCTCGAGATCGAGGGCGCCGACCACGTTGCGCAGCGTGGTGATCGTCAGTTGCTCGACGGCCTGGATGTAGTTCTGGATCTCGTAGGTCGCCGCGCGCGGGTCGGTGACCTGGAAGTAGATGACCGAGTCGACGCCGACCGTGAGGTTGTCGGACGTGATCACCGGTTGCGGGGGGAAGCTGACGACCTGCTCGCGCAGGTCGATCTGGGGACGCATGCGGTCGACGAAGGGCACCAGCACGGTGAGACCCGGGGTGGCGGTGCGGACGTAGCGGCCGAGCCGCTCGACGACGGCGGCGCGTGCCTGGGGCACGATCCGCACGGACCGCATGAGGATGAGAAGCACTACGGCGGCGATGATGATCCCCGCGATCGCACCTGCGTTCATGCTTCGATGCCCTTCTCCATGTACGGCTCCTCGTGCAGCACGACGGCCGTTGCCCCAGTGATCTTCATGACCCGTACCACGGTGCCTGCCGCCAGCACCTGCCGCTCGTCGTACGCCCGCGCCGACCATTCGCTGCCGTTGAGCCGCACCCGGCCGTCATGTGCGTTGACCTCGCTGAGCACGATCGCCTGCTGACCGACGAGCGCGTCGGAACCGGTAGCGGTGTCCGGGCCACTCGTGAGGTGCCGGCGGGCGACGGGCCGGACGCCGACGAGCAGCGCGACCGTCGCGGCAACCGCGACCAACACCTGGAGCAACACGCCGCCGCCGATCGCCGCGACGACCGAGCCGGCGACCGCGCCGCCGGCGAACATGATGAGCACGAAGGTCAGCGACTGGATCTCCGCGGCGGCGAGCACACCGGCGGCGATCAGCCAGAACAGCCAGGCAGGCATACCTCAAGCATGGCACCGTCGCGCCACCAGGGCCGCTCAGCGTCCCCATTCGCTGCGCAAGCGTCGCTCAGCGCCATATTCGCTGCGCAAGCGTCGCTCAGCGCCATATTCGCTCCGCAAGCGTCGCTCAGCGCCATATTCGCTCCGCAAGCGTCGCTCAGCGCCATATTCGCTCCGCAAGCGTCGCTCAGTCGGTCACGAAGTCGATGAGTTCTTCCACAGCTCGCAGCAACGCCACCTCGACGTCGGCGTAGCTGTCGACGCTCGCGAGCACCCGGCGCCACATGTCGCGCGGATCCGCGACGCCCAGTGCGGCGCAGATGCCCTCCTTCCAGTTCGTGCCGCGCGCGACCGTCGGCCAGCGGTCGATACCGAGTGCGGTCGGCTTCACCGCCTGCCAGATGTCGACGTAGGGGTGGCCGGTGACCAGCACGTTCGGGTCGCAGATCGTGTCCACGATGCGGCGTTCCTTCGTGCCGGCGACGAGGTGATCGACGAGTACGCCGACGCGGCGGGCCGGTCCGGGCCCGAAGTCGCGCACCGCCTCGGCGAGGTGGTCGATGCCGTCGAGCGGTTCCACCACCACCCCCTCGACGCGCAGGTCGTCGCCCCAGATGCGTTCGAGGAGGGCCGCGTCGTGCACGCCCTCGACCCAGATGCGGCTGGCCCGGGCCACGCGCGCCGGCTGGTGCGCGACGGCGAACGATCCCGACGCCGTGCGAGCTTTCGCGGTCTTCGCCGCCGGTGCGGCCACGGGGCGCACGAGCGTCACGATCCGTCCGTCGAGCAGGAACGCCGCCGGGAGCATCGGGAACACCCGTCGCTTGCCGTGCCGGTCCTCGAGCGTGACCGTGTCGCGTTTCTCCCCGGCGTCCACGGCGGTGCCGACATCGACGACCGCGCCGCAGAACCGGCCGTCCGCGGTCTCTACGACGAGGTCGGCTTCGGCCGCGACCTGCGGCACCTCCCGGCGCGGTCGCGCGGGCTGGGCGAGGACGTCGTGCTCATACACGTGTGGCGACGTTACGGAAGAACTGCACCGGGCCGGTGCCGACACGCGTGGGCCTACGCTCGCACCGTGCCGGTGGTTCGCTCGGGTCCGCTCGCGGCGTGGGCGGCCGCGTTCTTCGCCGGCCGGGTCAGCGTCGATCAGGCCGCGGACGCCGTGACCGGCTCCGACGCGCCGCACCAGGTCGGCGGGCTGCTCGCTCACGACGTCGAACTCGTGCCGCTGCGCGAGGTGCTGATCTCGTGGCGACGCGGGGGGTCGGGCGTCCGCGTGGTGTTGCCGGTTGCCGGCGACGTGCGTGGCGTGCCGGGGCCGGCCGCGTTCCGCAGTGCGGCACTCGAGACGGGCGAAGCCGTCGTCGGAGGGCAACTCGCGGTAGTGCCCGAGGTCATCGAGTACGCGCCGAGCAGCGCGCCGGCGACGGTGCTGTGGCAGGCCTTCGAGGTCGACGCGGTGCCCGATGACTTCGTGTCGGTGGCGGACGCGCAGTACGAGCTCACGACGGCCATCCGGGACAGTGCGAGTGCGTTGTCCGCGGCCGACGTCGCGGGCTGGGTCGACGACATCGCCGACACGCTGCACGACGCGCGCCGCGCCGGCGAGCGGCTCAACCTCCCGCCGGGTTTTCCACCGCGTGCGGTCGCGCTGATCGCCCAGGCCGAGCGGTTACAGGCCATCCTCGACCTGGCGTTCAGCGACCCGACCGGCGGTGCGATCGACCGCACCGGCATCGCGGCGCGTGCGTCCGCGCTGCGACCGTTGGCGACGGCCGTCCGGCGGGCGCGTATTGCGGGCTACAACGCCGAGGCCCGCGAGTGACCGGAGCTGCCTACCCTGGTGGCATGCGGGGGTCCGATGGGTCGAGAGCGGCAGCACGTGTGCAGCGCGCAGTGCGAAAGCGCATCAGGCGTTCAATCGGCAAGAGTGGCGACCAGCCGCTCGACGCCGACGATTGGCAGGCCTACCTCGAGTTCTTCGCCCAGCCGTCCAGCCAGGCGGTCAAGCGTCTGTTCCGCACGCTTCCGAGCAGCCCACGGTGCGGCTTTTGCGGTGCACCCTTCGCGGGAGTCGGCGCGACGATCGTGCGGCCGTTCGGTTACCGGCCGTCCGGGAAGAACCCCAACATCTGCAGTTCGTGCGTCGAGCTCTCCCCGCCCGGCGGGGTGACGGTCGAGATCGGCGTGTTGTTCGCCGACCTGCGAGGATTCACGTCGTTCGCCGAGCAGCAGGGCGCGACCGAAGCACGCGCGGTACTGCGCCGGTTCTATGCCTGCGCGGAACAGGTTTTCTTCCCAGAGGCGTTGATCGACAAGGTCGTCGGTGATGCCGTCATGGCCCTGTACCTGCCGCCGATCGTCACCGCCGCCACAAGCCGCGCCGGCATTGCGACGCCGGGCGAGATTTCCCAGGTCATGTCCGACCACGCGCGCGAGCTGCTCGAAAGCATGGGGTACGGGTCCGCGACGGACGGACCCGAACTCGGCGTCGGCATCGGAATGGCGTTCGGCGAGGCCTTCATCGGGCACATCGGCGACGGCGCGGTTCACGATTTCACGGCGGTCGGCGATGTGGTCAACACCGCGGCACGGCTACAGGCCGGGGCCGGCCCGGGCGAGGTGGTCATGACGTCCGAAATCGCGAGACACCTGAACGTGACCGGTGAGCAGGAGGTTCTGATGTTGAAGGGCAAGGCGCAATCCGTGGACGTCCTGCGCGTCCGATGGTTTGTCGGCCGGTCATGAGCGAGCTCAACGCGGCGGCTCGGGCCGCGCTGACGGCTGGGCACGTCGCGCACCTCGCCACGATCAATGCCGACGGGAGCCCCCAGGTGAGCGTCGTGTGGGTCGGCCTCGACGGTGACGAGATCGTGAGTGGTCACCTCGACGACCGGCTCAAGCTGCGCAACGCCCGCCGCGACCCACGCGTCGTCCTGTCCGTCGAGAACGGCGTCGTGAACGAGTGGGGGCTCGCCGAGTACCTCGTGGTGCGCGGCACCGCGCGTGTCACCGAGGGCGGCGCGGCGCCGTTGCTGCAGCAGCTTGCCCACGTCTATCTCGGTCCCGACACGGTGTTTCCGCCCGGCTCGGACCACCCGCCGGGCTACATCCTGCGCATCACGCCCACCAAGATCTCCGGCATCGGCCCCTGGACCTAGCCGTGGCCGAGTCCACCGCCCTCGCTCCGCGCCGTCACGCGGCGTGGTGGGCGATCGTCGCTGTGGCAAGCGGTGGTCACGGGCGGCGCCGTGATTCTGGTCGTCACGACAAGCGACAGCAGCTCGCGCAGTTCCCCGCCCACTTCACTCGCGCGATTCGTGGATCGGCCGGTGCCCTCCGGGCAGGCGGCCGGCCTCGTCGTGACACGACGGCGACACCGTGGTCGGGGACAGCGGCATCGAGGCGGCACCCGGTAGACCGGTCCGCTTCTGCGATCCGTACGCGTCGGTGATCACGGAGAGCCGTGCACCCTGCCCCGGCGTCGAGGTGGTCGGCGTCGACCTGCACCGGCTGAGCAATCGCAGGACCATCCACGGCACCGCGTACGGAGATGTCACGCTCACCGGGCTCTACCGCAACGGCAAGCTGACGGTCACGTCGCAGGGACCGCCAGGGCCGGACCCCGACCGCTACCGGTCGCCGTCGCCTACGTCATCACCCCGGGCGATCCGTCCCGGGTGCGGAAAGCATTGTCGCCGCGCTATCCGCAGGACCTGTGTGTGATCAGGTCCCGGTTCACCAAGGAGCAACTCATCGAATCTCTGGCCGCGCTGAAAGCGAGGACCACCGTCCTGACCGGTGGCTCATCGCTGTACGCGTGGGACGCCCTCG
>JAICKR010000204.1 GCA_025927835.1 Jatrophihabitans sp. | reverse complement strand
TGTTCCGGCTGGGCCGGCGGCTGCTCGACGACGCGCGTGCCCTCACCTCGGTCGACCACGACGCGCGTGCGGAGTACGAGCAGCGCGTCGCCGACCAGGCCGCGATCCGCGCGATCCGTCAGGCCGAGGAAGAGCTGTCCTGATGCCGTGGAACCGGTGCGGGCACGACGGCTAGCCGGACGAGCGACCTCGCGCAACGGCGTCGTGGTAGGCGATCTCGCCGTCGAGTACGGCGGGCACAGCCAGCGCCTCGCCCTCGCGCGCGGCGGCGTGCACGAGTGATTCGTGCTGCGGCTCGTCCTCGTGCACATATCGTTCGCCGCGCATCATCGAGGCGGCGGCCGCGATGAGCAGCATGATGATCGACGCGCCGAACGCGATGAGCAGGCCGTGCCGGAACGGGTCGGAGATCAGGCCGGGGAAGAACTTCTGCCCGTAGATGACGGCGGTGTGCGCGTGCGGGCCGGGGTCAGGGACGAGCTGGCGCACCGGGTTGTCGCCGAGGAACGCGGCGAACAGCGTGGCGACCGGCGAGACGTGAGATGCGGTATCGGCGGCGTGCGGCGAGACGCCGGCCGCGGTGAGCCCGTGGGTCAGTGCCGCAGGCAGCCGGCTGGACAGCCCGATCGCCATGAGCGTGAAGAACGCGCCCATCGACAGCACCATGCCGGCGTTCATGCCGGTGGCGCGGATACCCGACGCGGCGCCGCGTTGGTCGGCGGGCACCGCGTTCATGATCGCCGCGGTGTTCGGTGCGGCCACCAGGCCGGTGCCGATGCCGTTGAACGCGAGCAGCGGGGCGAAGACCGTGTAGTTGAAGTCGGCGGGCAGCACGATGAGCCCGGCGAACGTCACCGCGGTGAGCAGCAGCCCGCCGGTGGCGAACGCGCGCGCACCGAGCCGGTCGGACACCGCGCCCGATGCGGGTCCGGCGATGAGGAAACCGACGGTGAGCGGCAGCATGTAGATGCCGGCCCACAGCGGTGTGTCCTCGAAGTTGTAGCCGTGCAGCGGCAGCCAGATGCCCTGCAGCCAGATGATCAGCATGAACTGCAGCCCGCCGCGCGACATCGCGGTGAGCAGGTTCACCGCCTGGCCCGCGGCGAACGCGCGGATGCGGAACAGCCGCAGGTTGATCATCGGGTCGGCGACTCGCGTTTCGATGAAGCCGAACGCGATGAGCAGCGCGACGCCGAGGAACAACCCGGTGAGCACCTTCGGCGACGTCCAGCCCATCGTGTGCCCGCCGTAGGGCTGCAGCCCGTAGGTGATCGCGACCAGCACCGCGATCAGCCCGACACCGAACGTCGCGTTGCCCCACCAGTCGATGACGACGCGGTTCGCCCGGTCGCGCGGCTTGTCGTGCAGCGTTCGGTAGCCGATCCAGGTGCCCCAGACACCGACCGGCACGCTGACCCAGAACACCGCGCGCCAGTCGAGTTCGGACAGCACGCCGCCGATGACGAGGCCGAGGAACATGCCGACCAGCGCGGCCACCTGGTTGACGCCGAGCGCGAAGCCGCGCCGGTCGGCGGGGAACGCGTCGGTGATGATCGCGGTCGAGTTCGCGGTGAGCATCGCCCCGCCCACGCCCTGGACGATGCGCAGGATGATGATCTCGAGCGCACCTGCCGAACCGCCGTTGAACACGAGCGCGCAGCCGATGGAGCCGAGCGTGAAGATCAGAAAGCCGAGGTTGAACAGCCTGGCCCGGCCGTACTGGTCGCCGAGCCGGCCGAACGTCACGACCAGCACCGCGGTGACGAGCAGGAAGCCCATCAGCATCCAGAGCAGGTAGGAGATGTTCTGCGGCGCCAGCGGGTCCAGCCCCAACCCTCGGAAGATCGCGGGCAGCGAGATCAACAGGATCGAGGAGTTGAGGGTTGCGGCGAGGATGCCGACCGTCGTCACGGAGAGTGCGACGCGCCGATCGTGGGCGGCTGAGTGACGCAAGAAGACCTTCCTTTCGTTAGCCACTCTAACTATCTGTCGCTGCGCCCGCACGGTCAATGGGAGTGGAACCCGCCACTCTCTAGACTCGGACACCGTGACGGTGCAGCCCATCCGCCTGTTCGGCGACCCGGTCCTGCGGACCGCCGCCGAGCAGGTCGTCGACTTCGACAAGGAGTTGCGCACGCTCGTCGCGGATCTGTCCGCCACCATGCTGGACGCGCCGGGGCAGGGCCTGGCGGCACCGCAGATCGGCGTCGGGCTGCGGGTATTCACCTACCACGTCGACGACTCGATGTCCGGGCATCTCGTCAATCCCGTGCTGCACTTCCCGAGCGACGAGGAGCAGGACGGCCCGGAGGGCTGCCTGTCCATCCCCGGCCTGACCTTCGACTGCAAGCGCAAGGCGCACGTCGTCGCGCACGGCCAGAACATGTTCGGCGACCCGATCACCGTCGAGGGCACCGCGAACCTCGCCCGCTGTGTCCAGCACGAGACCGACCACCTGGACGGCGTGCTGTTCGTCGACCGGCTCGACGCCGACACGCGCAAGGCCGCGATGCGCGCGATCCGCGACGCGCCGTGGGCCGACCTGGCCAACCCGACGATCAAGGTGAGCCCGCACGCCTCGGCCGGTCGCGGCATCCTGCCGTGAGAGTCGCGTTCGCCGGCACGCCCGAGCCGGCGGTGCCGACGCTGCGCGCGCTGCTCGACTCGTCCCGGCACGACGTCTGCGCGGTGATCACCCGCCCTCCGGCGCCGGCCGGCCGCGGCCGGCACGAGAGCGAATCGCCGGTCGCCGCCCTCGCGCGCGAGGCGGGCGTGCCGGTGCTGACGCCCGCCCGGCCGTCCGATCCGGAGTTCCTCGACCGGCTCGCCGGCCTCGCGCCGGAATGCTGCCCGGTCGTCGCGTACGGCGCGCTGCTGCGCCCGGACGCGCTCGCGGTGCCGCGCCACGGGTGGGTGAACCTGCACTTCTCGTTGCTGCCGGCCTGGCGTGGTGCCGCGCCGGTACAGCACGCGATCCTGCGTGGTGACGACGTGACCGGAGCATCGACCTTCCTGATCGAGGCGGGCCTCGACACCGGGCCCGTGTTCGGCGTGCTGACAGAGACGATCCGGCCCGACGACACCGCGGGCGACCTGCTCGCGCGGCTCGCCGACAGCGGCGCCGGGCTCATGGTCGCCACGCTCGACGGCATCGAGGACGGCACCGCGGTCGCCGTACCGCAGCCGGCGGACGGCGTCTCGGTGGCGCCGAAGGTCACCGTCGCCGACGCGAAGGTCGACTGGACACAGCCGGCCCGGCACCTCGATCGGCTGGTGCGCGCGTGCACGCCCGCACCCGGCGCGTGGACCACGCTCGACGGCGCGCGGCTCAAGCTCGGCCCGATGCGGCTGTGCGACAGCCACGACCTCGAACCGGGACAGTTGCGGGCCAGCCGCACCACGGTCACGGTCGGCACCGCGACGACCGACGTCGCGCTCGGGCAGGTGCAACCGCCCGGCAAGCGGGCCATGGCCGCCGCCGACTGGGCGCGCGGCGCGCGGGTGGACGGCGCGCGTCTTGGCTGATCGCGGCAACGCACCCGACCCGGCGCGGCTGGCCGCCTTCGAGTTGCTGCGGGCGGTGGCCGAGCAGGACGCGTACGCCAACCTCGCCCTGCCGCGCATCATGGCGGCGCGGCGGCTCAGCGGGCGCGACGCCGCGTTCGCCACCGAGCTCGGCTACGGCACGCTGCGCGCGGTCGGCACGCTCGACGAGATCCTGGCGTGCTGTGTCGACCGGCCCGCCGCCGACGTCGAGCCGGCGGTCCGCGATCTGCTTCGCCTCGGCGCCTACCAGGCGCTGCGCACCCGCGTCCCCTCGCACGCCGCGGTGGCCACCACGGTCGACCTGGCCCGCGGCTCCGGGCTCCGGCGCGCGGGTGGCTTCGTCAACGCCGTCCTGCGCCGGGTGGTGGCCTACAGCTGGGACGCGTGGCTGGACGAACTGACCGCGGGCGCCGCGCCGACGCGGGCACTCGCGCTGCGCACGGCGCATCCGGATTGGATCGTCGACGCGTTCGCCGCGGCGCTCGGCGGCGACCTCGACGAGACGTCGCGTGCGCTCGCCGCCGACGAGGAGCGGCCGCTCACGCATCTCGTCGCCTGGCCGGGCCGCATCGAGCGTGCCGAGCTGCTCGCCCAGGCCGGCGGGGAGCCGGGACCGTTCTCGCCGTACGCGGTACGCATGTCCGGCGGCGACCCGGCCGCGCTGCCCGCGATCACGGCGCGGCGCGCCGGCGTGCAGGACGAGGGCAGCCAGCTGTGTGCGCTCGCGCTCGCCGCGGCGCCACTGGACGGGCGCGACGAGCGCTGGCTCGATCTCTGCGCCGGGCCCGGCGGCAAGGCCGCGCTGCTCGCTGCGCTGGCCGCCGAACGCGGCGCACGCCTGACCGCGAACGAGCTGCGCGACCACCGCGCCGCGCTCGTCCGCCGCGTCACCGAGCCGTGGCAGGTCGAGGTCCGGGTCGGGGACGCGCGCGACCTCCCGCCCATCGACGGCGGCTACGACCGGGTGCTCGTGGACGCCCCCTGCACCGGGCTCGGTGCCCTGCGCCGCAGGCCCGAGGCGCGCTGGCGCAGGCAACCCGGTGACGTCGGCGAGCTCGCCCAACTGCAGCGCCAGCTGCTCGACGCGGCACTGCGGCTGACCCGTCCCGGCGGGATCGTCGCCTACGTGACGTGCTCCCCGCACCCGGCCGAGACGACCGACGTCGTCGCCGGCCTCGACCTCATCGACGCCCGGGAGGCGTTTCCGGACGTCCCCGATCTCGGCCCCGGCCC
>JAICKR010000141.1 GCA_025927835.1 Jatrophihabitans sp. | reverse complement strand
GGATCGACTCCGGCAGCTCGTCGTCGCCGCGCCGCCAGGCGACCCACTCGGCCACCGTCGGCCAGGTGGTCCTGGACGCGGTCGACCCGACGACGAGCCCGAAGTGGCCGGTGGGCAACGTGACCTCGTAGACCTGCGCCCGCGGAGCGGCGCGGCGGATCGCGCGCACCGCGTCCGGGTGGCCGATGGTGTCGGTCGAGCCGACGAAGGTGAGGATCGGCACGTCGATGTCGGCGAGCGTGACGAGCCGGTCGTCGATGACGAACCCGCCCTCGAGCATCCGATTGTGCGTGACGAACTGCTCGAGCAGCTCGGCGATGGCCGGGCCGGAGTAGGCCGTCCAGCCCGTCTGGTCGAGGAAGCGGCGCTGCCGCTCGCGGGGCAGCAGTGCATCGCGGTCGTGCAGTGCCAGCAGGAACTGCACCCGGCCCTGCACCGACTTCGCCGGGCTGAGCATCTTGAACCCGAGCCGCACCGCCCAGCTGGGCAGCGCGACGCGGCGCAGCAGCCCGCTGTCTACGAGCTCCCCCGCGACCCGGGAGACGACCTCCGGCGAGAGCGGGATCGGCAGCGGGGCGGTCGTGTCGGCCGGCGAGCCGAAGGTGACGAGCGAGTCGATGCCCTTGCCGCGCCGGTAGGCCGCGGTCTGGTAGGCGAACATGCCACCCTGCGAGTAGCCGCCGAGCACCACGGAATGCCCGGTCGCCTCGTTCACCCGCTCGACGGCGTCGCTGACCGCGAGCACGTGATCGGTGAGGTTGCGCTCCAGGCCGCCCGGCTCGTGACCGGGGTCGCCGAAGTCGATCACCCACGGGTCGATACCCGTGCCGTGCAGCGCGGCGACAGCGGACGTGGCGGGCGAGACGTCCCATACCTCGGTGGCCATCATCAGCGGCGGGATGAGCAGCACCGGCACCGCGTCGGCGGGCGCGTCGTCGGCGAAGTAGTGCCGCAGCCGGTAGGTCGGCCGCTCGGCCACCACCGTGTACGGCGACTCGACCTCGTCGGTCTCCAGCCCGCCGAAGCGCATCACCTCGGCGACGTTGCGCGCCGTATGGGAGACACGTTTGGCCAGCTGGACCGGGTTGCCCGGCCGCGGCCGCCGGCGCTCGGGAGTCTCGCTCACCGTTGCACTGTGCTTCGCTTCGTCGGCAGGTGCAAGCTCACCGTGGGACGGGTGTGAAGCGCCACTCGTGCGCCGGCCGGTCGAGGAGTTCGGCGGGCGCCTCGGGCAGCGCCGTGTTGCTGTCGTCGACGACCACAACTCGCGCATCCGCGCTGCGGTAGACCCGGGCGCCCGGCGCGGCGTGTTCGAGCACCCAGGCGAGCAACTCCTCCGCTCGCCCCTCGGCCGCTTTCGCCTCCCACATCAGGGTCAGCACAGCTGCGCCTGCTGCAGCTCGATGGTGGGCACCGCGGAGAACTCGAGCCCGGACGGCTTCGCGCCGTCGCGCACCAGCAGGTCGCCGATCGCCGCGATCATCGCGCCGTTGTCGGTGCACAGCCGCATCGGCGGGATGCGCAGCTCGACACCGGCGGTGTCGCAGCGCTCCTGCGCGAGGGCGCGGATGCGGCTGTTGGCCGCGACCCCGCCGACGACCACGAGCGTGTCCACCTCCTCCCGGCGGCAGGCGCGCAACGCCTTGGTGGTGAGCACGTCCGCGACGGCCTCCTGGAAGCTCGCCGCAACGTCGTTGACGTCGGTGTCCGGGTGCTTCTCGACGTAGCGGGCGACCGCGGTCTTCAGCCCGGAGAACGAGAACCCCAGTTCCGGGTCACCGGGTGCGGTGAGTGGCCGGGGGAACGCGACGGCGCCGGCGTTGCCCTCGCGCGCGGCGCGGTCGATGGACGGCCCGCCCGGGTAGGGCAGCCCGATGAGCCGCGCGACCTTGTCGAACGCCTCGCCGGCGGCGTCGTCGAACGTGTCGGACAGGTGCACGATCGGCGTGCGGACGAGATCGCGTACGAACAGCAGCGAGGTGTGCCCGCCGGAGACGATGAGCGCGACCGAGCGGTCGGGCAGCGAGCCGTGCTCGAGCGTGTCCGCCGCGGCGTGCCCGGCCAGGTGGTGCACGCCGTAGAGCGGCACGCCCAGCGCGAGCGCGTAGGACTTCGCGGCGGCGACGCCGACGTGCAGCGCGGTGGCCAGCCCGGGGCCGGCCGTGACCGCGACCGCGCCGACGTCATCCAGGCCGAGCCCGGCCTTGTCGAGCGCAGCCCGGACGGTGGGGACCATGGCCTGTAGGTGTGCGCGGGCGGCGATCTCGGGGACGACCCCGCCGAAGCGGGCGTGCTCGTCCATGCTCGAGGCGAGCGCGTCGCCGAGCAGCACGCCGTCCTCGACGAAGCCGACGCCGGTCTCGTCGCAGGAGGTCTCGATGCCCATCACAACGGTCATGGCTGCAGGTCCTTGCGCATCGTCACGCCATCGACCCGTCCGGCGTCGTAGTAGCCGCGGCGCACGCCCACATCGGCGAAACCCTCGCTCGTGTAGAGCGCCCGCGCGGGGACGTTGTCGACCCGCACCTCGAGGAACGCCTCGACCGCGCCGCGGCGCATCGCCTCGGCCAGCAGGCCGGCCGCCATCAACCGCGCGATCCCACCCCGGCGGGCTCCGGGCACCACGCCCACCGTCAGGATCTCGGCCGTCTCGCCGATGACCATGACGCCCGCCCAACCGACGAGCTCGCCGGCCGGCCCCTCCGCGGCGATGTAGTAGCGGTGCCGCGTGTCGGCGAGTTCGGACTGGTAGCCGGCGCGGGTCCAGGCCTCGGTCCCGAACATGTCGCGCTCGAAGGGCATCAGCGCGTCGATGTGGGCGGCGGTCATCGGCACCAGGCGGACATGCACGCCGGCCGTCATCGCTGGCTCACCGGCTTGGGCGCGCCCGGGACGACGGCATCCGGGCGGCGGAGGTACAGCGGCGCCAGCGGTTCTGATTCCGCACCGGCGCGCGCGCGATCCCAAGCGAGCGCGGCGAGGCGCGCCGGGTCTGGGTGGCGCGAGGGCAGCCGGGTGAGCTCGGCAGGCCAGGCGTCGGGATACAGGTCGATCCCGGCGCCGGCGATGGCCGAGACGCCGTCGAGCGGCACCTCGTGCGGGTGCGCGACGTGCGGCCCGTCGACCCGTGCGCCGTCCTGGTAGCGCGCCCAGTAGACCTCCCGGCGCCGCGCGTCGGTGACCACGACCGACGCACCCTCGGCGCGCGAATCGATCGCGTCCAGCGAGCAGACGCCGTAGGCCGGGATGCCGCGCGCGTGCGCGAAGGCCGCCGCGGTGACCAGCCCGACCCGCAGACCGGTATACGGGCCCGGGCCGATGCCGGCCACGACCGCGCCGACTTCGCCGGCGGCACCGGCCAGGCAGTCGGCGATCGACGGCGCGAGCAGCTCGCCGTGCCCGCGCGGCGCGAGCCGGCTGCGTGCGGCCACGACCTCGCCGTCGGTCGTGACGAGTGCAGCCGTCACGGCCGGCGAGGAGGTGTCGATCGCCAGTACGAGCACGAGAACTCAGGGTAGTTGCTGGATGCGCGCAGCCCAGTCGCCGCCGTACGGCGTGAGCGTGGCGGTGCGGGTCTCGGTGTCTGCGGCGCGGGCGAGTTCGACGAGCAGCCGCGTCTCGGTGAGGTCCTCGGCCAACCCGGCACCCCACTCGACGACGGTCACCGAGCTCTGCACGTCGGCGTCCAGGTCGAGATCGTCGAGCTCGTCCAGCGAACCGATGCGGTACGCATCGACGTGCACCAGCGTCGGGTCGCCTGCGGCCTGCGGCGGGTGCACCCGCGCGATGACGAAGGTGGGCGAGGCGATGCTGCCCCGCACGTGCATGCCGGCGCCGATGCCCTGCACGAGCGCGGTCTTGCCCGACCCCAGCGGCCCGCTGAGGATCACCAGGTCGCCGGCCCGGACGAGCGCGCCGAGCCGCGCCCCGAACGCCTGGGTGTCCGCGACCGTGGGCAGCGAGACGACCTCGCTCACACGTAGGTCCGCGTCACGCGCGGCCCGATGCGCGTGACGATCTCGTAGTGGATCGTGCCGACCGCGTCGGCCCAGTCCTGCGCGGTCGGCTCGCCGTCGCGTCCGGGCCCGAAGAGCACGACGGGATCGCCCGGCGTGACCGGCAGGTCGCCGACGTCGACGACGATCTGGTCCATGCACACCCGTCCGGCGACGGTGAACCGCGCGCCGTTGACCCACACCGGGCCGACGTTCGACGCGTGCCGCGGCACGCCGTCGGCGTAGCCGAGCGGCACCAGCACCAGCGTGGTGTCGCGGGTGGTCGTGTACTCGTGCCCGTAGGACACGCCCTCGCCGGCGCGCACACGCTTCACGCCGGCGGCCGCGGCGCGCAGGGTCATCGCCGGCGTGAGTCCATGCTGATCGGCGACCGGCGACAGCCCGTACACCGCGATGCCGGGCCGGACGAGATCGAAGTGCGCCTCGGGCAGGGTGAGGGTGGCGGCGGAGTTCGCGATGTGGCGCAGCTGCGGCTCGACGCCGGCGCGAGCCGCGGCGTCGACGGCCGCGCCGAAGGCCCGGAGCTGCTTCGCGATCGTTTCGTGCCCCGGTGCGTCCGCGTAGGCGAAGTGCGACCACACCCCCACGACGGTCACCTCGCCGGCCGACTGCGCCTTCGCGGCGGCGGTGACGAGTTCGGGCCAGTCGTCGACGTAGCTGCCGTTGCGCGACAGCCCGGTGTCGACCTTGAGGTGGACGCGTGCCGGGACGCCTGAGTCGCGAACCGCGGCGGTCACCGTCTCGAGCTGCCAAAGGCTGCTCACCGAGAGGTCGACATCCGCGGCGAGCGCTCGGCGCGCCACGTCCGCCTCGCCGGGCGTCCAGAGCCAGGACAGCAGCGGCACGGTCAGCCCCGCTCCGCGTAGCGCGACGGCCTCGTCGACGATCGCGGTGCCGAGCCAGGTGGCGCCGCCCTCGACGGCGGCGCGCGCGGACGGCACGAGCCCGTGCCCGTAGCCGTCCGCCTTGACGACGGCCATCAGCTCGGCCGGCGTGCCGGCCTTCATGCGCGCGACGTTGTCGCGAATCGCGGCCAGGTCGACGACGGCCTCCGTACGTTGCACCCCGACATACTTTCAAACCCAGCGCCGGGAAAGGCGGCATAGTGACGCCCGTGATGTCTAGAGCGACGCTGCTGCGCGGGGACGGCGCGGACGAGGTCACCAACGTCGAGTTGTTCTTCGACCTCGTCTACGTCTTCGCGGTGACCCAGCTGTCGCGGACGCTGTCCGAGCACCACACGGCGGACGGTGCGGTGCAGACCGCGGTGCTGCTCGCGATGGTCTGGCAGGTCTGGGTCTACACGACCTGGGCGGTGAACTACCTCGACCCGAACCGCACGCCGGCGCGGGCCATGCTCGTGGTGGTCATGCTCGGCAGTCTCGTCCTGGCGGCCGGCATTCCGTTCGCGTTCGCCGATCGCGGCTGGCTCGTCGCCGGCACGTACGTGGCCATGCAGGCCGGCCGGGCGATCTTCATCATCGTCGCGCTGCGCGGGGAGCAGCTGCAACCGGTGTTCGTGCGCATCCTGCCGTGGACGGCGGTGAGCAGCGTGGTCATGCTCTCCGGCGCTGCAGTCGACGGCCACGCGCGCGAGGCCTTGTGGGCCACGTCCGTCGCGATCGATCTCGCCGGCGCGGCGGTCGGGTTCTACGTCCCCGGCCTCGGCCGGTCCGAGACGACAGACTGGACGATCAGCGGTTCGCACTTCGCGGAGCGCTGCCAGGCGTTCGTGCTCATCGCGCTCGGCGAGTCGATCATCGTGATCGGCCGCCGGTTGGAGATCGAGCACCCGACCGGCCATAGCGTCCTGACCTTCGTCACGGCGTTCGCCGGTGCCGTCGGGCTGTGGTGGATCTACTTCGACCGCGCCGCCGCGGACAGCGCGCGCGAGATCGAATCGTCGGACGACCCGGGGCGGCTGGCCCGCAACGCGTTCCACTGGATCCACCCGGTGATCATCGGCGGCATCATCGTCGAGGCGAGTGCGGGCGAGCGGCTGTTCGAGGATCCCACCGCGCGCGGGGACGCCGTGTTCGCCTGGCTGCTGCTCGGCGGCGTCGCACTGTTCCTCGCCGGTCACGCCCTGTTCAAAGCCGTCGTGTGGCAGCGGTTGTCGTGGCCGCGGTTGGGCGGCATCGCCGCGCTCGTCGTCCTCGCCGTGCTCGCTCCGCACGTGACGCGGGTGACGCTGGCCATCTGCTCGGTGGCCGTGATCGTCGCCGTCGCAGTCGCCGACCGCGTCACGCACCCCGTCGCGGTGTCCGACGAGCCGTGACATCGCGCCGCGTCGCGTTCGGGCCGCTCAGTCGTGCAAGACCCGAAACGCGAGGTGCCGATCGCCGCGTAGCTGGGCGAGCGTGAACCAGAGCGGCAGCAGGCTGTCGACGAGATCCTGCTTGCCCGGGCCGAGGTAGGCCGGGCGCAGCCCGACGTCCGAGATCAACTGCTCGACGACCTCGCGGTCGGCGTCCGCCGCGGAGAAGAACAGGTCGGCGGCGACGCCGTCGAAGCTGGGATTCGCGAAGTTCTCCCACCCGAGCGTGTTGAACGCGCGCGCGTAGCGCGCCCGCGGTGCGGCGGCGGCGATCGCCTCGGCCGCGTTCGCGGTGTCCGCGCCGACGTTGTTGGTCGCGTCGATGATCAGTGTGCCGTCGATGCGCGCCGCGTGGGCTTCGAGAAAGTCGCCGACGGCGCGAGCCGGGATGGCCAGCAGCACCACGTCTGCACCTTCGAGCGCAATCGCGACCTCCACCGCCGGCGGGCCGTCGGCTGTTGCGCCCCTCGGGGTGCGCGAGCCCAGGACCACGTCGTGGCCTGCCCGTGCAAGAGCGGCGGCGAGGGTGGTACCGATGTTGCCGGTACCGATGACCGCGATGCGCATGCCTTCAGTAGCTCTCGGCGAGTTGGGCGAGCCGGACCAGCGAGGCCTGCAGCTTGTTCGCGGTCGTCGCCTGCGCGCGCGGTATGCGCGACTCGTCGCTCAGTTGCGTCCAGTCGTAGGTGTGCGTGACGCGGGTGCGCGAGGAGTTGATCGGCTCGAGCTCCCAGCGCCACAGCTGGCCGAACGGCGGCTGGCCCGGCGCTGCGGGCTTCCACGCGATGCGGCGCGCCTCGATGAACTCGACGACGTGGTTCTCCCGCGTGGTGCCGGAGGTCGTGGCCATGACGAACACGTCGCCGACGCCGCGGATGCGCTCGCCGTGGACCGCTTCGGACAGGTTGTCGTTGCCGTCCCACTCCGGCTGCTGTTCCGGGTTGGCGATGAGTTCGAAGATGCGCTCGGCGCTGGTGCCGATGTCACGGCTGGCCGACACGACGCGCGGGAAGTTCTCGGTCATGGCTGTATCGAAGCACGGGTGTCGAGCTTGCGGCCTGTCACGGCGGGCGCTCGCACCCGGCCTGGCCTCGTCCAGCCGATACTCACGGGTGGTGGGGATCCGTCCAGACGATCCGGGTCGGGACGTCCACGGCGTCGATGTCGAGGTTCACGACCACCGGTTCCTGATCGCTGCGCACGACGACGCATTGGAGGTGGCCGTCGGTGCTGCCGTTGATCTCCTGATGCGGCACGAACGGTGGCACATAGATGAACTCGCCGGCACTGGCCTCGGCGACGAATTCGAGATCGTTGCCCCATCGCATCCGCGCGAGTCCCTGGACCACATAGATCACGCTCTCCAGCGGTCCGTGGTGATGCGGACCGGTACGCGCATCCGGCTCGATGGTCACCACGCCTGCCCAGATCTTCGACGCGCCGGCCAACGTCGCGGTGATCGCAGCCTGCCTGTGCATGCCGGCGGTTTGCGGGGTGTTCTCATCGAACTCGTCGGGGCCGACGATGCGCACGCCCTCGGATCGCCGCTGGTTACCCATCGCCGCCTCCCGGCTCACGTCGAGGCATCACGAGCATTGTCGACCTTATGGCAGGCGAAGTCAGGCGGCTTCGTTGTCGGGTGGGTCGCTGGTGGTGTCGATGGGGAGTTCGTCGGGTGGTCGGGTGTAGGTGTGGCCGGTCGGCGAAGTCCAGGTGGTGGTGCCGTCGGGGTCGTGGCTGACCGACCAGCCGGCTTCGTGTTTGAGGTGGTGATGTCGGGCGCAGAGGGGTTGCAGGTTCGCTGGTGCGGTCGGGCCGCCGTGTTGCCAGTCGTGGACGTGGTCGAGTTCGCAGAATGCGGCGCGGCGGCGACAGCCCGGGAAGCAGCATCTCGGTCGTTGGGCGCGGACGAGGCGGGCCATGTTGGCCGGTGGCCGGTAGGTGCGGGCGGTGACGTCGATGAGGCGGTGGTTGTTGTCGGTGAGTAGCCGGCGCCAGGTGCCGCCCGGGTCGGCCGCCAACGCGCGGGCGAGGGCGGCGGGGATCGCGCCGTGCCCGTCGAGGTCGCCGGGCTGCTCGTCGGCGCCGAGCAGGGTGGACGCGGCGACGGTGACGTTGATGTGCGGGCGCAGCGTGACGCCGGTGGCGGCGTCGGGCTGGCCGAGCACGAGCGCGACCAGCGCGTCGGCCTCGCGCTGCTCGCTCGTGCGGTCGTCGTCCGGGTGCGCGGCCTTCCAGCCGGTCGCGAGGGTGCGTAGCGCGGTCTGCATCGCGACGGCGTCCGCGCCGAGCAGGCCGGTGGCCCACAGTTCGCTGGTGCCGTCGGGCTGGTGGGTGAACACGACCCGGCGTGCCTCACGCGCGTCCTGGTGTTCTTCGTCGGCCGTTTTCGGGGCGAGGGCGAGCACCGCGCGGCGCACACTGGCACCGAACTGGGACAGCGACTGCTCCGGCGCCCGCGACAGCACCCGGTCCTCGACCTGCCCGGCCACGGTGTCCGACAGCTGACTGCACGCCTCGACCAG